>JAGAWH010000075.1 GCA_017941505.1 Faecalicoccus sp. | reverse complement strand
ACCAAGTGCCAAACGACTATCGAACAAAGTGAAAAAGAAGCAGCAGAAATCAAAAAACGAGGAAGCAAAAAAGTCATATAAATATAAGAAAAGGGCTGAAAAAACCTCCAGTTAATTTTGGAGGTTTTTACACAGCCCCTTTTTTTTTAACTCAATGAACGGATATAGTGTATAATTAGGCATTAAGAGGTGAGGTATATGGCCAGAAACATAGAACAGAATTATCCGGTGCTGAAAGCGGATACGTTAAACGATCCGGTAATATTCGTAGTGGATATGGTAAACGGTTTTATTTTTGAAGGGGCTTTGCACGATGAGGCAATTCATGACATTACCCCGAATATTCAATCGCTGATGGAATCGTTAGAATGTCGAAATGTATTTGTCTGTGACTCCCATCCTCCGAAAACCCGTGAATTTGATGCATATCCTGCACATTGTGTCATAGGGACAAGCGAGGCTGAAGTCATTGATGACTTGCGTCCGTATATCAAATGGATGATTCATAAAAACAGCACAAATACCTTTACGGCACCTGAATTTCAAAGCTTTTTGGAGCAGGAGATGAATCGTTATCGGGATATCATTATTACCGGCTGCTGTACCGATTTATGCATACTGCAGTTTGCGCTAAGCTTACAGGCCTGGCTCAATGAGCATAATAAAACAAAAATGCGAATTATTGTTCCGGCAGACTGCGTAGAAACATATCATATTGAAGGTGTACACGATGCCGGTTATTGGAATACGGCCGCATTAGAAAATATGCGGATCAATGGAATTGATGTTGTATCAAAAATTATGGAGTAGAAAATGATTGAAAAAAGAAATTTAAGTCTGGTCATGGACTTTTATGAATTAACCATGTCCCAGTGTTATTTTAACGAAGACCCAAACAAGGAAGTTGTCTTTGACTTATTTTATCGAAAGAATCCGGACGATGGTGGATTCTGCGTATTTGCCGGCTTAGAGCAGGCTGTCGAATATGTTCGAAATCTGCACTTTGATAAAGAGGATATTGACTATCTTCGCTCATTAAACCAATTCAGCGATGAATTTTTAGACTATCTGGCAAACGTTCGCTTTACCGGTGATTTATATTCCATTCCGGAAGGAACGCCGGTATTCCCATATGAGCCGCTGGTACGTGTAAAGGCACCGATCATTCAGGCACAGTTAGTGGAAACGGCTTTACTTCTTACACTCAACCATCAGACTTTGATTGCCACTAAGGCAAGACGTATTGTCCAGGCCAGCGAAGGAAGAGCGGTCATGGAATTTGGAGCACGCCGTGCCCATAACTTTGACTCTGCCATTTATGGGGCAAGAGCTGCCTACATCGCCGGATGTGCCGGTTCAGCTACGACCTATGCCGGTGAAGTATTCGGTCTTCCGGTACTTGGAACCATGGCGCATTCCTTTATTCAAAGCTTTGATACAGAATACGATGCGTTTATGAATTACGCAAAGAACTATCCGGATAACTGTACTTTATTGATTGATACCTACAGCACTTTAAAATCCGGTATCAAGAATGCCATTAAGGTTGCCAAGGATTATTTAGAACCAAACGGCTACCGTTTAAAAGGTGTTCGTATCGATTCCGGCGATATTGCCTACCTTTCCAAGAAGGTGCGTGCTGAGCTCGATGCCAACGGCATGGAAGACTGCGGTATTGTCATCTCTAACTCTTTAGATGAATATGTCATTGAATCTTTGATCCGCCAGCAGGGTGCTAAGATCAATTCCTTCGGTGTCGGTGAAAACTTGATCTGTTCCAAGAATTCTCCGGTATTCGGTGGTGTTTACAAGATGGTGGCAGCCGAAGAAAACGGTGTGATGATTCCGAAAATTAAAATTTCCGATAACGTTGAAAAAGTAACTAACCCGGGTATTAAGAATTTATATCGTATTTATGATAAGGAAACCGGTATGGCCCAGGCTGACTTGATGGCTCTCTACGAAGAAACATTTGATGAAAATGAAGATTTGGCAATCTATCATCCGATGTCACGCTGGAAATATAAAATTATCAAGGGTGGAACTTATTCTTTACGTCCATTACTTGTACCGATCATTGAACGCGGTGAACTTGTTTATGATCTTCCGGACCTTCAGGAAATCCGTGAATATACGCAGAAAGAATTAGAGACTCTGTGGGAAGAAATTAAGCGTTTTGTCAATCCGCAGGAATACTATGTAGATTTGACGGATAAACTGTTAAATCTCAAACTCAATATGTTGGATCAATACAAATAAGCGAAAACCAGGCAAATTGCCTGGTTTTTAAATTAAGTTTCCCTCCATCGCCTGGTAAATTAATGTGAATACCGTTTTTTCCATAATGCCGTCATACAACATTTTGTGACCGGCTCCCTCTAAGATCAACATGCGCTTTTTGCCGCGAAGTCTTGAATAAACCGTTTTTGAGCTTTGTACGGATACCGAGGTATCCTCGGTTCCATGCAGGATTAAAATCGGACAATCCACATAATAAATGGATTCTTTATAATTGGAGACAATCTCGGTAAATGCCTTGGTTTGGGCAGCACTTGGAGTCTCCGTCTTTTTGCCGATCTTTTTGATAGCCTTAACACCATAATGTACCGATGTAGACAAATCAAGATAGCTGAATGCCGGGGCAATCAAAATCAATTTTTTAACCGGATAAATAGAGGCTAAGTAGGATGCGATCACCCCGCCCATAGAAAATCCCAATAAGACCACATTGTCATAATTCTTTAAGGCCCGGTTCAATATTTTTTCACAGCGGGAAATCCATTCTTTATAGCTGGCATCCTCGGGATCATGGATGTCATAAATGTTGAACTGAATCACGGCATAACCTTTTTGTTCTATAAAACGACGGAAATCATTAAAATGATTGGCCCGATTCATACCAAAGCCATGGATGGTCACAATTGCGGTTTTCGGTTTCTTTTTATACATTCTTGGATTAATCATAAACTAATTATACCATGCATTCTATTTATGTTATAATGCACCCAAAGGAAATATTTATGAAAGCAACACTATTGATTAAAAATATAGAAAATCTATATACGTGCGATGATAATTTTACCGTTTTGGAGCGGGCTTATGTCTGTCTTCATCACGATAAGATCATGGCCGTGGGAACAGGCTCGGATTATAAAAATCTTATAGAGCCATCAACCCGCGTCATCGATGCTCAGGGCGAAATAGTATTACCTGCGTTTATCGATTGTGATTTTAAAGGCTTTATTAACGCCAGACTGGGTGATCAGCTTCGGCAGGACTCGGCTGCTCTGTATGCGATGCGCCAAAACGGTATCTTGAGCGTTCTTACAAGTCATAGTAAGATCCAGCGCAAAAATTTAACCCAGGATGTTTATGTGAACCGCAGAAAGACAAGTTTACCGATTGTAGAGAGATTGGGAGATTATATTGAAGGACAGCCGGAAAAATTCCTGCTTAGCTGCGGGTTTGGGAAGCCGAATTCCTATGTATACAGCTTCCAGCCGTTATGTTATATGTTGTTCAGCCAATTGGAAGTGCCTTATAAACCGCTTCTGGAAGGTATGACAAGCCTGCCGGCTAAAGAATTCGGTCTGGATGATCGAGGAAGTATAGAAGTCGGTAAGTTAGGTGATTTATTAGTCATCCAGGTTCCGACCATCGAACATTATTTCCAAACCATCGGAACACCATTAATTCACAGAATGATCAAAAACGGAATTCCTTTCTATCCAAATTGGATTCGATGTTAAAAAAGCCCGATCGGGCTTTTTATTTTGACTTCCATCTTCCAAAGATACCGCACGGAAGAACACCTCCGCTTGTGACAGGAAGTAAATTCTCACCGGTTTCAATGGTACCTTCCCGTTTGGAAAGCTCTGACCGGTTTAGTGCCTGCTCCAGTGTGGTACAGGAAAATCCGGTTGTATAACAGCTGATTAAAAAGAACAATGCATCCTTATCTAACAGTTTTTCGCATTCTGTGATGAGCTCATACAAATTATCCTCTAATTTCCAAAGCTCCTGTTTCGGACCTCTTCCATAGCTTGGCGGGTCCATAATGATGCCATGATAAGTATGACCTCTTCGCTGCTCGCGTTTGACAAATTTTAATACATCATCCACGATAAAACGAATCGTATTGTGTTCTAAATGGGAAAGCTCCATATTTTCTTTAGCCCATTGGACCATGCCTTTGGCCGCATCGACATGAACAACTTCTTTTGCCCCGGCTTTAGAGGCAGCCATCGTGGCAGCTCCGGTGTAGGCAAACAGATTTAAAATGCGAATATCATCTCTGTTTGATGCTTCGATAGTATCCATAATAAAATCCCAGTTGGAAGCCTGTTCCGGGAAAAGACCGGTGTGCTTAAATCCTGTCGGTGAAATTTTAAAACGCAGACCGCGATAGCCGATAGTCCAGAATTCTTTGAGCTGTTTCTTATATTCCCAGCTTCCGCCGCCGGACTTGGAACGGTGATATACGGCATCGGCAGTGTTCCAGATATCTTCATCTGCCTGAGGCCATATACATACCGGATCGGGACGGCGTAAGATAATCTTATTCCATCTTTCCAGCTTTTCTTTATTTCCCGTATCTAAAATTTCATAGTCTTTCCATCGATTCGCAATTTGGTTCATAGCGTACCTCTTTTTTTCTTGAGACATTATACATGATTGTTAGTTTTTTGCATAGTGTGTTATAATAGCTTTCCAAACTCAAAAAACGCACGGGAGGTGTAACTATGTACGTACAGTTAATTTGTAAAGATCGAACAGATAAAGAAAAAGATGAACTTTATGAAGTTTTAGGTGCTTTAGCTGGTCGTGAACAGGTTCAAATTGAAGAAAGAGGAGATATAGTTGAAATAGATGCCTGTCCTCAGGGAAAGATCCAGGTTTATGAAGACGGTCGTGATGTGATCTTGACATCCAATACAAGACATGCCGGACCCGGCTTCCATGCGTTTGTAGTGGACTTTTTCCACGATATCCAAGAGGAGCTTCCGGGTGATTATGAAATGATGGATGAACTCGAATTTGACAAGGATGGAGACTTCCATCGCATCGTTCACCGCTACCAGGATGAAATTGAATATTTACGCGGTCGTTTATTAAAAAGAGAACCGATCATCCATAAAAACTATATATATGATGAAACTTATTATCTGCCATTAGAAAAAGAAGGCTTTATCGCAACCCCGATCGGATATCTGGATGAGCGGGAGTTCAGGCAGATGGATGCCATGGACTTGATGGATGTTTTCTATGTATGGAACGCATGGGATCACGATGCTCTTTATTTCAAAAATGCGGCATTGACTCTTCTGGCAAAGGAAGGCTATGACGATTTTATTTTAATGAATGAACATACCGAAAAGGTGGCATCAACCATTTGTGATTATATTGAGCTGGCCTATGAAAAAGATCCAACTCTCCCGCTTCCGATGAAAACATATCGCCGCTATTGCGAGCTGTTAGGACGTCAAAACAGGATTGAAAAGGGCAATCCGATGCGTGAAGAGGAACATCAATATCGCTCAAAAGAGGTATATCATTTGTTCCGGGATGCGAAAATCGTAGCTCCGGGAACGGCGGAAAGAAGTTATGACCCATCTATGTCAGCTTTATGTTTAATGTCGCCTTTTACAGATGAGGCGGATTGGTCATGGCTGATGCGAATCAGTTTCCATGATGGAATCTTAGAAAACCCTGAAGCTCTATCACAGGTTGAACCCATCGAATATCAGGATAAGACAATATGGATGTATTCTGAACAGAAGACGGGCTATTATGTATTAGATGCCAAATTAAAACAGGATGAAAGGGAAATGTATTTCCATGTTACGGTTCGCCATGAAAGCGATATGGATTACTTGAAACAATGTATCAAAGAAAGTGGATTTCAATCCCTGGATTAGGTGAATAAATGAGTGTATTAGATCAATTAAACGAAAACCAGAGGAAGGCGGCCTCTACCATCGATCAACATGTGCGGATCATCGCCGGTGCCGGAAGCGGTAAAACCCGGGTATTGATGGCTCGTATTGTCTATCTGGTGGAAGAATGCGGTATTATGCCATACCGTATTATGGCAATCACCTTCACCAATAAGGCTACCAATGAAATGAAAGAGAGATTATATAAGCAGCTGGGTGAGGATGCACGAATGGTTCGCATCTCGACCATCCACTCTCTTTGTGTCCGCATTTTACGGGAGGATGCGGATAAGATCGGATACCCGAAAAATTTCACAATTTTAGATTCCGATGACCAGAATGTTCTGTTGACGCCGATCTACAAGGATTTGAATCTGCAGAAAAAGGAATTATCGGTCAATAAAGTATTAGCTGTTATTTCTTCCAATAAATCGGAAGGTGTTTCACCGGCACAGTTTAAAGAACTTGCCTTCACCAAAGAACAGCAGCTGATTGCGGATATCTATGAGCGATATGTGCTTCGTTTAAAAGAAATGAAGGCAATGGATTTTGATGATTTGCTGCTGGAAGGGGAGCGTTTATTAGCTCACAGTAAAGAAACAAGAGAAAAATGGCAGAATCGTTTGGACTATATACATGTTGATGAATTTCAGGATGTGGACCCTGTCCAATACCATATCGTGCGTCTTTTGACCGGAAAGAATACGATGTTGTGTGTGGTAGGCGATCCTGACCAAACCATCTATACATGGCGCGGTGCCAGCGTCGACATCATCTTACGCTTTAACCAGGATTTTCCAAACTGTGAAACCATTGTCTTAAACCAGAATTATCGTTCTACCCAGCCGATTCTGGATGCATCCAACTCGGTCATCAGCTATAACCAGAAGCGTATTAAAAAAGACCTGTTTACCAAGATTCCGGGAACAGAAAAGATTCATCTTCATGCCTGTGCGCGTGAAAACGATGAAACCATCTATGTGGCTAGACAGATTAATGCCAAACATAAAGAAGGTATAGAGTATAAGGATATTGCGATCTTATACCGTTCCAACTACAGTTCGCGTATATTTGAAAGATCCTTTAAGCAGCTCAGTATTCCTTATGTGATTTATGGAGGCATTCGCTTCTATGAGCGTCAGGAAATTAAAGATGCTCTATGTTATTTAAAGTTATGCACCCATGCCGATGACCAAGACCCTAAACAATTATCTTTAAATCTTGCGATTACGCGTATTATCAACCGTCCAAGACGGGCGATTGGGGCAAAAAGCGTTGAAGCTATTCAGGAAGAAGCTAACCAGCGTGATATCAACATGCTGGAGGTTATGCAAAACCCAAATGGCTTATCTGCCTCTGTCGAAAAAAAATGCCGGTCTTTTGTAGAATTGGTGGAAGATTTAAGAAACCATCGCGAAGAATTTGCCTTAGAAGACTTTTTTGATTATGTAATGGACAGGTCCGGATATTATGAAATGGTCAAAGAGAGCAATGAACCGGAACGAATGGAAAACCTTCAGGAATTAAGAAATGACATTGCCCAATCCATACAGGAAAACCCGGAGATGACTTTGGAGGAATACCTGCAGGATATTGCCTTATTTACGGATAAAAGTCAGGAAGACAGCCATAATTCCATTACCTTGATGACCGTCCATGCGGCTAAGGGATTGGAATTTGACACGGTATTTCTTGTCAATTTCAACGACGGAATCTTCCCATCCCAGCGTTCTCTGGATGAAGGGGGAAATGCGGCGATGGAAGAAGAAAGACGCTTGTGCTATGTGGCCATGACACGTGCAAAGCGTTCCTTATATATCAGCTGGAACAGTGAATTCAGTTATATGTTAGGAACTCCAAAAACGCCAAGCCGTTTCCTGATGGAGATTCCAAAATCCTTTGTGGATGATGACAGGGAAAAGTCACAGCCAAAACCGACTTTTGTACAGCCTGTAAAACCGGCAGCACCAAAACCTTCACGGTTTGGAAAATATCAGCCAAAAGACAAGGTTGTGCATAAAACTTATGGCGAAGGCGTTATTTTAAGGATAAACGGAACCAATGCGGATATCGCATTTGGACTTCCATATGGAAAAAAGACAATAAGTCTGTTACATCCTTCTTTATCCAAAAAATCTTCATGATATAATGTATACGTTACGGAGGGTAACGATGAAAAATAAACGAATTACAGCACTGATCAGCCTGTTGTTGATGATTACAGGCTGCTCGTCTTTAAATTCCAATCAGTCCACACCGTTAAGCTCAGGTGGATATGCGGCCATATTACCGTTTGAAACCAGCGATATGCGGGTTAAGCACAGCGGTTTGTTTACCAGTCTGGATGCGCGTATCCAGATGGAAGAGGGATTGATGGAGCTTTCTAAGCAGCATTTTAATCCATCATCCGTAGGATTTAAAAACCATGTATTTTTAACCTATGATGAATTGGATGCATCCGATGGATCCAGAGGACTTTTAGGAACAACACGTGATGATAACCCGAACGGTTTGAATCCAAGTCTTGATGAAGAGTTTGATACCGGAAACGGAAAGGTTGCCGGTGTAACAATCTTAGTGGATATTTATGAACTGGATTGGTATTCAAACGATACTTTGAAAGGCATTTCTGTCGGTATGGTTGTCAACGATGAAGTTGTGTCTGCCGATGGCAAAGCCGTAGCGATCACAGATGAAAAACTAAAGAATTATGTAAAGGTCTCATCCGCAAAGCTTGTCAGCTATATGCGGCAGCGCTTTAATGAAATCGCTTCGGATATTCCAATCTATATTGCGGCATTCCGTTTAGACAGTTCGGATTCTGCTGCGTCGATCGGTGGATATTTCTATGATGGATATTATGTTGGTTCCCAGGGCTCATTTGGCAATATCGATGAACAATGGGTATCCTTCCCATCCGCAAAGTTTACGGAAATGGATGAAGAGCTTTCCAAACAATACGATGATTATGAATCAAAGATATCCATGGTTTTAGCTGACTACAGCTATATAACCGGAACGGTAAAATTTGAAAAACAGACACCGGTTCAAATGAATATCAATGTGGAGACCCATGGTAAGACCGCCGGTGAGATTCTTGCGGTTACCCAGTCAATCCGTGAAAATCTTTCGATTTTTACCGAGACGTCGTGTAATTATATTGTGCGTGTATCCAATAACGGAACCGTATATGCCATGCTTCAAAGAGAAGCCGGGTCAACGGATGTAAAGGTCATCACAACAATTTCGTAGTTTATTGATAAATTATTTCATCTAGGATATTATGTGTTATAATACCAAAAGGAGGTATTCTAATGGCAGGGTTACCAAAATTTAATATGAAGAAGAAAAGCGGGTCTACCCGTTCATCCAATAAACCACCGAAGCAGGGACATAAACTTGTATGGTTAACATTAATCATTATCGCGATTCCTTTTGCGATTGTGGGCTTTGTCTTGTTGACAAGTTTAGGTGGACAGAATAAACCGGTTGTCGGAAACCGATTTGGAAAAGAGGACTTGAATCCGGCTATTTCCAATACACAGATCAAGCAGGTCAGCAGTGTCTGCCAGGCAATCGGCGGTGTTGAGAAGGTTGAAGTAAATCTAAAGAGTGCTACACTTCGTGTTTCCATTGATATCAGTGATGAAATGAATGCGGAAGGCGCTTCGGCAGTTGCACAGGAAGCTTATAATCAGATCAATCAAATCTTACCGATAGAAACATATTTCACCAATACGGAAAAAGGTAAGATGTATGATGTTGAAATTGATGCATACAACTATCTCATTGATGATTCTCATCCACTGAGCGGTCAGGCTTATGTCAAGGTATATAAGTCCGGTGCCGGTGAAATGATTATCGATAATATGGCATCTCCGAAAAATCCGGAGTTATCGGCTGCCATCAAACGTGAGCAGGCAGCCCCGGCTGAGGAAGCTCCTCCGGAAGAAGCACCTGCAGAAGAGTATTATTAAGAACAGAGCGTTCGAGCTATATCGGACGCTTTTTTTAGGAGAGATATATGGAATTAATCGTACAGACAAATGAAACGACAGTAAAAAAGGGAACGAAACTGTTTTCCCGCAATGAACGTATGGAATGGGATGAACAGGATCTATACGCTTTGGATTCAATTCGCGACAGAGGACTGCTGGATGAAAATCACGTTCTGAAACAGGATATAGATATCAGCCGGTTTAAAAAAGCAGACAGGGATATAGGATGTATTCATATTATGGCCAACAGCGGTGAAATTGATTCCAAATGGATGTATCCAGTTCTTAAAGACAAGATTCATCCTACCGATGAGGTCTGCGTTTTAGCGTTATCCTTTTTTGATGACACCAATAATATTGAAGATTGGAATAAGCAGTTTAAAAAAGGTGTAGGAATATGGTATAGAGCCAATACGGATGTATTTTTCCGCTATGGCATTAAAGAAAGCCAGGTACATTGGGTGAATTATTTTACCGACAGCCGAGAAGAGATTCTTAAGAAGATTCAGAATTCCAATATCTTGATGATTCCCGGTGGGGCACCGGATTTGTTCATGAAGCGAATCAAATCTTTAAAGTTAAAAAAGGTATTGAAACAATACCGAGGATTGATGATTGGATACAGCGCCGGAGCTATGGTTCAGCTGGACAGGTACCATATTACACCGGACAGGGATTATCCGGATTTCTCCTATCAGAGCGGGTTTGGCAGTTTGAGCGGCTTTGATATTGAAGTGCATTATCATGCATCCAATCACCAGAGGGAATATATTCAAAAAGTAATCGGCGAAAAAAAGCTGGATGTATATGCCATTTATGAAGATGGTGCCTTATGGATTGAAAATAATCAAATCCATATGTTTGGTAAGGTAGATTTATATGAAAAAGAATGAGGAATATATTGTAGAGTGCTTAGATGTGACAAATCTTGGAGCAGGTGTCACCAAAGTTGATGGGATGACGGTATTTGTGAATGGACTTATCACAAATGAGAAGGCAAGGATCCGCATTGTAAAGGTATTGAAAAATTATGCCTATGGAATTATCCGTGAACTGATTGTTGAAAGCGATGACCGTATCAAGCCTATATGTCCCATTTCACATCAATGCGGGGGATGCCAGTTTCAGCATATTTCCTACAATAAGCAGTTAGACATTAAAACGGACTCTGTAAGACAACTCTTTGAAAGACAGGTGGACTCGTCTATTGAAGTACTGGATACACTTGGAATGGGAGATCCTTATTATTACCGCAATAAGGCACAGTTTCCGGTTCAGGTAGTAGATGGAGTCATCAAAACAGGATTTTACCGCATTCATTCCAATGATATTGTTCCCTGTAAGATGTGCAGCATTCAAAATAAGACAATCAATGAGGTTTATGAATGGATCTGTGACAATCTTACGGTTACGGAAGCCAGACACCTTCGGCATATTTTTATCCGGATATCTACTTTAGGCCATATTCAGGTGGTTTGGATTGCCAGAGAAAACCTTTTTGAAAGATTAACCGAAAAATTGGTTCGTAAATTTCCTAACGTGACCGGGGTTATCTACAATCAAAACCTTAGAAAAGATAATGTGATTCTGGGAGATACCTACCAGGTTCTATATGGGCATGATTACCTGGAAGAAAAATGTTTATCCAATTATATCCAATTGAATTTTCAATCCTTTTATCAAGTCAATCCGAAGCAGATGGAAGTACTATATCAAAAGGCGATTGAATTTGCGGACTTAAAGGGAAACGAGAAGTGCATTGACCTTTATTCCGGAGTAGGAACAATTGCGATGAGTGTTTCTCCTTATGTACAATCGATTACAGGTGTTGAAATTGTAGAGGAAGCAGTGATGAACGCCGTCAACAATGCGAAAAGAAATCATCTGGACAACTGTACTTTTGTATGTGAGGACGCATCAAAGTTTGTAGAAAACTATAAAGAACATACCGATGTGGTCTTTGTAGATCCGCCACGCCGAGGACTTACATCGATGGGAATTGAACACATCTGCGGTTTAGAACCAACAAAGATCGTGTATATTTCCTGTAATCCTCAGACACTTGCCAGGGACTCAGTACTGTTAAAAGAAAATGGATACCATTGCCAAAAGGTACAGCCTGTGGATATGTTCCCGCAGACAACAGGTTTGGAGTGCGTCAGTTTATTTATTAAGATTTGAACAGAATGAAGATTCTGTTCTTTTTTTATTGACATATTCTACAAGTGGAATATACTGAATATAATATTCCACATGTGGAATAAGGAGATTAATATGTTGAAACACGGAATTTTGGGATTATTAAATTACGGAGATATGACAGGTTATGAGATCATGACTGTTTTCAGAGATTCCTTAAGTCATTTCTGGCAGGCTCAGACCTCTCAGATTTACCGTGAGCTTACGGTATTAGAGAAAAATGGCTGGATTGTATCTTCTCCTGTTAAGCAGGATGGAAAACCGGATAAAAATATACTTTCTATTACCAATCAGGGAAAAGAGGAGCTGATATCCTGGTTAAAAGAAGATTACGTGTCTGCTCCTGTACGTTCATCTATGTTGATGAAGACTTTTTTCAGGGGAGAATGTTCAATTGATGTAAACATTGAATTTTTCAAAGAAATCGCGGAAAAGGAGATTGTACTTCCTAAAGGAAAAAAAGAAGTAGATTCTGTTTCTGATGAGTACAAACAAACGATAGAGGATCCGTTAAAAGCATTATATTGGAAATTTACGATTGAGTTTGGAGAAATGTACGAGACTATGGTGCAGAAGTGGTGTGCCAACTGCATAGAACAGCTGGAGGACCTAAAACATGAACATATTGGTGATTAACGGAAGTCCGAAAGGAAAACGCAGTAATTCTTTGCGGCTGACAAATGCGTTTATCGAAGGCTTCTTAGGAAAAAGAGAAGATGTAACGGTTGATGAAATTGATCTTGCCTCTATGAAGATCAATTCCTGTAAAGGATGTTTTGCGTGCTGGCAGAAAACACCGGGAATCTGTGTCATAAAGGATGATATGGCATCCATCATCCAAAAGGAAATGGAAGCCGATCTGATAATATGGAGCTTTCCGTTGTATTATTTCAATGTCCCCGGCTTGTTAAAAAATATGATCGACAGACAGCTGCCTATGAATCTTCCGTTTATGAGTACAAGAGAAGATGGATATGGCAGCGGCAGTCACGATTCCCGATATGATTTAAAACATACAAAACACGTGTTGATCTCAACCTGTGGCTTTTATTCGGCCGAAGGGAATTATGACAGTGTACGCTCAATGTTTGATCATTTTCTGGGGAAAGGTAATTATACAACCATTTTCTGCGGACAGGGGGAACTTTTCAGAGTAAAAGAGTTATCGGAAAGAACCGGTCAATATCTGGAAATTGTCAAAAATGCCGGCAGTCAATATGCCGATGGTGCCATTTCAAAGGCAACCGAAAATGAGTTAAATACGCTTTTATATCCCCGTGAAGTATTTGAACAGATGGCTGATGCCAGCTGGGGAATCGATAAAAAAACCGGTGAAAAAGAAGCCGAGGATCTGGTATTCACAAGGCAGATGGCTGCTCTTTACAATCCATCGGCTTACGATGGAAAAGACAGGGTATTAGAGATGCGTTATACCGATTTATCTACTTCTTATCAGATTGTATTGGAAAAAAACGGCAGTAAAGTTTTTACGGATAATAGTCAGATCCCTACTACAATCATTGAAACACCATATACGGTATGGCAGTCTATCTCCCGGGGTGAAATTCGTGGGGACAAAGCCTTGGCAGATGGATTATATTCGGTTACCGGTGATTTTTCCCTGATGTTGAACTGGGGAAAATTCTTTGGAACAGAATCTGTCCAAGAGGAAAAGAAACCTGAATCATCAAAAGAAAATCCTTCCATGATAACTATGTTGATTCCATGGATTACCTTTTGGATCGCATCGTCCTTTGATGCCTCTATCGGATCACTTGTCACACTTGTGGTATGTGCTTTCGTACCCTTTATCATGCGAAAACATGAATTTGTGATTTGGGATTATCTCAGTATCATAGCTGTTTCCATTCTTAGTGCATGTTTAAATATAACAAAGCAGATGGATATCATTATTCCTGTCAGCTATTTGATCTTTGGATTATTCTGGCTTGGTTCCTGTTTGATTAAAGAGCCGTTATGTGCCACCTATGTGAAATATAATTACGGAGGAGATACTGCGTATCAAAATCCATTATTTATGAAAACCAATTATATATTGGCTGCAGCCTGGGGAATTCTATATGTATTGGAAGCGATATGGACCTATTATCTGCGTAAAAAAGGACTTGGCAGTATGGTAATTTTATTAAATAATCTGGTACCGGTATTTATGGGAATGTTTACCGTATGGTTTCAAAAATGGTATCCTGCCTATCTTGCCCAAGGACATAAACGGTAAAAATCAAAAAGAAGTCTTTCCTTTTTTGAGAAAATAGTGTATATTTGTATGGCATGAGGCCGTGGTGGAATCGGCAGACACGCTACTTTGAGGGGGTAGTGAGCTTAGCTCGTGTGCGTTCAAGTCGCATCGGCCTCACCATATAGTTCATGAATCAGAGATTGAATCTCTGATTTTTCTTTTTCTATGGTAAGGTTGAAATTTTATATGATTTGTGCAAATATTGTGGAGACGAATCTATTTGATGATTGATAATTTGGAGGCAATATGAAAAAAGAGAAAATTTTATCCTTTACATTATATGTTTTTTGTATCCTGGCATTATTTTATGCAGCAGTAATGTTGTTTCAGACAAATACGCAAATCGCAACCTACAACATGTCATCTTATGTACCTATGACATTAGGTGAGAAAATTCAATTTTTGTTCTCTAATACCTACGTACCGTTCTTCTTTGCGATTATCACGTATGCACTCGGAAATATCGTTGATATGTTACATGCGATAAAAAATCCGGAAGAAACGAAGACAAAATCAGCTGAAAAAGAACAGGACAAAGAAGCTGCGGAAGAAGTAACAGACCAGACCCAGGATAATGTGGATACACAGGAAGAAACAGAAGAGTCTAATCCAACTGTTTTAGAAGAGTCGGACCAGAAAACAGAGGATCAAACAGAAGAGCCAGCAGAAACAGAACCGGCTGAAGATACAGCTTTAGAAAGCGAACCGGAAGAAGATAAACCGGAAGAAACAGACACAGCTAAAGATTTAGCTGAAGAAGAAGCCAAGCCGGCAGATGATTCTGTTACAGAAGAGGCAGACACAGTCACAGATGAAGAATAGTAAAAGTATGAAGCATTCGGACTACATTTGACCGAGTGCTTTTTAAGTGCATTACTTGCATTTTATATCGAAATAACATAAACTTTTTTTATGAGCGAACAAATAAAACGCTCCTTTTTTAGAGATGGGGCTTATAATATAAAGAGAACGATGGAACTGGATCCGGCAGCACGCTCAAAAATGGAAGTTTTCTGGCTGTATCCGCATATTAAGGCAATCGGTATCCATCGTATTGCGCATTGGTTCTGGTGCCATAACCACCGTTTCATCGCCCGCTGGATCAGCAACATTGCCCGTCACAGAACGGGAATTGAAATACATCCCGGGGCTGTCATAGGACGTGGATTGATTATCGACCATGGTATGGGAGTTGTGATAGGAGAAACGGCAATTGTCGGTGATGACTGCCATTTATATCACGGTGTAACACTGGGCGGTGTTGGTTCTACAAAAGTAAAGCGGCATCCTACTTTAGAGGATGGTGTCATGGTTGGTTCGGGAGCCAAGGTTTTAGGAGATATTACTTTAGGTGCTCACTGTAAGGTGGGAGCTAATGCAGTTGTATTGAAGGACGTACCTGCATATGCCACAGCTGTTGGCATGCCGGCACGTAATATCGAAAGGAAGTAGAAGAGTTGAATTATGTGGAAATATCGTTGTAAAACACATCTTTCTGCGATTGGGATCGGATTCCTGATTGGTCTTTTATTAGCAGGTTTGTTTTATGCGCTTCCTATAGATCTCTCTTTATATAAAGAGATGATGACGGAAGAAATGATAACTTTCATTCAAAATAATCCGGTTCTTATGATAATATCCGGTGCCTTTACAGGAGCCGGTTTTGCGAATGTCATAATGATTACTCAATATATGATGACATTTTCAAGTCTTGTGCCAATTATTATGCTGGCACTGGTGTTTCTTTTCCCAACCGAATTGTTGACCCTAGGAACATTGCTGGTAATTCCGACAGTGGCGGTTTGTACATATGGCTTGATATCTTTAAATAATCAGATCAAGAAAAACATGCAGGAAGCGGGATTAACTTCACAGGCGGATATTCTTGAAAGGTACAAGCTTCGGCATGAACTATATGAAGATGTATATCCAAAGGCTGAGGAATGTTATAAAAACAAGCGCCAGGCTACGATGATATATGCCCTTGGAATCGGAGCAATCACCTTTATTTTGATGATTATCAACAACTTACTTTTACTTACCCTTGTGGTAGTGTTGTATTTCTTTGCGTTTAATTTTCTGCTTCGATATCGGGCAACCTGTATGATTCCGATTACCGGTATCATGTATGACGATTGCGATCCGGAAAGATGCGCATCTGCGCTGTTCTATCTGGCCAATAAGGGAAGAAAGTTTAAAATTTCCGATCATATTTTGATGGCACAGTGCATGATTTATATGGATGAACCGGAACTCGCAAAGGCCAGCTTAATCTGGCTGCCGCTAAAGGATGCATCCAGTGCACTTAATTATTGGTCTACGAAGGCCTATGCCGATTATTTATTGAAGGATGAAGCTGCTTTGGCAAAGGATAAGGAAGAAGCCTCTAAGGTACGGATGAATTTCGGCCCAACGGGTGTTATGATCCAGAATGCGGAGATTCAATCTATCGATAATAAAGTCAGCTTGATGAACGGAGATTTTTATACAGCGAAACGATATTATCTGGCGGCTATGCAGAGAACCAAATTTAAATTTCAGCTGGTAGACGCAAGCTATTATATTGCTCTGTTATCATTTGTAGAGGAAGATTATACATTGGCAACCATGTATTTTGAAAAGGTATTAAAATACGGTAACCGCATGAGTTATGTTGAAAAAGCTAAGCGGTATATGGAAAAGATTCAAGCCATGGAAGTGCAGGAGCAGGAAAATACAGAAACAGTGAATGAGGACAGCTAGTCCTCATTTTTTTCTATTATAAAATCAGGAAGATTTGAACCTGATCTTAATATTTTTTTTGGTATATCTATCTACATTAGGAATAAGATAAAAGGGTCAGGAATAATCAGATGTTCCTGGCCTTTCTGCTGTAGGCATACAGTCAGCAAAGGTCTGGGCAAAGTAAGGACGTCGCATTTTTTAGACCCGGTGT
>JAGAWH010000074.1 GCA_017941505.1 Faecalicoccus sp. | reverse complement strand
TAGTACGCCTAAAAATTAGTACATATACTAATTTTTCTGGAGCCATACACTCAAAACTCACAATTCGCTAAACAATTATTATCAAAAACTCCAATTTCATTGAAATTTAAAAGAATTATTGACATCTAATAGTTTGGCTTTGTGTAGTCATTATATGGAAAATCACTATAAGTGTCAAAATGTTTTTCTGTGTTATAATGTTTTGACAAAAGGAGGAAGGCTCATGGCACTAGATGGTTTATTACTTCATAATATTACCAATCAATTAAATGAACTGTGTCCCTGCAAAATCAACAAGATACAAAATGTCAGCGATGAAGAGATTGCCCTAACCCTTCGTACACAAAACCAGGGTACCAAGCGTGTAATCATTAATGTTCATTCCAATACCAATCGTATTTATATATATGACAGTGCCCCTGTCACCCAATCGGATCCCAGCAACTTTGTGATGGTATTACGAAAAAATCTATCCCAGGCGATTATCACTTCCGTACATCAGGCCGGATATGACCGTATCGTGATATTTGATATTACCTCCCGTAATGAGTTTGGAGATATCTGTCATTTCAAACTGTATGGAGAAGTGATGGGAAAATATGCCAACATTGTTCTTGTAAGTGAAGACAATATTATCGTAGATGCATTAAAGCGGATCCCTGTTTATGAGAATTCCAAACGCTTGATTCATCCGGGTGCTGTTTATACACTACCGGATAAGCCGGATAAACAAAATCCTGAACACGTTGAAAATATCGATTTGGAAACTTCATTAGTTAAACAGATCGATGGCTTTTCTCCTTTATTATCAAGAGAGTTTATCTATCGCATGCGCCAATCCGAAAAATTTGAAGATATCTTTCAAGAAATCATGGAATCCAATACTTTATATATATATGAAAAGGATTATCACTGTATAGAATTGAAGCATTTAAACAGTACACCGAAGACTTATGGCTTGATGGAAGGCTTACACCATCTTTATGAAAAGGATGAGCAGAAGGCAAGAATCAAGGAGCAGTGCGGTGATTTGTTTAGAACGGTAGAAAAAGAAAAGAATAAGAACATCAAGAAATTACCGAAATTAAAAGACTCCTTAGCTCAGGCAGCCGATTATCCTATCTATCGGGAGTATGGTGATTTACTCTATGCCTATATGGGGCAGGTTCAAAAAGCACCTAAAGTCACCTTAACCTCGTTTGAGACAGGCGAAGATGTGATTATTCCAATTGATATGCGCTTTGATCTAAAAGACAACGCAAGGCGTTATTATCAAAAGTATCATAAATTAAAAAGGTCTATTGATATTCTAAAGGAACAGATCAAGCAGTGTGAAGATGAGATTGAATACTATACCCAGCTGGAACAGCAGCTTTCTTACTGCAGTAACCAGGATGCCATGGAAATCAGAGAAGAGCTTATCAACCAGAGAGTATTGATGCCAAATAAGAAAAAGGTGCGGGCAAAAAAGAAATCTAAGCCAAATGTTCTCCATCTTCATATGGAAGATGCGGATATCTTTATCGGTAAAAATAATCTGCAGAATAATTATATTACTCATCAATTATCCCGTAAGCAGGACCTCTGGTTCCATGTCAAAGGATATCATGGCTCGCATGTTTTATTAAAGATGATTGATCCGGATGAAAAACGTATCCGCATGTGTGCCAACCTGGCAGCCTGGTTTTCCAAATCCAGTCAATCCAGTTCGGTACCGGTAGACTACTGTCCGATTTCGCAGATCAAAAAGGTTCCCGGATCCAAGATCGGCTTTGTGACAATGCAGTCCTATAAAACAATTTATATCGACCCTCAGGAAGCTCCGGTAGAAGACTGGATCAAGGAATATAAAACAGGAGCTTAGAATTCATATTTGCCGGGATGTACTTCAGCCTGGCTTTTTTAATTCTGGTTTTTGAATGATAAAGAATCATAGACATTCAATTTTGAAAGATTTATCATATTTCTATGAATAAAACAAAACTATGGATTGCGATATCCGCCTGTTTTCTTGTGATTGTTGCGATGATGACAGGTATCATTTCCAATCAAGCACCGGATACGCAAAATATCACTTTGACAAATGTTGGCTTTGATACACCGGTTCAATTTAAAGCCGAGTGTTCCGCTGAAGAATTTGAAAAATACACAACGATAGTGCGGGAATCTTTTACCTACTACAATTCCCTGTTTGACAAATATCATGCCTATGATGGCATCAACAACATCTATACACTCAACCAGGAAGCTTATGATCATGCCGTAGAAGTGGATGATGAATTATTAGAATGCATTGAAATGTCCCTTGATTTTAACAATCCGGCTTTCGATATTACCGAAGGAAATGTCTTAAATCTATGGCACACCTATCGAGAAGAAGGATTAACTTTAAATGAAGAAGGAAAATCAGGGATTCTTCCGGAAAAAGAAGCAATTGAACAAGCCCTGTCACATGCCGGTAAAGATAAAATTGTGATAGAAGGAAATACCATTCGATTTACTGATCCGGAATTATCGTTGGATTTAGGTGGTGTCGCCAAAGGATATGCCTGTCAAAAAACTGCTGAAAAGTTAAAAGAAGCAGGATTGGAGTGCGGATTGATCAATGCCGGAGGAAATGTCGTACTAATTGGTGAAAAGAAAGATTCCTGGCATATCGGTATCCAAAATCCCGAAGCCTATGAAGCTATAGTTACATATGCGACTACAAGTGAGTGTGCCATCGTAACCAGCGGTGATTATCAAAGATATTATATGGTTGATGATACGATGTATTCGCATATCATTGATTTTAGTACAGGATATCCGGCAAATAATATGCGCTCTGTTACCGTAATTACGAATGATTCTGCGCTGGCAGATATGTTAAGCACTGCCCTTTTCTGTATGGATGTAAAGGACGGTCAAAAATGGCTGGAAGATAAGTATCCCGATGTCGAAGCTATCTGGATATTAGATAAGAACCTTGAAGATGCTTCCATAGAAAAAGATGGATATTATATCTATACGACAGACAATGTGAAAGAACATATTAAAAGCTGAGTGAGAAATTTCTCTAACTCAGCTTTTCATTTACGATATAGAAATCAAGTTGGTAATCATCTTTTACAGGATATGTATATTCTTTATTACATCCCGGACCGCAACTGCCCGTTCCGATTCCCATCTGGAAGGCATTGATTCCAACATATACTCCGGAGAATACTACATCTTCCCTATGCTTCATCTGCATCAGTTCCTTTTCGCTGTAAGGTTTAATCGTAAGCTCAAAGGCACTATCCGATGTGATGGAAAGAACTTGATTATCGGATTTCAATTTCACATAATGACAATCAAAACGGTTACCGCTTTCCTGTGGGCGGATGGAAGGTTCCACCATATCCCATATACCGCAATTTACCGTTTCAATAGGATACTGTTCTTTCATATCGATATAGCTTTCACCGCTTCTTCCATAATAGGTAATGTTTTCAAAATCCTTTGACAGGCGGAAGATTTTTCCAAAGCGAGGAAGATTTCCCATTCCTCTTTTACAGTGAAGCGTACTGTGAACATGAATTCCATATTCGCTTGTAGATATAACATCCGTACAGATAAAGGTATAAGTTCTGGATGAAATCTTTGATTGAATTTCAGTTCGGTCGGCAAATTTTTGAATGGATATGATTTCCTCTTCCAGACTATAGAATGGTTTCATTACATCCACTCCAAGAAGATTGACATCATTATCCGTATGTGCACGATACAAAATCGTTGTAAATCCCTCCAGATTTATATCCCCTGCTTTTAGGATCGGTTTATTATTTCGGATAAAATAATCAAAATTCTGTGCTTTAACTTTAGGTAATTGATATGGCTGTTTGATCACGCATAATTGCTCAACTGCCTTTTCATTTCCCTGTTGATCTAATGTACGGATGGTTAATAATACATCCCCATTGATCGATTCATGATTCGGCAGGGCAAGATGAATTCGTTTTTTGGAAAGTGGCTCTACACTTTCTAAAAGTGTAAAGCTATCGCCGTTATTCCATGTACATTCAAAGATAAACTTGTCGGCATTTGTAAAAGATGTTGTATTAAACATCTCAAATTCATCCTCTTTAATATGCGAAAAACGAATCGGTCGATAGGCATGGCGGGCGATGTATGCACCTGTTGAAGGAGTTCTATCCGGATAGAAAAGACCATCTACACAGAAATTTCCATCATGCATATATTCATCATGGTCACCACCATAGGTATATTTTCCGTTTTCTTCAAAGGCGTGATCTACCATTTCCCAGATACAGCCACCCATTAAATTATCGTAGGAATAGATTGCATCCCAATAAGCTTCAATATTACCCGGTCCGGTTCCCATCGCATGAGCGTATTCACATAAGAAATAAGGACGATCTTTTAATTTGGTTTCAACCTTCGATGAAAGTTCACCTACCTGCCTAACATGAGCCGCATCAGGATACATTTCACTTGCCACATCATAAGCCTTAATGTCGGTATGAATCACACTTTCATAATGTATTGGTAAAGAACTGATTTGTTTCATGGCTTCATATTCTTTGTTGGTACAGATTCCTCCACCGGACTCATTGCCAAGCGACCACATAATAATCGATGGATGATTTCGGTCACGATACACCATTCTTGTTCCTCTATCTACGTATTGATCGGACCATGATGGATCACGGGAGATACGACTGTAGTCCGGTGGTAACATATGCGACCATACACCATGGGTTTCAATATCTGCCTCATCGACTACATAGATACCAAGCTTATCACAGCACTCCAAAAGATATGGGTCCGGCGGATAGTGGCTGGTACGGACCGTATCGATATTGAACTCCTTACACAGCCGCATATCTTTTTCGATATCTTCCATCATCATCGTATAGCCGTTTTTAGGATTTGTATCGTGATGGTTAACACCACGAAGCTTTACAAGATGATCATTGATATAGAATTTATTACCATCAATATGAACATCTTTAAATCCATACTGCACTTTAATACAGCTATTTTCTGTTTCCAAATAGATATCATATAGCACAGGATTTTCTGCACTCCATCGATCTACCTGAAGATTTTCAAATTTCACAACACCGTTTCTGGATTGAACTGTATTCGATAAAAGCGCTGCTCTAAATTCTACATTGCAATTATACCCGGCAGCCTGAATAATACATTCATATCCTTTCTCTGTATTTCTGGCATCAATATGAAAGTCAAAGATATCTTCTTTTTTCTGTTTATATAAAAGGACATCCCTAAAGATTCCGTTATATCTAAACATATCCTGTGCCTCTAAGTAGGTTCCATTGCACCAGCGATGAACCAGACAGACAATCTCATTATCCTTTTTATTTAAGGCATTGCTGATATCAAACTCCGCTGTGTTGTGAGATCCTTGTGAATATCCGATAAACTTTCCATTCACAAAAACATCCAGGCAAGACGCACACCCCAAAAAGGAAAGAATATAATGAGTATCTTCTTCTTTTGTGATATCGATTTTCTTTCGATAGACACCGATATAATTGTATTCATTTTCCGGATAGGAATAATGAATTCCAAATCCTTTATCCGCTCCATTCCAGCTGAATACCGGACCAACCGGATCCAATTCAGGAATACGCGGTGGATCATATGGGAATAGATAACGGGTATTTAGATAAATAGGTTTACCATATCCTTTGGTTTGCCAGCACGATGGCACAACAATCGTATCGATAAAAAAAGAGTCGGAGTCAATTTCATAGTCAAGATCATTTGGATTTTCCAGAAAGCGGAAATCCCAGTTACCGCTTAAACAATCAACCTTATCGGAGTGATAACGCTTTGAAGCATTATCAAAAGAATCTGCCTTTTTTCTTGTGGAAAAAGGTATAAACCAGCTTCTTGCGGGAAGCTTATTGATTTCATAAATATTGAAATCAGCATAATGATTTGTATTTAAGTTATATTTCATAAAGTATTCACCTGCATCTATTGTACACCTTTTAAAAGAAAAAAAGCCTTCCGAAGAAGACTTTACAGTTCAATAATTTCAGCACCAAATGGAGCTAATGCCAACTTAGCAAATTTGAAGCATTGCAGACCGAAAGGGATTCCGATAATCGTGCAGCATAATCCCACTCCGTTTGCGCAGGCAGCTAAAGCAAGTGGAATACCGCTGATCAATACCCAGCATACATTAGCCAGCACGGATACCGTTCCCATATGGGTATATCTAACCTCTTTGCCAAACGGAAAGAACATCATTCTCGATAATTTGAAACATTGATTACCGATTGGGATTCCGATAATTGTGATGTACCATAATACTCCGGCAGCACACCATGCCAAACCCTGAGGGAAACCCGCAAAGATAAACCATAATATATTTCCAAGTGTTTTCATTAAAAAACCTCCTTAATCATTCATATTTCAGAATTCAAGAAGTATAATACACACTCTTTCCAAAAAAACAAGGTGAATCATTCGATTCACCTTAAATTTTATTTATGTAAGATAATTTTCGCACAGCGGTCACATAATCCGTCTTCATTATGTGCTGTTGTGTAATTCCAGCAGCGAGGACACGGTGCCCCAGCCGCTTTAGTAACCTTAACGCCTACCTTGTCATATTTTGGTAGATTATCATCATAGGTAATTTCAGATACAACAAACCATTGTGCCGGGTTCTTGAGTACATCTTCAATCACATCCATCACATTATCTTCTACATCTAAGGCAACAGATGCTTCTAAAGACTTACCGATGAGCTTGTTTGCACGGGCTTCTTCCAAAGCCTTAAATACATCCTTACGAACCGAGAATAAGATATGCATCTTACGTTTTAATGTTTCCGGATCAAAGCTGAATTCAACATCAGGGAATGTAGTTAAATGAATACTTTCTTCATCGAACTTCATGATATCGTTGATTTCTTCTGTTGTATGGCAAAGAATCGGAGCCCAGAGTTTAGTAAGTACTTCACATGCAGTATACAGTACTGTCTGAACTTCTCTTCTTTCCTTGGAATCCTTTTCTTCGATATACAAGATATCCTTTGTGTAATCCAGATAGTATGCAGATAATTCGTTGGTCATAAAGTTAGTAAGAGTCTGAACAACATCGGCAAAACGATATTCCATATAAGCAGGAACAACGATATCGATGATTTCATCCAAACGAACCATCATATACTGATTTAACTGTTCCATATCGGATACAGGGATGCAGTCTTTAGCACCGAATGTATTATCATCTAAGTTTGCCATTAAGAAACGGAAAGTATTACGTACCTTACGGTAAGTATCTGACATCTGTTTTAAGATGTTTTTACCCATGGAGCAATCTGCCTGATAGTCAACAGATGTAGCCCATAAACGTAAGATATCAGCACCGTAGTTCTTTGTGATTTCACTTGGAGCTACTGCGTTCCATTGAGACTTGGACATCTTAACGCCTTTCTCATCCATGACAAAGCCATGAGACAATACCTGACGGTATGGTGACTGTCCATATACTGCTGTACCTACAATTAAGGATGAGTTGAACCATCCGCGGTACTGGTCGCTTCCTTCAAAATATAAGTCGCAAGGATAACCTAAGCCTCTTTCAACGAGACATCCTGTATGTGAGCTTCCGGAGTCAAACCATACATCCATGGTATCTAATTCCTTGCGGAAGATACCGTTTGGAGAATGTTCATTCTTATAGCCCTTCGGTAATAAATCCTTGGCATCTCTTTCAAACCATACATTGGATCCATATTCTCTGAACAACTCAGCAACATGATCGAAGATGGCTTTATCCATTAACGGTGTATCATCTTCACCATAGATGATAGGAATTGGAACACCCCATGCACGCTGTCTGGAAATACACCAGTCTGAACGGTCAGCAATCATATTGTGCATTCTCTGTTCACCCCATGCCGGTACCCAGGATACAGAATGGATCTGTTCTAAAAGTTTGTCACGGATCTTATCGATAGAGGCAAACCATTGTGTAGTTGCACGGAAGATAATCGGCTTTTTCGTACGCCAGTCATGTGGGTAGGAGTGTGTAATAAAGGTCAAATTCAACAATAAGCCTTTTTCATCTAACCACATGGTAACAGTCTTGTTGGCATCTTCAACGTATTGACCGGCCAGTCTTTCACCGCAGTCTTCTGTCATGCAGCCCTGATCATCTACATTTACGTTGATTGGAAGGTTATAACGCTTTCCGGTATTGTAGTCGTCTACACCAAATGCAGGAGCCGTATGTACACATCCGGTACCGGCATCTGCTGTAACGTAATCCGCTAACATCAGGATACCTGTTCTTTCCGGATATAATGGATGTTCATATGTCATATATTCGAATTCTTTACCACTGAATTTACGAACCACTTCGTATTCTTCAATTTTAAAGATCTTCATTAAGGATTCAACCAATTCTTCTAAGACAATCAAGTTACCCTGGTCGGTTTCAACCATGACATAGGTCATATTTGGATGAACCGCAATACCCATATTTCCCGGAATCGTCCAAGGAGTCGTTGTCCAAATTACGAAATATGTATTGTATTCATCAAATAATCCTTTGGCATCCTTCACCTTCATCTTTACGTAGATGGTCGGAGATTTGATGTCCTTGTATTCAACTTCGGCTTCTGCCAGAGCGGATTCACTGGATGGTGACCAATATACCGGTTTTAATCCTTTGTAGATTAAACCGTCCATTGCCATCTTTCCAAAGATTTCAATCTGACGGGCTTCAAAGTTCTTTGTCAAGGTAATGTATGGGTGATTATAGTCACCGATGGAACCCAATGATAAGAAACCTGCTTTTTGGTTTTCAACCTGCTGCAAGGCGAAGTCATTACAAATCTTACGGAACTCGGCAATACCGATTTTCTTACGGTCGTATCCTAATTTTGTGACAGCTGTTTCAATTGGTAAACCGTGTGTATCCCATCCCGGAATATAAGGTACCTTTTCGCCATTCATAAAATGGGATTTATTGATGACATCCTTCAAAATCTTATTTAAGGCATGTCCTAAATGGATATCACCATTGGCATATGGTGGACCATCGTGTAAAACAAATGATTTTGCACCTTCTCTTTTGGCCAGCATCTTTTCGTATAATTCCATATCCTGCCAGCGTTTTTGAAAATTCGGTTCTTTCTTTGCCAGATTACCACGCATTTCAAATGCGGTTTTAGGCATATGCAGTGTGTCTTTGTAGTCCATTCTTTCCTCTCCTTTATACAATAAAAAAACGCCCCTTCTAAGGACGTCAAAACGCGGTACCACCTTAGTTTGCGGCATAATGCCGCACACTTACTTCGTATGATAACGGTACGACCCGGATTTTCTTACTTGATTTCAGAAAACAGCTCCAAAGGGATATTAAAGAAAGTATCATACAGTCATTTCACCGGCCGACTGCTCTCTTAAATGCATCATTTCTTTAACGTGTCTTTTTCATTGCTTATTGATATTGTTCAAATTCAAGAATCAATCGATCCTTTCTTGTGGTACTTTTAATACCCAGAAAACGGAAGCGACCGCATTTCCGAATCGAAACAAAGTCATTATTGCATAATTGTCTGTTTTCTTCAAGAACAACATCATTCAATTTGACATATCCCTGTCGTATTTTTTCCGCAGCTTTTGAACGGGAACAATGCGAAAGTGATGCAACGACCACATCCATTCTTAGACTGGCTGCATTCACCTGGATCACTTCCCTTTTTCCCGGCTGTATCTGTAAATCATTGCGAATTTCAAAATGGACGGGACAGCGTCCAATCAAGCGAAATTCGGTGCAGATAAAATCAGACATCGATTCTTTGCACAGTATCGTAATTTCTTTATCGGTAACGATAAAATCTCCTAACCATGACCGGTCGATTCCCAAATGCATCAAACCGCCCAGAACATCACGATGTGTTAACGGGCGTGATACAGGACGATAGGAAGTATACAGAATATCGATATCGTATTTCGGTTCGAATCCCTCAGGCATAATACAAGCTACCTGCCTTTCGGCATTTTCATAACCTCCGTAAAAGGAAACATTTATATCTCCGGGTGTGATCTGTTTGACCAGTTCCATTTCCGAAGGCGATAAAAAAGAGGTCAGAACTGGTTGAGTCCTACCCCTGCAGGCTGAAATAAGATCCTGTATTCGGGCTGCAAACAATTCATGACCTTTATAATAGCTTTGATTTGTATGTGAGATTCTACTCTTCTGAGTCTTCTTCGAGATCATCCGGGTCACCCAGAGAGATAGAACCCTGAACACCAATCTGAGCTGGTGAACAAAGAATTACATTCTGTCCAACCTTCTGGATTTTTCCGTCTAATGCGAATACAACACCGGTCAAGAAATCGATAGTGCGCTGTGCATAGTCACGATCTAACTTATGAAGGTTAACTACAACTGCACGTCCTTCTTTTAAACGCTGACCAACTTCTTCTGCTTCCCCGAAACTTCTCGGCTCAAATAATACCATCTTAGTGTTTGAATTCAAATTAGAAGCATTAGCACGACTTCTCGGTCTTTCGTAACGATTCTGAGGTTCCGGTTCCGGCTGAGCTACTGGAGCAGGCTGAACTTCATCTTCTTCGTATTCATCGTATTCGTCGTCGTCGATTGGAGCTACAAAGTCTTTCACTTTATCCATAAATCCCATGAGATAAAACCTCCTTATATCCCACATTATAGCATATTTATTTAATTTGAAAAGTTTTTTCATAGATAGATTTAAGGAACTTTAGCGAGTTTCTTTATTTTAGAAATAAAAGAACTCTGCAGGCAGGCTGCAGAGTGATAAATCTATTATTCGGTTTCTATTAATCCGTATCCTCCGTCTCTACGACGGTATACAACGGCGATTTTATCGGTTTCATCATCGGTGTAGATATAGAAATCATGACCGATTAATTCCATATTCATGATGGCATCTTCCAGAGATAATACTTCCGGTACGATGGATTTTGTCTTTACAACTTCATCGGCATCGTCGTCGATTTCCATCTGAATAAAGGCATCCGCCAAAGATTCTTTTGAATGTCTGGACAGGCGTGTCTTCTGCCGGCGGATCTGATCTTCGAGCTTGTCAACTACACGGTCAATGGCATCTTCAACCTTTTCGTCAGTGACTTCCGCTCTAAGAAGGGCGAATTTAGTAGGGATTGTTACCTCTACTTTCTCTTTGTGCGGATATCTTGTGATTAAGACATTCGCTACGGAATTCTCATCAATAATAAAGTACTTTGTAAGTACGGAGAGCTTTTTATTAAGTCTCTCGGTAATGTCCTGGGTTACTGTTATGTTTTTTCCAACTACTTTTACTTTCATATTAGTAAACCTCCTTTAATACTCATATTTTAGCACTTTTTCGGTATATTTACTTAATTACCTTAGTCATTCGACCAATAAGTCCATAATTTCGTTCATTTTTTCCAACGGAATCTGTCCCGGAGCACTGGATTCCGTTAATGTAGTAAACGTAAATTCAGATCCAAACACAAATCCGGCAACCCGGGATACGCTTCCAAGTTTCGACATGGATATCGCAAGCTTTTTGGAATCGGTTTTATGTTCATAACAGCTGATTAATAATCGAGCAACATCATCAACAGTTTCCGGCATACAGGCTATTTTTTTAACAAAAGGAGTATATGGATCCATGGACTCCCAAATTCTCTTTAAATCTTTCGGAGTGTGATTAAAGTAGTGCTTACTTAAAAATATACGGTTGCGGTAAGTATCAATTTCTTTAATAAATGCCGCATACGGTAACTCTACATCTACATAAATATTTTCAAAGGCAAATAAAGCCTGGATATATTGATTATATTTCGGACCGTCTACTGCCGCTTTTCCGCCCTCTTTTGATGTACGAATTGTCGCAAGTATCTTCGTTTGAACAGAATCATACGACTGTTTAAACACTTCCAGCCAGTTGGTTGGATCTTCATCAATTAAAGCATCCATACGTATTTCTATAATATCACAGCCGCTTTCATCAATTTTCTTTAAGTCTTCAAAATAAGAATCATCATTATGTGCAAAGATAGGACATATTGTCTTGGGTTTCATGTTTCTATCACCTCTAAAACATTCTAACATAAGTAGTATAACCTTTGCACTTTACGCAGTTTTCGTTTAAAATCTAAACTATATTTTCCGGAGGTGAGATTTATGACATACGGACTTGTCGGAAGACATTTAAAACACAGTTTTTCGAAAATGATTCATGAATCATTTGAAAAATATAAATATGAATTGATTGAAGTAGAACCTGAATCAATCGATGATTTCTTTTTAAATCCCCGCTTTAATGCGGTCAATGTGACCATCCCTTATAAGCAGATTGCGTATAAGCATTGCGATGTATTAGATGATAAGGCAAAAGCGATCGGTGCTGTTAATTGTGTTGTTAATAAAGATGGAATTCTGAAGGGAACCAATACCGATTATAATGGCATTGTATATACATTTGATAAGCACAACATTCATTTAAAAGATAAGAAGGTTCTCATATTTGGAAAAGGTGGAGCATCTAAAGCTTTCCAGGCTGTCTGTAAAGATCAAGGTGCCAAAGAAGTACAGGTTGTATACTATAAGGAAGCCAACGATACCATCTCTTACAAGGATGCATATACAAAGTATAAAGATGCCGATATTATCATCAATGCCACACCGGCAGGCATGTATCCAAAGCTGGATGAATTATCGATTGAACTCAATCATTTTACACAATTAGAATTTGTGTTTGATGCGATTTATAATCCGCTTCAAACACAGCTTATCCGTTTGTCTAAAGAGAAACAGATACCATGTGCCAATGGTCTTGCGATGTTGGTCTACCAGGCAGTTAGAGCTGCTTCATTCTTCCTTTCGGAAGAGGTTGAATGCGACCCGCAGAAATTGATTGAAGATATCACGATGTCGCAAAGAAATGTTGTCTTGATTGGAATGCCAAGCGCTGGAAAATCGATGATCGGTGCCGGTATCCGTGATGGTCTTGGCTTACCTTTTTATGATTTAGATAAAGAGCTGGAAAAGAAATATAACCGTATCATTGCGGATATCTTTAATACGGAAGGCGAAGCATATTTCCGTGACTTAGAAACTGAGATTGTCAAGGAATTTGCCGGTAAGACAGGATCCATTCTTTCCTGTGGAGGTGGCGTAATCCTTCGTGAAGAAAACATGAAATATCTATCTTTGAACGGAACGATAATTTATATTCGCAGGCCGTTAGAAAACTTAATGCGTAAAAATGCGGATCGTCCGGTATTGAATCAGGGCATTGAAAATCTTTATAACAGAAGAAAAGATTTGTATGAATCTTATAGTAATTTCATTCTTGAAAATGATGATACCATTGCCAGAGCCGTTGATGATGCGATTCATTATTTATTAAGTAAACAAAGTATTGAACATCTTTTATAAGATTGCCCAGCGCAATCTTTTTCTTTTACCAAAAAAAACAGTATCTACATAAGATACTGTTTTTCGGTACAGATTTCGATCAGATCAATACGCCGTTTATAATCCGGCATAACCTTATTTAAAATACCGTAGAATTGGTCAGAATGATTTGGTTCCAGGAGATGTACAAATTCATGGCAGATAACGTATTCCACAAACTCAACAGGATAATGAACCAATTCAAAATTTAAAGTAACTGAATTCTTTTCGGGATGGCAGACACCCCAGCTGGATTTCATTGTTCGAACCTTAATTTCAGGAAGAGTTAACTGATACTCATTGAAACGTAGGATAATCATAGAGGCAATATCTTCTAAAACCTCTTTTGCGTATTGTCTAATGAACTGATCAAAAACTGCTTTTTGATCAGCGCCTTCTTTTGTCTGTAAGATCAACTCATTATCACAAGTTGATACATGATTTGTTTTGCCGCTGACTTGTCGAATGCGGAAGCTTTTTCCGAATAATCGCACGGTTGGTTCTTTTAAGCGAAAAAATACATCGTCAAGATGTGTTAATACAAATTGATCGATTTCCTGTTTTGTCATAAATGGATTAGCGTGAACGACCAGTTCCCCTCTTGCGCTCACACGCATATGAATTCCCTTTTTCTTAGTAACCTTCACCGAATAATCCGGTATCGCATTCAACCTGGGTGCATTTTTTTGTTTGCTTGACATATGAGGAGCCTCCTAAAAACTTTCTTCTCTATGTCCCCTTAATATTAATGCCCTAATAATATAACACGAAATGGCCTAAAGCTCTACTGTAATTTCTAAAAAATATTTAGCTGTGGTTACTATTCACCGATAAATGTTGAAAAATCTTGTCAATAGGGTTTTTCCACATTTTAGAAAAAATTTTATAGAATTTGCCCTCTCTCAATACCGCTTTATAAAGCGTTTGAGAGAGGTTATTTTTTACCCCTTCAAGACCTGAATCACCGCCATTATTCTACCAGTTCCTTTCCGCAGGCTCTCTGGCCTTGTGTTTTTGATGCAGATTTCCAGGTTTGTCCATACAGTCCG
>JAGAWH010000073.1 GCA_017941505.1 Faecalicoccus sp. | reverse complement strand
TTGAAAACATTTTTTACTGTTTCTTCATTATATTCCGGATCTTCATTTCCGTTTTTCCAATCCGTATCAATCTGAACGACGAGCACATTACCATCGATTTCCTTCCATCCAAAGATTTCCCGATGCCACCTGTCTTCTGTGTCCAGATATTGATTTAATATATAATTGACTTTTTCTTTGTTGACCTTTATTGTCTTAATTTCCCCCGATTGAACTCCTACATATTTATCGGGATAATCATTCATCCAGCTGTTATCTGTATAATACTTTCCAAAATTTTTTGCGGTGATTTCTTCCATAAAATAATATTGGAACTCCGCATTATTTGTATCATAAAGATATAATGTATCCTCTTCATACTGGCTGGCTGTTTTTACTTCAAAACTTGGATTAATAATCGCTTCCATATTATTTAATACGATGGAAAACTGCCCGTTCTCATCAGCCTTGATCGATCCGGGCACAATGTCATTGTAGCCTGAATCATCCTTGACAATATTTGGAATCGTAATCTGCGATGTCGTATTGTATGAGCTGAATACAATGGAAAGATTAAAGGTATCAATTTCATAATTTTTATGTACCTGTCCGGTTAATCCTTCTAACATATACTGACCGATATTACGACAATCCAGCGTAATACGGTACGGCAGATTATCCTCCTTATTAATAATGATATCAGCAGGAATCTCAACCGATTCCCATTTGATATTGACAGAATCACCGATAAAAAGATCAAAGCTGTCAAAGGCATCCACAATTTTCTGCAAATCCGTTCCATACAGAGTTGCGCTTAAATGATAACTGTCCTCTCCGGACTGGATCATTTCAGAGGTAAGCGAACCGTTTGCTAAATCATTGTACATCTTGCGGTAAAGATCGGTTACCGGATTCTCTGTGATGCGAACTGTCCATGGGGCGTTTTCATCTCCGTTGACTGCCTTATACATAAAGATATTCTCATCGGTACCGTTGAGCTCACCATATTGTTCCAAATCCGCACTGTATTGACCGATATAGGTATCACTGCAGTTCATATTCCCCTTAGAATGCTGCGAAAATGGTTCCAGCACCAGGTCGGTGTGGAGCCGGGAATTCATCGTTGTTTCCCCTTTTCCATCCTTTGCGGTATATGTACCGTGAAATTCAATTTCCTGTGTTGCGCTTAAGGAACTGATCTCGCCAAGTGCCGTATAGGTGGCACTGGATGTTGAAAGTGAATTCTGTGAAGAACATCCTGCCAGAATCATCACGCTGACAAGTGCAAATATTTTTTTGATTTTCTTATACATTTTCTATCACCGTGTTCATTCTATCATCTATATTCTAAAAAAGACAGTCAGCGACTGTCTTAAAATAATGTCATCTGGTTTTCTTCATCCAGGCCTTCCAAGGCATTCAAGCGGTCCAGCTTATCTAACAGCGATTTCGACAGCTGTGTACGCTTTAAGACATCCTCCTTGGATAAGAAGGAATTCTTTTTTCTTGCTTCAACAACGGAGCGGCCTACGTTTACGCCAAGTCCATCAATGGCGGTAAACGGCGGAATGATCGCATTTGGATCATCCGGGTCCATGATAAACTCATTGGCATCCGAACGGTTGATGGAAATATTTGAGAAGCGATAGCCCCGAAGGGTCATCTCTAAGGCAAGCTCCAGCGTATCATAGATTGCCTTTTCCTTATCCGATACAACCTGGCTCTTATCATCCCTGGCTCTTCGAATATCAGTCATTCGCTGACGGATAGCTGCTTCTCCGGCAATCATCGTCTCAATGTCATAGGCATCACATCGAATCGAGAAAAACATGCAGTAATAGGCTATCGGCATATGCACCTTAAACCAGGCAATACGCACAGCCATCATTACATAGGCAACCGCGTGGGCTTTTGGGAACATGTACTTGATTTTTTTACACGAACCGATAAACCAATCCGGCACATTGGAAGCCTTCATGGCTTTCTCCCAATCCTCTTTTAAGCCCTTACCTTTTCGGACGCTTTCCATAATGGTAAAGGAAAGCTTCGGTTCCATTCCCATTTGTATTAAATCCACCATGATATCGTCACGACATCCGATAACTTCATTCAATTTACAGGTACCGGCATTGATCAGATCCTGTGCATTGGAAAGCCAAACATCCGTTCCATGCGAAAGTCCGGATATTGTGACTAGTTCCGCAAATGTAGTCGGACGTGTCATTTCCAGAATTCCCCTTACAAATGGAGTACCGAATTCCGGAATACCTGCAGCCCCTGTAGTTTGTGAATACTTAGTGCTGTCGATATTCAACGCATCAACACTTGAGAAAATCGACATAGCAGCCGTATCGTTCATCGGAATCTTACGTACATCAACACCCGTTATTCTTTCCAGCATTTTCATGGCAGTCGGATCTACGTGACCTAAAATATCAAATTTCAGGATATTATCATGAATCTGATGGAAATCGAAATGCGTGGTCTTCCATTCCGCAAACGGGTTATTAGCCGGATATTGAACCGGTGTAAAATCGTGAACATCCATATCTAACGGTACCACGACAATACCGCCCGGATGCTGACCGGTTGTCCTTTTTACACCTTCGCATCCCTTTGCCAAATCTCTTCGCTTTGCCTCTGAAAATGGATCGCACTCCATCTCCTCTTCAAAGCCCTTGACATATCCATAAGCGGTTTTTTCCTGAACCGTTCCTACGGTACCGGCTCTAAACACATGGTCTTCTCCAAATACTTCTTTTGTGTAGGCATGTGCCCTTGGCTGATAGTCTCCGGAGAAGTTTAGATCAATATCAGGAACCTTATCCCCTTCAAAACCTAAGAAGGTCTCAAACGGGATATCCTGTCCATCTCCGCGCATCGTATGACCGCATACCGGACAGGTCTTATCCGGAAGATCAAATCCCGATTTGGCCTCCTGATTCTGTAAAAACTCATAATGCTGGCAATGCGGGCACACATAGTGCGGCGACAATGGATTTACTTCCGTGATGTTGGACATTGTTGCCACAAAGCTTGAACCGACTGAACCACGAGATCCTACCAAATATCCATCATCATTACTCTTTTTAACCAGTAGATGCGAAATATAGTAAACAACGTAGTAACCGTGACCGATAATGCTGTCAAGCTCGTGCTTTAAGCGCTGTTCAACAATCGGCGGCAGATCCTTCCCGTATGTTTTATGTGCGGTTTCGTAACATATAGCGCTTAACTTGTCTGCAGAGCCTTCCAGTTCCGGTGGATACAGTTTATCCTTGATTGGGAAAATCGGTTCCGTTAATTCTTTCAGCTTATTGGTGTTGGTTACGACAATCTCATAAGCCGTATCCTCTCCCATCCAGGCAAACGCTTCTAACATTTCATCGGTTGTCAAAAAATGCTGGTTCGGAGCGCTGTTCAGCTTTCGTTTTGCGGCATTATAAATATATAAAGGATGTCGGGCATTTCCGATTGCCTTGGCATTGATATAGATATCGCGAATCCGCTTCTCATGCGGATGCACATAATGGCAATCCCCCGACGCGATGACCGGAATATCTAATTCCTTCGCCGTTTCCCATATAAACGTACAGATTTTTTTCAAGTCATCGACTGAGTTAATGGAATTACGGTCTAAAAGATTTTTATAACAGTCCAATGGCTGCAGCTCTACATAATCATAAAATGACATTGCCTGTTTTAAATCATTGGCAGATCGTGTATGAGCTAATTCAAATATCTCTCCATTCTGACAGGCAGAACCAAATAATAGATTTCCGTTTTTATGATATTTTTCCAGTTCATTTCTTGGAATGCGCGGTTCGGCCACAACATTTTGCGATTCCGGACCTCCGCTTTCCGATGACTTACCATTATATGCCAGATACTTGGTATGTGATAAAGTAATCAATTCAAATAATTCCTTTAATCCCGCTTTATTTTTGGCATATACCGTAATATGGGAAGGACGCACCTTTTTAAAGGAATCTTCGCTCTGTTTGTTTTGCAGGGTATCTAATGTAGCCTCGGTTCCCACCTCATTCATCATATGGCATAAAACACTGGATAATACTTCGGCATCATAGTCGGCTCTATGGGCACCTTCCCCATCATAGGCAACCCCATAATAGCGGCAGACAGAACCTAAGTTATAACGCTTTGAATTGATCATCGCCTGTGAAAGCGGAAGGGTATCGATAACCGGATTGGTTAGCTCTTTTCTTCCCAGACGTCTAAGCGCTGCATTCATAAAGCCGATATCAAATCCTGCATTATGAGCTACCAGAATTGAATCTCCGATAAAATCCAAAAGCTCATCGATCACATCTTCTATCGGGGCTGCTTTGTCAACATCCTGCTGATGAATATGCGTCAAGTTGGCGATATTTGCCGGAATGATTCTTTTCGGATTCACGAAGGTTTGCTTACGGTCTATGACTTCACGGTTTTTCATTTTAACAGCACCGAACTCTATGATTTCATCTAATCGGTTGGATAAACCGGTTGTTTCCAAGTCAAATATCACAAAAGTTGCGTCTTCCAGCAAACGGTGATCATTATTAAATACAATCTTATATTCCGGATCGACCATTGTCATTTCGCAGCCATACAACATTTTGAAGTTGCGTTTCGGATCGGATTTATTTAATGCGGTTACCTTATGCTGGGCCATAGGAAAAGCCTGTACGACCTGGTGGTCACAAACACCGATGGCATCCATTCCCCAGTCATAAGCTGTCTGAATATATTCCTCAATAGCGCAGACTCCGTCCATTTCCGAAAAATTGGAATGAACATGCCATTCTGTTCTTTTTTGGGCAGCAGTGTCCTTGCGCTTAGAAGGTGAGGTCTGCTCCAGAGAACGGATATTGAAGACATCAATACGCATATATGTATCCGCCTTCAGATCCCCGACCATACGAACCGTCTGGCCGACCTTTAACTGGCGCATTTCTTCTCTTGATAATCGACTGCTTTCAAAACGCTTTGCCACAAGGGCATCATCATAATCGGAAATATAAATTGTCTGCATCAGGGATTTGTTCTTCATTTCTCTTTCTTCAATCGAGAAAACATGACCGATGACTTCTACATTTGTCATCCCCTGCTCCAGTTCCCGAATCTTCAAAGCGGTGGCTTTCTGTTTTTGATAGCGCTTTGTCTTATTCGGTGCTTTTTTAGGCTGTACAATTTCCGGTTCTTCAAAAACGGTTGTTTCGATTTCCTGCTGTTCATCCTGATGACGGCAGATAATTGACATCTTAATACCCGCTTTTTCCAGTTTCTTCTCTAAAACAGGAAGGGTTTTATTTAAAGCGGAAAGTCTGTCTTCATCCATGGTCGCAAAACAGATGGATTGTTCATCCATAAATGGATGAAGGAAGCGGTAAAACTTTAAAGCCTCGTCTCTTTCCACATAATAGTTCACATATTGATCTAACATATCTAAAGGGACATGTTGATTTTTCGCTTTTACCGTTATATCAAAATGAATCTGAAATCCCATCTTCAATTCATGCAGAAGCTGTTCGTAAATATGTAAAGGTAGAACCTCGTCTGTTTCAATGGTCAGTTCTACCTGTTTTCTTTTTTTATGATATATTGGATTTTCTTTAATAAAGGCCTTCTCAAGATAAGGCTTCATTTCAAGGTCCAAATATTGTTCTAAAGTGCTCCACACACTTTCTTCCATAAAGAAGGCCTCCCTTCTATTTCGCTAATTTATTAAATGCATCTTTGGCGGCTTTCTGCTCCGCTTTTTTCTTTGTAGTGCTTGTTCCCTTTCCTAATAATATATCATCCAGATATACACCCATCGTAAAGGTTGGTGCATTGGCAGGTCCGGTTTCTTCAAGCAGACGATATTGGATTGTTTTGCGTGTATCGGCCTGGATTACTTCCTGAAGATGCGTCTTATAGTCCGTTACAGCTTCCGGCTTTGTCATAGTAAACAGAGGCTTCATATATTCCGTTAAGATTTCATCGGCTGCATCGTACCCTAAATCAAGATAGATGGCACCGATGCAGGCTTCAAACTGGTCTGCCAGAATACTGGCACGTGAACGACCGCCCGAGCGCTCTTCCCCTACACCTAAAAGCAGATATTTATACCATCCCAGCTTTTCATTGAGTACGGCCAGTGTTGCCTCGCACACAATCTGGGCGCGCAGCGTTGTCATCTGACCTTCCCGCATGACAGGCTGCATGTTATAAAGTTGTTCTGCACTCCAAATCTGCAGTACCGCATCTCCCATAAATTCAAGACGTTCATTGTCTTTTCCCTTTTCATGGTGTTCATTAGCCCATGAGGAGTGCGTGCAGGCTTCTATATAAATGGAAGGATTATGAACGGCATATCCTTTGTTTTTTAACCATTCCGCAAAATTTTTCATAGTTCACCTCATCAAATCTCTTGCCACACATTCAGGAACTAAAGAGCGAATATCCTGGTGATATTTCAATAATTCTCTTACATTCGAAGATGAGCAATTCGCATATTGATCTTTTGTGAAAAGGCAAAGTGTATCCATATCCCCGGAGATCAATTTATTCATGGAAGCCATATTTTTCTCATATTCAAAATCATGTACCGTGCGAATACCGCGAATCAGTACGGTTGCGTTATGTGCTTTCGCTGAAGCCACAGATAAACCGGACTGCACATCTACTTCCACATTATTTAAATGTGCACATGCTTCTTTGATCCAGTCACAGCGCTGCTTTTCAGAATAGGTTGTCTCTTTTTCGGAATTCGGGGAAACCAGAACTACCACCTTATCAAAAATCACACTGGCTCTTTCAATCACATCAAGATGCCCCAGTGTGATGGGGCTGAAAGTGCCGCAAAAAGCTGCCACTGTCATCTTATTCACCCTTTCTGTAATAAGTAATTTTCGTACTTCGATATATTTTTTCTTTCACTTTGGAAATGCCGGCAATTTCATCGGGAAAGCTGTCCTTTACATCACTTTCCACAACGACCCATGCCCCTTTCCTTATTAAATTATACGTTTCGAGTTTTTCAATTAATTCCTCATTTTTCTGTTTAGCGTAAGGCGGATCGATAAAGATCAGATCGTATGGCTGTTCAAGACGCTCAATAACAGTGAATATATTCCCTTTTATAACCGAACATTCATTTTCTGCTTTTAAAGACCGGATGTTTTCTTTAATGGTTTTTATAGCTAATACACTCTCATCAACAAAATCTGCATGTTCCATGCCTCGAGAAAGTGCCTCCAGGGCCATAGAGCCTGTGCCTGCATAACAGTCCAGCATGCGGCCACCTTCAAAAAAGCCGCCAAGACAAGAAAAAACGGCACCCTTTACCTTATCGGAAGTAGGTCGCGTTTTATCTCCTTTTACCGCCTGTAAAGGGCGGGAACCATATTTACCTGCTACAACTCTCATGCTTCATTTAACTCCGATATACGAATATGTGAAATGCACTGCTGGGCTACACCGATTCCCATACAAATTGATAATAAGGAAGAGCCTCCGTAACTGATAAATAAAAGCGGTACTCCCGTAAATGGAATCAAGGAAGTAATACCTCCTATATTGAGGAAAAAATGCATAAACAGATGCATAGCGGTACCTGAAAGAATGATTTTAAATTCCAGCTGTTCGGTAATCAGGGCATAATACAGCAGACGGTACAATATAACCATATAGCCAATTGTGACAATGGCTAAGCCAAAAATACCTGTTTCTTCAATTGTTACCGCCATAATATAGTCTGAGCTTGCCTGTGTTAAATAACCGTATTTACGGTTGGACTGTCCGATTCCTTTACCGATAATATGGGAATCGGCAATACCGTATAAAGCGTTTGCCGGCTGATAGCCTTCCCCATAAAGACGTTCCATGCTGGCATAAGGATTTTTCGCATTTTCAAATCTTGTCACAACATGAGAAAACGGTGTATTGATTAAAAGCCGGCTTCCTATATCAGTTACCCAGAAAAGCGTAACACCTAAAATCAAAACCGTAGTAAATCCGACTTTTAAAAGTCGCTGGAAACGACGCAGGATATGATAATCCGGCAGTAAAAACATCACAAAATAAATCATAAATGTGATGGCCAGAGTACCTAAGTCTTTCTGCATCAGCAGCATGACCATAGAAAAAGTAAATAAGAATAACGGCATTCCAAGAAGACCGATGAAACTGTCCGGTTCTTTGTAAGTTTTACGCGCTCTGTACATTGCCGCTGCCATAATGATATATGCCATCGGCTTACCGAATTCCGAAGGCTGTATGGTCATGGAGCCAATCGGGATCCATGCCCTGGATCCATTTATCTCCGGGAAAAATAACGGTGCAATCATTGCCAGCAAAAAGCCAATGAGCAGCAGTCCTCTTAAGCGGTATACTCTTCGAAAGGTAAACGTTTTGTTAAGAAACAACATGGCCGCCAGAGATATCACCACAAAGACCATCTGCTTGATAAGACTTGAGATGACATGCGACAACATATTCACGTTGCCGCCGCTTCCCATAGGATCTCCCATGGAGGTCGATACGATCATTAAGGTACCGAACGCCAATAGTACCATCATGGCAATATTGATCATCTTATCGCTGAAAGGCGTAAATGATAATAACTCTTTGATTCTCAGAGGTACTTCGCTCATAGAGAATTGGAAGTTTCTTTTCCCCTTTTTATTAACTTTGTGTGCGGATTTTTTACGAATACGCATACTATCCCCCTTTAATAAAAACTATTCTACCATATTTCATAGTAAAAGAATTGTCAAACCAAAAAAAATAACCTAAAATACTTTGTGAGGTGAAGTGAATGAAGCTCACAAAAGACGATATTATTTTAGATTCCGATCCCCGTGTACGCCAGAAAAGCAAGGATGTTGAGCTGCCTTTAAGCGAAGAAGACAGAGAACTTTTATTAGCCATGGTGCAATATGTACGCGATTCACAGAATGAGGAAATTGCCGAAGCAGAAGGCCTGGAGCCGGCAGTTGGCTTAGCTGCCATCCAATTAGGCATTCCGAAAAAGATGCTGGCAGTTGTAGTACCGGATGAAAACGGAAATGTATACGAAGTGGGATTAGCAAACCCAAAAATTATTTCAGAATCTGTTCAAAACGCGTATCTGGATGCCGGAGAAGGATGTCTGAGTGTCAAAGATGAACATCCCGGTCATGTTTACCGTCATGCCCGCATCAAAGTTCGCGCATATGATGTGATTCAGGACAAAAAGGTCGTGTTAACTGCAGAAGGATATATTGCGATTGTCCTCCAGCATGAAATCGATCATTTAAGCGGAATTTTATTCTATGACCGCATCGATCCAAACGACCCATGGAAACAGGATGAAGAGGCTTTGGTTATTTAACCAAAGTCTTTTATTTTAGACCACTTTTGGTATAATGTAGATAGAGATATTACGCAAACATTTATTAGAAAGGGGGGATTCAATGCCTAGCAGACAACAGTTTTCATTTGGCAGCACATCCACCAATAAAAAATATCATGAAAAAAACAGTGTAGAAGAAAATGATACCTTAATTTATGCACTGGGAGGCTTGGGTGAAGTTGGGAAAAATATGTATTGTTACGAACACGATGATGAAATCTGTATCGTTGACTGTGGCGTACTGTTCCCGGGCGATGCCCTTCTGGGTGTTGACTATGTCATTCCTGATTATCATCATCTTATAAGAATGAATAAGAAACACAAATATCTTGTGATCACACACGGTCATGAAGATCACATTGGAGGTATTCCTTATTTATTAAAGCAGGTTCAAATCGATGCGATTTATGCTCCCCGCTTCGCAAAGGCTTTAATTCAGAAAAAATTGGAAGAACATCACGGACTTGAAAATACGCATATCATAGAAATCAATGATGACTCCCGTGTCAAAACGAAATATTTTACAGTTGGATTCTTTAATACTATTCATTCTATTCCGGATTCTTTAGGTGTTTTGATTACCACGCCAAATGGTTCCATCGTTCATACAGGAGATTTCAAATTTGACTTAACTCCGGTAGGAACCAATGCCGATTATCAGAAAATGGCATATATCAGTGCTTTAAACCCTGATTTGTTGATGTCGGATTCCACCAACTCCGGAGTTGCCGGTTTCTCTATTTCCGAAAAAGAAGTAGCCCAGGAAATACTCGAAATCATGCGCAAAAACCACGGCCGTCTGATTGTGGCAACATTCGCATCGAATGTGAACCGTGTTGCCCAGATCATCAAGGCAGCGGTCGAATGTGACCGCAAGGTCATTGTCTTTGGACGCAGCATGGAAAATATCGTCGATATCGGAAGGCGGATGGGAATCATTCATCTCAAAAACAGCGACATATTAACGCCGCAGGAATTGGCTTATACACCGGATGACAAAGTTTGTATCATCTGTACCGGATCCCAGGGTGAGCCATTAGCTGCATTATCCAGAATTGCGGCCGGTACCCATCGGTTTATCCATATCAAACCGGGCGATACCATTGTCTTCAGCTCCAATCCGATTCCGGGCAATGAAAGCAGCGTATCGAAGGTTGTTGATAAATTATTCCGCTCCGGAGCAACGGTACTTACAAGATCAATCTTAAATAACCTGCATACAACAGGTCATGCATCCAAAGAAGAGCAGAAATTGATGATGCAGCTGATTAAGCCGAAGTATTTTATGCCGATCCATGGTGAATACAAAATGTTGATGCAGCATAGAAAAACCGCAATGGAAGTCGGTATTCCAAAGAAAAATATCTTCATCTGCGCCAACGGTGATATCCTGATTTTACGTAATCACGAGATATTCCAGGCTGACTGGCGTTTCCAGGGGGATGATATCTACGTCGATGGAAATGATATTTCCGGTCTGTCTACAGCTGTATTAAAAGACCGCCGTATTTTAGCAGATAACGGTCTTGTAGCCGTTATTATCGCCATTGACTCAAAACAGAATAAAATATTATCCCGTCCTGTGATTGTCAGCCGCGGCTTTGTCTTTATCAAAGATTCTCAAGGACTCATAAGAGAAGCGGAATTTATTGTCAACGCAAGTCTGCAGGAACAGATGAAAGAGAAAACAACTTTCTCAGAAATCAAAAACTGCGTACGATCTACCTTAGAGCCATTCCTCTATAAGAAAACACACCGAAATCCAATCGTAATTCCGGTGATCTTAAATTCCAAACAGACCATGGAGGAGCTGGCAAACCGCAGACAGTCACGCAGACCCAGAAGGAATATATAATAAATATCCACCGGCTGAGCCGGTGGTTTTTCATATGCGGGCATAGCCCTGCTCTCAAAGCTGCGCTTTACAGCGCTGTGTGGTCTGCGACGAGCACTATATCCGTTTTCCCGTAAACGCGTCAACTAGCTCCAGTTCCAGTTGCTCGGCTACCTGGTCTTCTTTCAATTGATTCTTGATATATTCCTGTATTTTCTTTGTGTTTTTCCCAACTGTATCCACGTAGTAGCCTCGGCACCAGAATGATCTGTTTCGATATTTATACCTTGCATTCGACCACTTCTCATATATCATC
>JAGAWH010000072.1 GCA_017941505.1 Faecalicoccus sp. | reverse complement strand
GAGGGCATGGACCGGCAAAGAATATGAGGCGGAAAATTTCATCCTGATGGATATACGATCGATGAAATTTCCGCCTAAATTATTTTGATAACGATACATCCACAACTATTTTGTGAACTATTTAACTTACAATTGCCCTGAAATCGCAGGGATTTTCCTTTTTTGAATTTCGATACTGTGCTATATTTATTTGGTACAAATAGGAGGAGAGTTTTGATGGACTACGCAAAAGAAGCTTTACGACTCCATAAAGAGTGGAATGGAAAACTGGAAACAGTTCCGAAAATGAAAATTGAAACAAAGGACGATTTATCAACAGCTTATACCCCAGGTGTAGCTGCTCCATGTCTGGAGATTGAAAAGGATCCTTCAATGAGTTATGTCTATACCGGAAAGGCAAATACTGTTGCGGTTATTACCGATGGTTCTGCCGTTTTAGGCTTAGGAAATATCGGACCGGCTGCCGGTATGCCGGTTATGGAAGGCAAGTGCGTATTATTTAAAGCACTGGCCGATGTCAATGCGATTCCTTTGGCATTAAATACACAGGATACAGATGAATTAGTTCAGATTATCACTGCCCTTGCACCATCATTTGGTGGCATTAACTTAGAAGATATCGCAGCCCCACGCTGCTTTGAAGTAGAACGCCGTGTACAGGAGCAGGTAGATATTCCTATCTTCCATGATGATCAGCACGGAACAGCTGTTGTAACATGTTCTGCTCTTGTCAACGCATTAAAGTTAACCGGCAAAAAGGATGTTAATATCGTTATCAACGGTGCAGGAAGCGCCGGATGTGCCATTGCCCGTTTGATCTTAGATATGGGCTTAGGAAATGTGATTATGTTAGACTCCAAGGGTATTTTATCCAAGGACCGTCCGTTAACAGCCGGTAAAGCGGCTTTGATCGACCGCTTAAACAAAGAAGGTAAGACAGGCGGATTAAAGGAAGCTATGGAAGGCGCTGATGTATTTGTAGGTGTCAGCAAACCACATGTTCTCACAAAGGAAATGGTTGCCTCTATGCGTAAAGATCCGATTATCTTTGCGATGGCCAACCCAACACCGGAAATTGAACCGGAAGATGCCAAAGAAGCAGGTGCTTATATTATCGGTACCGGACGTTCTGACTATCCAAACCAGATCAATAACGTATTATGCTTCCCGGGTATGTTTAAAGGCGCTTTAAAGGCAAGAGCATCCGTAATCAATGAAGCGATGAAGATTGCCGCTGTACATGCGATTGCCGATATGATTCCGGAAAACGAATTAGCACCGGACAACATTATTATCTCCGCCCTCAACAAGGAAGTTGCCGATCATGTTGCAGCAGCTGTTGAAAAGGCAGCCATTGAATCAGGAGCAGTGAGAGGATAATGTTGAATGTAGGCATTATTTGTGAAGGAGGAGGCACAAAGGCAGCATATTCAGCCGGCGTATTGAAGTGTCTTTTAGTTCACAAGATATATGTTCCTTATTGCGTTGGAATTTCTGCAGGAAGTGAAATATTACTGCCTTATGTATCCCGTCAGATTGACCGCTTAGAAGTGACCGGTATTGATGCACCCTGCCAGAAAGGGGTCGTTGGTCTTATTCCTAAATTTAAAGAAGGTAACTGGTTTGGGATTGAGGCGACCAATCGATTTATTGAATCCAAAGTGAAGCTGGATTTAGATGCACTTATGAAAAGTGAAACGCAGATGGATATCGGCTTATACGATATGGAAAAACATGAGGTTTTCTATTTGGATAAATCGCATGTGACACAGAAACAGGATCTGATTGTGGCAAGCTGTGCCTTACTCATCTTATGTCATCCGTATGAATATGAAGGGCGCAAAGTCATGGATGCCGGACTTATTGATATGATCAGTATTCATCAAAGCATCCGCCATGGATGTGAGCGTCATATTGTCATTTCCACCAAGGAAGAGGGATATGTTCGCAAACCGGCACCGGCTTATCAATTGAAACTGGCCGACATGTTGTATCATGATAAGGCCATCACGGAAGATTTAAGAAGACGTCATGAGCGCTACAATGAACAATGGGGAACCATTGCCAAATTGGAAAAAGAAGGCAAAGCTTTAGTGCGTCGCCCACATAAAGATTTAGGTGTAACACGATATACTACCGACCCTAAAAAATTAAGACCATGGTTCCAGTTAGGTTATGATGAAACCGAAGCCAGAATTGATGAAATCAAGGCATTTTGCGGAATGGAATAAAGAGGTGAAAACCTCTTTTTTTTATGGCAGATACCTATAAAAAAAAGTACAATAGAAGCATAAAGAAATGTATTACATATTAAAACAAGGTTTATGCAAGGAGGTAAGATCATGGCTTTTGTTTTAGAAAATGAAAAGATGAAATTAGAATGTGTTGCCAGAGCAGGTGAGATCCAGCATTTTTTCGACAAGGAAAAAAATGTGGAATTGATGTATCAGGGCGATGAAGGATGGAGCGGAAAGAACCCGACTTTATTCCCAATCATCGGAAGCACACATACAGGAAGTTATGAAATTGATGGTAAAACCTACTCCATGAAAAATCATGGCTTGATCCGTTATGCCGATCTTGATGGTAAGGTAACGGATGATGCGATTGTATTTACATATGACTCCAACGATGATACAAGGGCGCAATATCCATTTGATTTCCATTATGAAATGAAATATTGGCTGGAAGACAAGAAACTGCATATCGACTATACCGTAGTGAATACCGGCGATAAGGAAATGCCGTTTACTTTCGGTTTACATCCGGCATTCCGCGTTCCTCAGTTTGAAGGCGAAAAATTTGAAGATTATTCAATCGATTACGAATATGAAGAAGTTGCCACTCAGATGGTATTTGATCCGAAGATGGAAAAACCGGTGGAATATCCAACCGTAGAATTTAAGAGCTGGAATTTAAATCGTGAAGATATCGATAAGTATGCCACTATCGTCTACAAAGATTTAAAATCAACTTATGTTACATTATCGTGCAAGGGTGAAGGACGCGTACGCGTTTACTTCCCGGATTTCCCGTTATTGGCAATCTGGTCACATCCGTCCCGTTCTAATTTTATCTGCATTGAACCATGGTATGGTCATGCGGACTTTGAAAAGGTAGATGTACCGTTTGAAAAACGTGAAGGTACAATGATGCTCAAACCGGGTGAAACCTTC
>JAGAWH010000071.1 GCA_017941505.1 Faecalicoccus sp. | reverse complement strand
CATTGACCATAATTTTCTCCTTTCTACTGTTGGTCAATGATCATTATATCGAAAATAAAATCCGAACCTTTTCTTTTATAAATAGCTTTATCTAAGCCATATTTAGAAAAAGGTTCGGATTTATCAAAGGTTCGGATAAAATAAAAAAGGCTCCACCAGCATTTTAGTTGATGAATTTTCAAAAGGTGCTAAAGAGGCCGGACATACAGTGGAAATCATTGATGTATGCCATGCCAATATCCATCCATGTATCGGATGTGTGGCATGCGGGTATGAAGGACCGTGTGTACAGAAAGATGATGTGGAAATGATCCGTAAAAAGCTGTTGTCCTGCGATATGGTTGTCTTTGCGACACCGCTTTATTACTACGGTATGTCTGCCCAGTTAAAAATGGTTGTTGACCGTTTCTGTGCGTACAACAGCTCGCTGAACAGCCGACATTTAAAATCCGCTTTATTGACGGTGGCATGGAATGCGGATGATTGGACCTTTGATGCCTTGAGTGCCCACTATAAAACATTGGTGCGCTACATCAACTTCAGAGATATGGGAATGATCTTAGGATATGGCTGCGGATCACCGGGAATGACCAAAAGATCTTCGTATCCCAAGCAGGCTTATGAATTAGGAAGAAGTGTATAACGACTGGTTACATCAGTCGTTTTTTTGTCCTTTTTTGCGGAATATAGCCTCTTTGTTTAGAACATTGTTTCGATAGTTTACAATAGTTTTAAATAGGATAAACAGAAAAGGAGACTATCATGCAATTCACAAAATTATTAGAACCGGGAAAAATCGGTTCCATGGAACTAAAAAACCGTTTTGTAGTACCACCGATGGGCACCAACTTCGGTACATACGAGGGTATGGTTACCGATCAAATGATTGAATACTACAGAACAAGAGCAGCCGGTGGATTTGGATTAATTATCATAGAAGTTACCGCTATCGATCCACATGGTAAAGCTGTATTAAATGAAGTAGGCTTATGGAAGGATGAGCAGATTGAAGGCTTCTCAAAATTAATGGATGCCATTCATGAAGCAGGTGCTAAAGTGCTGATTCAGCTGCATCACTGCGGTCGTCAGACAGCTCCCCCTTATATTTTCAATATGACTCCGGAAGCACCTTCTAAAGTTGCCTGTCCGGCACTCAATGTGATTCCGGATGAAATGTCCAATGAGAGAGTCTGGGAAATTATTGATCAATTCGGCGATGCAGCCGTGCGTGCTAAAAAAGCCGGTGCGGATGGCGTTGAGGTACATGGTGCCCATGGTTATCTGATTGCCCAGTTTATGTCACCGCATGCCAATAAGCGTTATGATGAATTTGGCGGAGATTTTGAAGGACGCATGAAATTCCCTCGCGAAATCTTTAGAAATATCCGTAAAAAAGTGGGAAATGACTTTGTGATGACTTTCCGTTTTGGATGGGATGAAAAGGTTCATGGCGGACGTACTTTGGAAGAGTCCTGCAATGTGGCAAGAATGGCCGAAGAGGAAGGCGCAGATGCGATCCATATTTCAATCATGACCTATGCCAGCATGCAGTATATGTCAGCTTCTCCGGAAATGCCGCAGGGATTTAACCAATTCCCAACTAAGGTCATTAAGGAAGCCGTTAATATTCCGGTTATCTCAGTAGGAAGATATTCACCGTTCTCTGCAGAAGGTGCTTTACGGAATGGATGTGCAGATTTTATTTCCTTTGGACGCGCTTCTATCGCAGCTCCAAACATCCCTAATCTTGTAAAAGAAGGAAAAACAGATGAAATCGCGCCTTGTATCGGATGTACACAATCCTGCCTTGGCTATCTGAATGCGGCCGGAAAAGTATCCTGCTTAATCAATCCGGTTACCGGACATGAATTTGAATATGACTTATCTCCTGCTCAAAACAAGAAAAAAGTTGTTGTGGTAGGTGCAGGTCCATCCGGACTGATGGCTGCATGGAATGCGGCTAAAAAGGGACATGATGTAACATTGGTAGAAAAGAGCGGACACTTTGGCGGTCAGTTTAGATTGGCATCGATTCCTCCTACCAAGCAGGATATCGCAACCGCTATTAAATATTATTTGACGATGTGCAAAAAATTCGGTGTTAAGTGCATGCTCAATACCGAAGTGACAGAGGACTTCTTAAAAGAATGTAAACCAGATGCGATTGTTTTGGCAACCGGTGGTACACCGGCATGTCCTCCAATTGAAGGTATCAATGGACCAAGAGTTACCACTGCTCAGGAGATTCTTGATGGCAATGTGAATCCGGGTGCTAAAGTCTTAGTAATCGGCGGCGGTATGACCGGTGTTGAAACGGCTGACTTTATGGGAGAACACGGAAAAGCTGTTACCGTTCTGGAAATGAGAGAAGATATTGCCTTAGATGAAATGCCGACACCTCGTGCTTTCATGATGCCTCGTTTAGCTGAAAGAGGCATTCAGAAGATTGTCAATGCGACAGTGAAAAAATTTAATGAAGACGGCGTAATTTACGAACAATACGGTGAGCAGAAATCGATTGGCGGATTTGATACGATTGTACTTGCGATGGGTGTAAAATCATACAATCCATTAGAAGAAGCAGCTAAAAAGATCTGTAAAGAAGTTTACGTAGTCGGAGATGCCAACGCGGTAGGTCCTGCCAATAAGGCTACCGAAGCAGGTCTTGCAGCAGCACTGGCTCTATAATTGAATAGCTTCCGCATTTCGCGGAAGTTTTTTTATTGATTTCATTATCCTTTTTAGATACTATTTTCTTAATGTAAAGGAGCATTTAAATGAAAGATAAATTTGCGATAATTTCAAGTATTCTATCTCTGATTGCGGTAATTATGTCCGGAATTGCCTTTGTGAAAGGGAATCAGCCATCACCTACAGAACAGAAAGATGTTCAATACGTGATGTTTTTAGGCCTTCCTGCTGAAAATGAAGATGGTTCTGAGTTTACTGATGCACAGGCAAAGGATTTATTAGAAACAATTTTGGTTCGCCATTTCTCCGGCTATACCATTCAAAATGCCTTGGGCGGATGGACTGACGATGATGGGAATTATGATCATGAGAATTCTTTGGTG
>JAGAWH010000070.1 GCA_017941505.1 Faecalicoccus sp. | reverse complement strand
TTTATAGAGAAAATTCAAAATACCTTCTATCTGTATCATTTAAAAGAGCTGTTTGGACGGTAGTTGAAGTCAGTCTTGCCATTGCTTTAGTTGATTTATTTAGGGGTCTAAAAACAGGCCCCTTTTGTTTTTTTAAATATTTTGATAGGTACTTTTGTAATTTCGTTTCTTAAATCAATAGTGATTGGTGTTCCTGAATTTAAAAACGATGGAAAGCTAATAATAGGAGCCAAATCAAGTAACGTCCATCTTATGGTCAGTAATGAGGAATTAAAAAAGAAAGCTTATATTCGCCTTAGAGTTATCAATGATAGAAGAAAAAAAGCAAGAAAAGAGATCAACTTTTTGGTTAAGTATAAGAGATAAGAAAGGTAAGAGGAAGTTCCGGTTATTTAATAAAAATGAAAGGAGTAATCTTATGGCAAATACAGTGGATAAAGTAATAGATATTGCCCTTGGAGAAAGAGGCTATCTTGAAAAATCTAAAGCAGCATATCAGAAGGATCCTTCTGTAATTTATAGAAAAACCGATGGGGCAGGATATGATAATTACACAAAATACGGATATGAAATGCATAAGATATATCCTGAAGTAATGGACTTTCCTGCCTATTGGTGCGATTCATTTGTGGATTGGTGTTTCCAGAAAGCTTATGGAATTTCAACTGCAAAGTCTCTCCTCGGAGGATTTGATGATTATACGATAGCTTCAGCTCAGGCCTTCAAGAATAAGAAGGCTTATTTTTATGGAACAAATGGAATTAAACCTGGAGATCAGGTCTTTTTTAAAAATTCAGTAAGGATACATCACACAGGACTCGTAGTTGATGTTAAAGGTAACTCAATCATAACGGTCGAGGGTAATACATCGCCTCAAGGAACATCAACACAAGTTGAAGCTAATGGTGGTGGAGTATGGCAGAAGACTTATCCATTTGGATATTCCGCAATTGATGGATATGGCAGACCTGCTTATGAAAAGGATATTAAGCCTATGTATCCTTCATGGGTAAAATCAGGAGATGACTGGTACTATCGTCTTGAGGAAGGAAAGAATGCTCATGGTTGGATGGTGATAAATCATCACTGGTATTACTTCAATCCTGATGGAAAGATGGTAAAGGGCTACAAAGAAATTGAATCGGATGAATACGGCCTTGAAAGATATTATTTCGAGACCGCGGGAGATTATGAAGGAGCACTTCTTGTAACAAATGCGAGAGGCGCCCTTTCTTCATTTTACGTAGATTAAGTTTTTAGGAGGGTAATATGCCGCTTACAGATTTTGAAGAAACTGTAGAAACTACTGTAGAAGAAACTGTAGAAGAAACTGTAGAAACTACTGTTGAGACCGCAGTTGAAGAGACAGTAGAAAAACCTAAAGCACAGCCTAAGAAAATTTATCTTGACGATAAGGAAAGAATGGCTGTAGCTCTTGAAAGCATAGCAGAAATTCAAAATAACTTTGCTATTCATAAACAGACCGATAAAAGAATTGCTATTGCCCTCGAAAAATTAGTTGAAGACGGCGTAGTAAAGTATAATGATCTCGTAAAGGTAATGAATGTAAAAGGATCTGTAGCTAATTATGCAGATCTTCCTTCAAATCCTAAAACTGGCGATATGTATAATATCGTAAATGCAGACCCAGAACATGAGATTAATGCTGGAGATAACGTAGTATGGCTTGGCGAAGCTTGGGATAACTTCGGAGGCTATATTAGTAGTGAAGACCTTGGCAATAAGTGGGTTAAAGACGTTGATGGTGATGGTGCAACATCTCTTCAAGGTGTTAAAGAAGGTAACATCACAGGAAATACTGTTACCGGGATGTATGGCCATGCAGAAGGAAGTGGTACAAGTGCTGGATATTCAGCCCATGCTGAAGGAAGCGGAACTAGTGCCGGATATTCAGCTCATGCAGAAGGAAACGGAGCTAGAGCTTCTGGATACGCATCCCATGCTGAAGGATATTCAACCGCTTCCGGTGAATATTCACACTCCGAAGGGATGAATACTACTGCATCTGGCAATAAGTCACATGCTGAAGGATTCGGAGCAACTGCTTCTGGTGAAAATTCTCATGCTGAAGGAAGCGGAACAACTGCTTCTGGAAATGCTTCACATGCTGAGGGAAGGAGTTCTGGCGCATCAGGCTTATATTCTCATGCAGAAGGGGACGGGTCTACTACCGGCGATAATGCTACTGGAGCACATGCGGAAGGATATTCTAGAGCGGAAGGTTCTTATGCTCATTCTGAAGGTAGCGGTGCAACAGCTTCTGGGGCAAAGTCTCATGCAGAAGGAAATGGAACAACTGCATCTGGAATCAATTCTCATGCAGAAGGAAATGGAACAACTGCTTCTGGAGTCAATTCTCATGCTGAGGGGCAAAGCACGCTAGCTTCATATGAAAACTCTCATGCTGAAGGTTATTCAACAACTGCTAGTGGACAGACATCACATGCTGAAGGAGAAGGAACTACTGCAGCAAGAAGATGTCAGCATGTCTTTGGTTCATTTAATATTTCGGATAGTTCCGGTTCCAGTGCTGCAAGTAAGGGAGCTTATATTGAAATTGTAGGAAACGGTACGGCTGCTAGTGCAAAATCTAATGCAAGAACTCTTGATTGGAATGGTAATGAGACTTTAAAAGGAAAACTTACCATTGGAGCAGATCCGGTCAACGCGATGGACGTTGTGACTAAAGGCTTTTTAGATAGCGCTCTTGGAAGCCTTGTCACAAAGGAAGATTTGACTAGTCATATAACTCTTTCCGGTTTTGGTGGTGGCAAGATGGAAAGATATGTTTTTGCTAATCATTTTGTACTCTTGGTAATAGAACGCTGGGATGCTACTAACATCAATACTAATGGAGGAGTTTATCTTACAGATGAACTTAATGACGGTATTTATTATAGCGGTCTTGGTGGTACATATTATATAAGTGGTTATCCGCATATAGCTGCAAATAGTGAAGTTGCAGGTGGAAAGATTACGATGACCACAGGAAGTACAACTTACCCATATGTCGGAATGTTTAAATTATATCTGATTGGTTGGAAAAACTAATATGTATCAAATACACACATGCGGTAAAAGGAGATGGTATGTAGATGAATTTCTACTGCCATCTCTTGTTTTACAAGGAATAAAAGAAGAAGAAATCCTTATATTTGAAGATAGGGATCAAGAAGGTAATTTGGAAGCAACTTTAAAAAGCTTTGAGATTCTTCCAAATGCTAGTGGTACATGGCATTTGCAAGATGATGTAGTAGTTTCAAGAAATTTTGCCGAGTTTACTTCTAAAAATAGACCCGAAAAAGAAATTCTATGTGGATTTTGTACGAAAAGGTATCAAAAAGAAGGAATAAAAAATATTGGGAAAGTTAAACCAAAGG
>JAGAWH010000069.1 GCA_017941505.1 Faecalicoccus sp. | reverse complement strand
TTCAATTCCTTTAATAACCAGATTATCATCTTCAACATTTTCATAAATTACAGATGTTCTGGCCTTTACGATCTTTGCCGGAAGGTCTTGCGCATATGTCATAACACTTACACAGCTGTGTCCTTTAGCGATGATTTCTTCTTTGGCCATGCGGTCATGAATCAAACATTTACCTTTGGATAAGGCAATATCTACTGCCTCATCGAAAATCTTAGATAATTTTTGATATTCTTCATCCGCTTCCATCTCTTCTCTTGTATATAAGCGCTCACGAAGCTTTTTCTCATATACATCTACCTCATCCTTTGTGATGCCGTATTGCGGTACCAGTTCCAATAAAACGGTCGCATCATAATAGGTATATCCTCCGATCTGACATGCCTTATAACCGATCATGCGTCCCATAGAACAATAACCACTGTCAAGTACAATACAGTCCGGTCCTTCAAACTGGGTGTTAAATTCCTTGATGCCGGAAGTATCTTTCATATTGCGAATATCTTCTGCCATTATTAATTCCTCTTTTCTCTACCTCATATTATATATTGATTAAGGAAAATAAAAAACTCACCGAAGTGAGTTTTTTATAGATTCTTATTTGCTGAGATCTTCGCCGTTGGATGCGATAACCTTCTTGTACCAGTATCCGGAATCTTTAATGAAGCGGTGCATATCGCCGGTTCCATCATCGTGTTTATCAACATAGATGAATCCATAACGCTTACGCATTTCACCGGTTCCTGCAGATACTACATCCACGCATCCCCAAGTTGTATAGCCGATTAATTCAACGCCGTTATCAATAGCGCGTCCCATAGCTTCGATATGCGGAATATAGTAATCAATACGATAATCATCGTGAACTTGTCCGTCTTCTACCGTATCAAATGCACCTAAGCCATTTTCAACAATCATCAAAGGAATACGGTAACGGTCATAAATCATTTCTAAGGAGTACTGCATTCCGGTAGGATCTAATGCCCATCCCCAGTCAGAGTATGTTAAGTAAGGGTTACGTACACCGGCTGCATAGTTACCTGCTGCCAGATCCTTAACTTCATGAGTCGTAACATCGTTTGTCATATAGTAGGAATACGTGAACATATCCACTGTTCCTTCTTTTAAGATGGCCAGATCTTCATCGGTAATATCCAAGCCGCTGACATGATGGGTATTCCACATACGCTTAGCGAATGGAGAATATTCACCGAATACCTGTACATCACCGCAATAGAAGAAGTTATCCTGCATCTTATGCAGACAAAGTAAGATATCTGCCGGATCATCGGTATGCGGATAGTTAATAGCGCCAGACATCATACATCCGATCATGTTTTCCGGATCAATGGAATGACTTAATTTAACAGCTTTTGCGCTGGCTACAAATTGATAATGTAAATGCTGGAGACGTTTCTTATAATCTTCATCGGTGAATGCATCACCTAAGAATTCAGCTACACTTAATGTATTGTTGATTTCATTAAATGTCAGCCAATATTTAACTAAACCCTTATATTCAGTAAAGATAGTTTCACAATACTTAACGAATAAGTCAACGTATTTGCGGTCCTGCCAGTCACCGTATTTTTCAACTAAGGCAAGCGGTGTATCAAAATGATGAATTGTTACCAATGGTTCAATATTATGAGCACGTAATTCTTTGAATACATTGCGATAGAATTCAACACCCTCTGCATTTGGCTTTTCATCTTCTCCTGTTGGATAAATACGTGACCAGGAAATAGACATACGGAACATTTTAAAGCCGATTTCAGCCATTAAAGCGATATCTTCTTTCCAGTGATGATAGAAATCCGTAGCTTCACGGTTTGGATATAAGTATCCCGGAGCTGTTGCATAGCGAACAGCACCTTTAGGAAGTGAATCATCAAACGGAATTTGATCGGTTACATGAATCTTACCTTCCGCATCTTCCCATGTAACTTTTCTTCTTTCTTTAACACTTCCGCCGGTCGTATAGTCAGTCAATGCCGGACCGCGTCCGCCTTCATTCCATCCACCTTCATGCTGGTTGGCAGCAGTTGCTCCACCCCAGAAAAAACCTTTTTTGAAACTCATAATAGTTTCTCCTTTCTGAATCTTGTTAATTAAATTATAGCGAATAATATCATCCTTTTAAATCTTTAATTCGTAGTCATTTATACACTCATTATCAAAGAATTATTTCTATAAAAAAAAAGAATCTCTTTACAGAGATTCAAACTAGTCGTCAAGATTGTCTAAACAGAGATTAGCCATGTTTTTGATTCCGGAAGGAATAGGTACATAAGCCTGCGGCGGAACCTGAGCAATTCTGTTTCCCATTTTATCGGCAGCTTTTTTCATTTCTTTAAACTCCATTCTTACCTGTGGAGAAATTAAATACAAATCATAATTAGCACCGGATAGAATAGTTTTCTTACCTTCAGGAACACCTACTGCCGTCATTTCAATGTCGTGTCCGTTTTCCTGAAAATACTCTGTTGTCTTTTTTGCCATCATAGAGCTGGACATTCCTGCCCCACAAATTAATAATACTCTTCTCATATTTGCCTCCTGATACCTAGTTATTCTCATTATATATTATTTAAACAAAATATAACATTAATATTACAGAACTATAAAGAAAAAGATCTCTCTAAAGAGATCTAATACTTTCACCATCAATGACTTGGAAAGGCAGTCTTTCATGAACAGGTGTTCTGGAATACTCCATCCTTAACAGTAAATCATCAACACCTTTTTTTGCGAGTAGACCGATATCCTGACAAATGGTAGAAATACGCGGAATTGAATAATTCACTGTCTCGATGCCATCAAATCCAATAATGGATAAATCATCGGGAACACCTAATTTTAAATCTATTGCGCTTCTTAACACTCCTAAGGCAACCATATCTGACAGTGCAAATACAGCTGTACAATGTAATCCGTTTTCATATGCAGTTTTAAAATTAGAATATCCATCCTGTATGGAGAAACTGCTTTGGATATACTGTTTATTCAAGTCAAACTCAATTCCCGCTTCTTTTAAAGCTTTGAGTGCACCGTTCAACCTGGCGGTTGAAGCCTGATAATATTCGTCGGTTAGAAAGCCGCCGATAATGGCAATTTCTCGGTGTCCTTTTTCCATAAGCCTTTGAATTGCCATATATCCACCCATAAAATCATCGGTACAGAAAGAGGATAAATTCTCAAATCCTAAATCACAGCCATAGGCTGCAATAAGAACCGAAGGAACGCTGATTTTTTCAAAATCGGTTCGAAAGTGATTTAAATCAGCACCCAAAAAGATCAATCCTTTAGGATGTCTTTCGTTACATTCAACAATTGCGGTTTCTACCTCATTGACAGACTCATCTAAAAATATGGCATTCACTTCTTCCCCGGCATCTTTTAAATGTGACTGCACATTTTCTAATAGTTCTGTTAAAAACAGGTTATTGGTTCCTTTGACAATAACAGTAACAGCGTTAGAGCGGGAACGCTTTAAATGTCTGGCGTTGGAGTTTGGCTGATATCCAACTTCTTCAATGACTGCCTGTATTTTTTGAGCAGCTGCTTCACTGACATCTTTTTGATTGTTTATGACCCGGGATACCGTTCCAATCGAATATCCGGATAATCGAGCAATATCTTTAATCGTAACTGTCATATCATTCCTCTTCCATGACTACAAAGGATTGACCATTTACATAGAGCATATCCTGTGTCATTTTATAATCTCCTACTTCATAAACTGTCTTTAAGACCTTATTTGAAGTGTGCCATTTTTTTACCTGTTTCGAAGTATTTAGTGCAATAATCAGATGTCCTCTTTTATAAACGATAAATTGTTTATATCCGTACAGAACTTCAAAATCACCATCTGCCTGTAAATCTGAATATCTATGACGTAATGAAATAATATCCTTCGTGACATTCCATAATGAATTTGAATCATTTTTCTGTTTTTCAACACATGGACCGTTTTGATCCACCGGAAGATATAGTTGAGATGGATCTGCTTTAGAAAAGCCCATATTCATCTCATTCTTATCCCATTGCATAGGAGTTCTGGAACCGGTTCTATGATATCCACCCTCTTTTGTTTCTACATTCAGATATCGCATACCGATTTCATCTCCATAGTACAAAAACGGAACTCCGGGCATTGTAAAGATAAAGGCATAGGCAAGCTTTAATTCCCTGTCGGATAAAGTTCGTGCCGGACGCGGTGTGTCGTGATTACAGGTAAACATGGAAATATAGCCTTTTTCTTTAGAAGCCTTATATTTAGGGAGATAATCATCCAAAAATCTTGCGATATCACCCTGACCCTCTGCTCTAAAAAAGCTGTTATCTTCTTGATGATGTTCATAATCACGAAGCAGCGTATTGTATCCGTTATGCGGATGATCCAGATAGAAATCCATATGAAATCCGGCACCCAGTATTGCCTGATAGGGGTTGGACCACTCTGCCACTAATGCTGCATCCGGATATTCTTTATCTAACATATTTCGAATATCTCTCCAAATGGCACAGGTATATGATTTATTATCATCATCATTTTTTACTAAAGAATCTGCCATATCCACACGATACCCGTCGCATCCAAGATCTAACCAGAAGCGCATGATATCCTTTAAAGCCTCTTTTGTGGCAATTGCTTCTTTGGAATCAGGGGCACTCATCCAATCTTTATCTCGGTATCCCCATCCATAATTTAAAGCCGGCTGTGAGGCAAAGAAATTTAACATATATGCTCCCGATCTTTCCGTCATACCGCTGATATAAGGATGTCCACCTATTCCTTCAAAAGCGTGATTTGTCCAGATATAGCGTCCTGAATATTCATTGGGAGTGCTTTTTGAGGATTCTTTAAACCATGGATGTTGGTCAGAAGTGTGCCCCGGCACCAGATCGAGTAATACATGAATCGATTTTTCATGAGCTGCTTGAAATAAGCGTACCAAGTCCTCATTGGTTCCGTAACGATCAGCTACTTTCTTGTAGTCTTTGATATCATATCCGCCATCCAAAAACGGAGAATCAAAACACGGATTGATCCAAAGCGCATTACATCCTAATTCTTTTATATAATCCAGTTTTTGAATAATGCCTTCAATATCTCCTATTCCATCTCCATTGGAATCATAAAATGATGATGGATATATTTCATAAAATACGGCATCTTTTAACCAATCCGGCATAACTACCTCCTACAACAATTGTCTTAATGTTTCAATTTCTTCAAACGCATATTTCTGATTTTCAATAAACTCTTTTGAATAATGATCGGTATTGATATGAATTGCCTGCATTCCTACCTTATTGGCAATCGCAATATCCGTATTAAAATCATTTCCGATCATAACACTTTCATCAATGCGTAATTGATACGTATTCAATAAGTAATCCATAAATCGAACATCCGGCTTCTTAAGTCCATAAGTCGAACTGATGCAGATTCCATCAAATAAATGAGTCAGTCCCATTTGATCTAATTCATCTAAAGTAAAAGCTTCCTGAGCATTCGATAAAAGATATATTTTCTTTCCCTGTCCTTTTAAGGAAGTTAATGTATCCATTGTGTCTGCATACAGCTCCAAAATATCTCGGGATTTTTCGCGAAACTGGGTAGCGATGTGTTTTACATCTATCGAATGCATTGGATGCATCTTTTCAAAGACACGCAGGATATCAATTTCCGGATCATCGCTGTTCATACAAACTTTCTGTCTTTCAAATTCTTCTTTACAGTATCGTTTATATAAGCTTTTTAATTCTTCCGGTTTTCGTTTATAAAACCGGGTCATATACATCCACAATGAGATTTTTTCTTCATCCGTATGGATATGAAGTAAGGTTCCATACAGATCAAAAATATAATTATTGATCACTTGTCATCACCACAATTCCATATCCTGATATATCAAGCGTATTTCCATGGATTTGGGAGGTTTTTCCGGATGCACTCACTTCAGATGAAAGAGTTGTATAATCTTCCAAAGAAATGCTTTGCGGATCCTTACTTAAATTGATTATGATTTGTACCGAATCCAATCCATCTTTCTTCTTTTCAAAAACAGCCAATGTATCGGTTGTTAATGTCTCATTGATCAAAGTCTCACCTCTGGCGATCACAGGATATCGATTTCGAATCTTCAAGATCTCTTTCACATAGTTATAAATGGAGTTTTCATCTTCCATCTGCATGTCAACCGGATCATATTTCATGGTAATGGAATCCATATTCGGCACTCCTGTACAATCGGATTCTTTCGACCAAAACATCGGTGCTCTTTTATTCTCGTCTTTGCCGGAGCCTCTCATACCAATCTCTTCACCATAATAAAGAAAGGCATTGCCACCCATCATAAAATGTAATCCTAAGGCAAGCTTAAGCTCTGTTCCGTTATCTCCTGGGAAATAGCCGCAGGCTCTTGCCATATCATGGTTTGTATAGAAAGGAGCATTGATAAAATCGCTATGATAGCTTTTAAAAAGCTGCTCTTCCTTTACAAGAGACTCTAGAAACTGTTTTGCCGAAATCTGTCCTTTTACCGTTTTCGTGATGATACCATCACTTCCTGAATAGGCAAAATCAAAGAATGAATCAATTCCACTTTGATAATAAGGGGCATATTGTTCTAAACCGGTCCAAGCCTCCGCCACAAAATAACAATCCTTTTTAATGGACTTTCCGGTTTCGTTCACCCACTTTAAGAATTCGATATTTTTTTCATCGTCTGAGGTATAGTAGGATGTCACGGCATCTAAGCGAAAGCCATCCACCCCTTTATCCAGCCAGAAATTCATGATTTCTTTTATTTCATCACGAACGTTTTGGTTATCTAAATTTAAGTCCGGCATTTGATCCCAGAAACGGGATTCATAATACCATTCGCTGTTTTCTAGTTTCGCATACCCATACTCTGCATTTTTTGAGAAATGATAATATCCTAAATATGGACACTCGTTTTCGTTATAATCTTTTCCCGATTGTAGATAATTAGATGCTTCTTTAAACCATGGATGATGAGTGGAAGTATGATTGAGCACTAAATCGGTGTATACCTCCATATTTCTTTGATGACATTCACTGACAAGTGTTTCAAAATCCTCCATGGTTCCATATTGAGGATCAATTGCCTGATAATCCGAAACATCATATTTATGATACGTTGGAGATGAACATACAGGCATCAACCATATGGCATTGAAGCCTAAATCCTGAATATAATTCAATTTTTCCTTTACACCGTTTAAATCACCGATGCCATCCCCATTGGAATCGTGAAAGGAATAGACAAAGATTTCATAGGTATTACGATAATGATCGTCAACAGGTATAAGGGCATCAGCAGACCCCGAAGGATCTGCTGATGGTCGACAACCTGTCAGTCCAATCAATATGAATACTAAGATTGTCTGTATTATTTTTTTCATTAACCTTTAACTGCTCCGCTCATACCCTCAACATAGTATTTCTGTGTATATAAGAACAGAATCGCAATTGGGATGGATACCACTACAGCACCTGCCGCAAAGCAGGTATACCATTGTGTGATATATTCTTTCTGCAGCATATTCCACAAACCAATCGCAACGGTATATTGATCCGAATTGGCCCGACACAATACTTTGGCAAAAATGAAGTCTACCCATGGAGCCATAAAGGAAGTCAATAACGTATAAATCAATATCGGTTTAGAAAGAGGAAGAGTGATCCGGGTAAACACAACCCATTGGCTGGCCCCATCCATAATAGCTGCCTCATCAATAGAGCGCGGTATCGTATCAAAGTATCCCTTAACAATCTGGAATCCCATGCCGGCACAGGCAGAATAAACTATGATCAAGGCGATGCGGATCCATCCGCCTTCGGTAAGACCCATGGTCTTTAATAAATGATATTGAGCAATCATTGCCATAAAGCCCGGGAATAATCCTAAAATCATTGCGATATTCATGTATGGCTTACGGAATTTGAAACGCATACGTGATAAACAATAGCCTACACTCATCACAAAGAATGTCGAAATCAAGCAGGATATAATCGCAATAATCAATGTATTGGTAAACATCTTAGGGAAATTCATGATGTTTCTGTCAGTAAACAGACGTACATAGTTATTAATGGTATATCCCTTTGGAAAGAAGGTGCTTACATACGATCCGGATTCTTTACGAAAACTTGTCAAAACAATCCAGACAATCGGCATCAGCCATACAAATGCCAATACCGCAAGGAAAATATGAACAAAGAGGTTCACAATCTTTTTTCGCGGACTGGTTGAATTTCTTTTCTTTTCCATTACATGAACGCCTCCTCATTCTTATAGGAACTGGAGTTCCGATACGTGATCAATGTCACAATTGTTAAAATCACAAAGGTCAGAATACCGATGACCGCACCGATATTGTAGTACTGCTTATCGATGGTCAGCTTATAAAGCCAGGTTACCAATAAGTCCGTCTGTCCGGCTGTATCTCCTACGTTTGTCGGGCCACCGCCGGACAGCAGGTAGATGACATTAAAGTTATTTATGTTGCCGACAAAGGATGCGATCAAATACGGTGTTGTCACAAACAACATATACGGCAAGGTGATCTTAAAGAAAATAGTTACCGGTCCGGCACCATCCATCTTTGCCGCTTCGTAAAGCTCGGATGGGATATTTTGCAGGATGCCGGTTACCTGCAGAAGTGTATAAGGAATACCGACCCAGAGGTTAATGATGATAATAGTCACCTTTGCCCATGTCGGATTGGTCCAGAACGGTAAAGGTGATGAAATCAAGCCGGCATTTTTCAGCATAACATTGATGGCGCCCTGGGGCTGCAGCATCGTTCTCATGATTAATAAAGATACAAATTGAGGTACCGCAATTGAAAGAATAAAACAGAAACGCCAAAAGCCTTTTCCCTTTGTATCCTTACGGTTGATGATCAAAGCCAGGATCATACCCAAAATATAATTTAGGAACGTGGCAAAAATAGCCCATGTGATGGTCCATCCCAGAACATGCCAGAACTGCTTACCCATATTGGAGTTCATATTCAATACACGGATAAATTGCGTCCAGCCGTTCCAGTCAAATAAAGTTAAATGATTTCCTTCTTTTGAATAGGTGGTAAAAGCCATCGAAATCATATAAACCAGTGGAATCACATTGAAAACCAATATTCCAAGACACGGCAGTGTCATTAAGGTAATATGTAAATTTCCATTGAATAAAGATGCGATATCTTCTTTAAATGTCGGCGGAGTAATTCCTTTTTCGATCATCTTTTCACATTTATAAGACTGTTTGATCTGCAATACCCAGAGTAAGATAAAGCCTGCAATCACAAAAAGCGTTACAATTCCAAAGAGCAGGATCAGCAAAGAATTATCACCGGCTGTATATTCATAAACACCTTTTGCCTCATTCCATACCTTACCCTGTCCTGCCTCGCCAAGACCGGGGAGCTTTCCCATATTACCGATTCCATCGGTAATCATAAAGAAGATAAACGCAATTTCAAGAATCATAACGATGACACCTTTAATAAGCTGTCCGTGTTTGATCATACCAAGTCCCATACATATGGAAGATAATTTCGTCCATTTATCGCCCTTAGTGAGCGCATTTTTTACGGATATTTTATCAATCATTCTATCTCCTCCCTTTATACAGGAAGAGTGCGGGATGAGCCCGCACTCCATTATTTTATTCTACAGCGGAGCTGTTGTATAAATCGTTTGTCTTTTCAGTCTGCTCAGCAGCGTTATCGTGTGTTACTTTACCATTCACAATGGCAGTACCGAATGTTTCTGCCGGGCTCCAGAAGTTGGACATATTGGAAACAAACGGCTGAATGAAAGATGTATCGTTGATGGTATCGTTCTGTGCCTTAACCAATGGGTTGTCGGATACATCAATGGTAGTATCTGTAGGAACAACCATACGTAAGTCAAAGTGATCCTGTTGTGCCTGTGTTGATCCTAAGAAAGCAGCTAACGCAACAGCCTGTTCCGGATTCTTTGAATAAGCATTTACACCGATTGCCTTAACACCGGCAAAGGATAATAACTGTTTCTGTTCACCGTTGATTGTGATCGTTGGAACCGGAGCAATACCCATGTTGTCACCTAAAGCTTCCTTAACATTGTTGTAGTCCCAGGAACCGGAGAAAATTGCGTTTACAGAACCATCTGCCAAGCCGGCAATTCCGACACCGTCGGCATCGTTTTTGAAGTTAGGGTTTGCGGCAAGATCAACTAAGTAGTTTGTTACGGCAACAGCCTTATCACCGGAGAAATCGATTCCTGCATCGTTATCCATGCCATCTTCACCAAACATTGTGCATCCATTTGCCAGATATGGTGCTGCAAGGTACCATGCATTGGATAATGGATAAGCTACAACACCTTTTTGCAGCATTGTATCCAGATTCTTAATATCGTCTTCAGTAAATACAGACTTGTCATAGTACATGAACCAGGTATTTGTAGTGAAAGGTACACCGTAAACACCATCTTCATAAGTAACATAGCTCATAACTGTATCGGTATTATGTTCTTTGATTTCGTCTAATGTACTTCCGCCAAGTTCAGCTAAAGCACCGGCATCGATCAAGTTTGTGATCTGGTCATTGGCAAACATGTATACATCAGCGGCAGCTTCCGGGTCCTGTGGAACCGTGGTTCCGGCATCGCCTTCAGACATAACACCGACTTTAATGTCAAGATTCCATTCCGGATGCGCTTCTTTAAATGCAGTTAATTCTTTGTCTAACCAGTTTCCCTGCTCATCGGATTGATCTTCAGCAGGTGTCCAAACTGTCAATGTGATCTTATCTCCGGATGAAGATCCTCCTCCACCGGATCCTGAACATCCAACCATGGACAAGCTCATCAGAGCTGCCATACCAAGCTTTAATAATTTACTGCTCATGTTTCATTCCTCCTCTTTTATTATTTTTTTTTGAATTAGAGCCTATATTAGAATTCCAGATTCAATCCATTCGAATCGAATACATGGATAACATTACCGGCAAAGGTAAAGCTGATTTCTGAATGCGGATCATAGTTTTTATTACCCAATTCCAATGTCGGTACAATGATAATGGAGTCTTTGCCGCAGGCATTGACATGCAGATGAACGCTGGATCCCATCATTTCGGAAACATCGACTATGCCATGCAGCATAGATCCTTCTACCTCATTTAAGGTGATATGTTCAGGTCGAACACCGATTGTTACATTCTGTGCTTGAACATTATGTGCCTTTAAATTTTTTTGTTTGTCTTCGGAAAGAACAACCTTAGCATCTTCAACCTGCACATAGTATTCACCGTTTGAATTGATATCGAGTTTTCCGTCATACATATTCATCTGTGGCATTCCGATGAAGCCTGCCACAAAGATATTTTTTGGATGATTGAATACTTCCTGCGGTGTTCCGATCTGCTGTACTTCCCCATCTTTCATGATCACAATTCGATCTCCAAGGGTCATCGCTTCCGTTTGATCGTGAGTTACATATACAAATGTTGTATCGATACGTTGTCTAAGTTTAATGATTTCTGCACGCATCTGGTTTCTGAGTTTTGCGTCCAAATTCGATAACGGCTCATCCATGAGTAATAATCTTGGCTCACGTACAATGGCACGCCCGATCGCAACACGCTGTCTCTGTCCACCGGATAAAGCCTTCGGTTTACGGTCTAAGTATTCACTGATTCCTAAGATTTCGGCTGCTTCATTCACCTTGGCATCAATTTGTTCTTTCGGCATTTTACGAAGCGTCAATGGGAATTCCATATTCTTTCGAACGGTCATATGCGGATAAAGGGCATAGTTTTGGAAGACCATCGCAATATCACGATCTTTTGGTTCTACATCATTGACAAGTTTGCCGTCAATATAAAGCTCACCGCGGGTAATTTCTTCTAAGCCGGCAATCATTCTAAGTGTAGTCGACTTACCGCATCCGGATGGTCCTACCAATACGATAAATTCCTTATCTTTGATGTCCAGATTAAAGTCATCTACCGCTACAACACCTTCATCGGTAATTTTAAGATTTGTGGTTTTCTGTTTTTTCTTTTCATCCTTTGCGACAGGATAAATTTTTTGAATATGTTTTAAACTAACCTCTGCCATAATCTCACCCTTCCTTTCAGGATATCTCCTTTACACTGTCACCCGATGTGATCGAATGTTCAATCAATTCATGAATCCGGTCTCTGGAATAACTGATTCTCAACAATAAATCTTCAACACTTTTCTTTGCCATAAGTTCAGAATTCTGCTGAATGGTCGTAATACGTGGAACAGAATATCTGGAATACGGTATACCATCAAAACCGATGATAGAAATATCCTGCGGAACACTTTTTCCCATATCTTTTAATGCACGTATGGCACCGATGGCCAATGTATCGCTTAAAGCGAAGATGGATGTAAGATCGGGATTTTGTTCCATGAGCTCTTTTGTCGCTTCATATCCGGATTCCATTGAAAACCGTCCCGGTTTAAATTGTTTGGAAACATCAAAAGCTACATTGCAGTCTTTAAGACAGTCGATAGCTCCCTGCACTCTGGCGGTTCCGACCCAGCCATTATCGCTTAACATCTGTCCGCCTACTATGCCGATTTTTCTATGCCCGTGATCCAATAAATATTTCACAGCATCCCGACCACCCTGATAGTCGTTTGTGCAATAGCTTGATAAATTCTCAAACGGAAGAGAAGACGCATCACCGGAAACAAGTACACTAGGTACTTTAATGGTATCAAACTGTTCTTTAAAGAAATCGATATTTCCTCCCAGAAAGATCAACCCTTTGGGTTTTCTTTCGTTGCAGATTTGCAGAGCTGTTTGTACTTCATTATCTGTTTCATCAAGAAAGACCACGCTGACCTCTTCGCCACTGTCTTTGAAGTCCTTTTCAATCAGTTCCAGCAATTCTTCAAAAAACAAGTTTTTTGTACCTTTCACTAAGATACTGATGGATGATGCGGAATTTCTTTTTAAGAGTCTGGCATTTGAATTGGGCTGATATCCTTCCTGTTCAATGATTGATAGTATTTTCTCTCTTGCCTGCTCACTTACATCAGGATGATTGTTAATGACACGTGATACCGTTCCTATACTGAACCCAGATAACTCGGCAATATCTTTAATTGTCTTCAAAAGCATCATCACCTCTTCGTTATCGTTTCCGTAAACGTTTACGGTATCGTTTACATCATCATTTTATGTTAACGCTTTCATCTTGTCAACGGATTTTTTAAATTATTTTGTTCTGTTAGAAACAGCTGTTATCATAAAGTATATAATAGATATGATTCAGGAGGTTTGTATGGAAATTCAAAAGATAAATATCGGCATCATTGGATCGGGTGCCATCAGCGACATTTATTTAGATAACCTTACTTCCCGCTTTTCTAACGTCCAGGTAAGTGCCATCAGCTCAAGAGGAATGGCTTCTGCTCAAAAGAAAGCTGAAAAATATCATATTCGTGCTCTCACAAATGATCAGATGTTAGCTGACCCGGACATCGATATAATAGTCATTCTGACACCGGTTCAGACGCATTATGAATTAATCAAAAGTGCCCTGCTGGCAGGAAAACACGTATATACAGAAAAGACCATGACAGAAACCTATGCCGAAGCTAAAGAGCTGTGTGAATCAGCCGATGCCAAAGGATTGTATTTAGGATCGGCACCGGATACCTTTTTAGGAACCGGATTTCAAACGGCCAAAAAGGCAATCGATGAAAATAAGATTGGAACGATTCATTCTTTTACTATTTCAATTACCCGAGATAATGATATACTCACCGCCATGTTCCCTTTCCTTCGTATTCCGGGAGCCGGAGCTTTAAGAGACTATATTGTTTACTATCTGACAGCTTTGGTTTCCTTACTTGGACCGGTTAAAACAGTATCTGCCGTATTAAAAACACCATATGATAAGCGAATGAATTCCATACCGGATACAAAAGGGTTTAACGAAATGATAGATACACCTAATGAAGCCATTATTGCGGCTACATTGGAGTTGGAAAACGGCGTTATCGGAACAATCCATGAAGATAATGAAAGTGTGATTTTTGACAGGTCCGATTTTGTGATCTGTGGAAAAAATGGTTTATTAAAACTTGGCAATGCCAATGAGTTCGGTAATCCGGTAGAATTAATCCGTCCGAAAGGATTCTTTGAAAAAGAGACAGAAGTGTTAAAACCGGTTGGTTTCTACAGTGATAATTCCCGGGGAATCGGCCCTGCCGAGCTGGCTGATGCGATTGTTCATCATCGGAAAAACAGAACCGATAAAGCGATGGCTGCACATGTACTTGAAGTCATTGAAGCTATGGAACAAAGTTCTAAAGAAGGACGTTTTATTGAAGTGGAAAGCACCTTCGAGAAACCGGAATTATTTGATATGAAATATTAAAGAGGCAGTTTACACTGCCTCTTATCGTATTTTTTTGGAAAGAACAACCAATTGTATTTCCTGAATATAGTTTCCCTTTTCATCGGTATTAAATCCATCCTGCTCATAGGATGACATATCATGTCCAAATGAAGACAGAACACCATGATTTTCATATCCAAGGCCTTCATAAATCTCAATGGCCTTTGTCTGGGTGGAATACGCCATGACATTGATGGTCTCAATGGATGGATACTTTTCCTTAATAAACTTCTCCATTACAATCAGAAACTGTTTTTCCTCTTCATAATCAGCTTCCGGATTAATAACGACCTGCAGAGCTCCTGCTTCTTTTCGAATACGGTCATTGACGGAGAAATAACCCATCAATTCATCTTTGGTTACTTGAAAATAAGAATCTTTTCGATAGTTTTCACGAAGCAGAAAATATTCATTTTCTGTACCCTTCCCGAGTGTTGTCCATGCATAATCTTTTGGGAAATTCCATCCTGCGATCTTCTCAGCATTATTTTGGGTTAGTTTTTCAATATTCCATTCCATACAATTCTTCCTTTCGCACAAAAGCGGAGATATCTCCGCTTTTTGAATTTTCTAATTTTAGAAATCTACGTCTAAATCGTAGTAGCAGCACTTGAAGAGTTTTTCCATCTCTTCCTGGCTAGGCTGACGAGGGTTAGATCCTGTACATGCATCCAAAATAGCGTTCTTAGCGATTTCAGGTAATCTTTCTAAGAATACTTCTTCCGGTACGAAGCCCTGTTCTGTTGGGAAGGAATCAGCACCGTAGTTCTTAATGCAGTGAGGGATGTTTAAATCATCGTTCATCTTACGTAAGTAAGCGATTAATGCAGCAACCTTGTCATCATCGCTTGCATCTTTATCGCAGATACCCATGTAGTCAACGATTACGCCGTAACGCTTTTTAGCAGTTTCATCTTTAGCGTTGAATGCGATTACCTTTGGTAAGTACATAGCGTTAGCTGCACCATGGATAATGTGTGCTCCATAATCCTGGAATACTGCACCTGTCTTATGTGCCATAGAGTGAACGATACCTAAAAGTGCATTAGAGAATGCCATACCTGCTAAGCACTGAGCATTGTGCATACGGTCTCTTGCGGCCATATCACCGTTGTATGAAGGGATCAAATCCTTCATGATCATTTCAATCGCATGGATTGCCAGAGGATCTGTGTAATCACAGTTAGCTGTTGATACATATGCTTCGATGGCATGAGTCATTGCGTCCATACCTGTATGAGCAACTAACTTCTTAGGCATTGTTTCAGCTAAATCCGGGTCAACGATAGCGATGTCCGGTGTAATTTCGAAGTCAGCGATTGGATATTTAATACCCTTAGCGTAATCTGTAATGATAGAGAATGCAGTTACTTCTGTAGCAGTTCCGCTTGTAGAAGATACAGCTACGAATTTTGCCTTATGTCTTAATTCAGGGATACCGAATACTTTACACATATCTTCGAATGTGCAATCAGGATATTCGTATTTGATCCACATTGCCTTTGCAGCATCGATTGGTGAACCGCCACCGATCGCAACGATCCAGTCCGGTTCAAATTCAAGCATCTTTTCAGCGCCCTTCATTACTGTTTCTACAGAAGGATCGCTTTCAATACCTTCAAATAAGGCAACTTCCATACCTGCTTCTTTTAAGTACTGTTCAGCTCTGCCTAAGAAACCAAAGCGCTTCATAGATCCGCCGCCGACGCAGATAATTGCCTTTTTACCTTTCAAAGTTTTTAATGTTTCAAGGGATCCTTTACCATGGTAAAGGTCTCTTGGTAATGTAAATCTTGCCATAATAGACCTCCTATTTATCACGAGGTTTATTATAGAACAAAAGTAAAGGAAATTAAAGGTTTTTGTGAAAAGTTTAACTAGTGATTTTAGGGTATATTTTCACAATAGGAACAGAGTGTCTAACTCTCACGTTTTCTCATAAATCAAATAAAAAAGGTAGATCTCTCTACCCTAGATTTCTTTCAGTTCCTGATATACCTTCGGTTCGATTTCATCATCCCAACTTTCCAGGAAAAAGCCGTTGGTTACAGGATATCTCTGGTTAAGATTGGTTCCTGTAATGATATAAATCTCCGGTCTAAAGGAAATATAATCCTTTTCAAAACAGATATCTTTTGTTTCTAAATGGAAAATCAATGCTCTTGTTACCCAGAGCTCATCGATTTCATCCTCTTCATCGATATGCAGCTGCTGATGTTCATTAACAACCGTAATCCCTGTGATCTTTTCTTCAATTTCTGTCACTTTCTGTACTACATCGCTGTATACCGAATGAATATCCTCCGGTTCACACGGTGCAATACTCCATAAGGCATATTTATCAATGTCCTCGAAATAGTTAATCTGTTCCAATTTATTTTCCAAAAGATAGTTTTCTTCTCCGATTGATAAACCGACCACAGAAGTAACAGAATTAATAACATAGAAAGGATCGCATTTATAATAATGAAATGTCTTCCCTTTCAAACTCTCTAAAAGCTCATAATCTAAAACATATTGCGTAATATCCTGCATAGTTTCAGCCTCCACTCAACAATTATTATAACTGATTTTTAATTCTTTGTCCCTTTACAACGCCACGTTTAAAGCCTTTTGCCATATATCGAATGATCCATGTGAAAACTGTAATAACCCCACCGATAAATAAAACAGTACCGATGATAATATACGGTCTTCCGAAATGATTCAATGCGTATTTCAACATTTTTTCAATATCATGAGGCGCGTTGCCATATACACCGGCAACCGGTGACAACATCGCAAAGCCGATAAAGGTTGCGATGCATCCCATGATCAAAGGAAACCTTTTGCGTGCTTTAATGACTTTACCGGTTGATAATTCCGTTGGTTCGGCCGGCATGGTTTCTTCAAGCTCTTTTCGCTCTTCTTTATCGTAGGCAGTAAAGCGCGGATCATGAATCAATGCATCGAAACAGAATAAAGTAGCTTCGGCATCTTCTTTGGAGTTATGCGGTTCCATCTTATATCCAAAATAAGAAGCACAATTTTCTAAAGTATACTTTTCAAATTTACTATGCTCAATTCCTTCTTTAAAAGCACCAAACTCCCGCATTACATCGAATTTTTTTCCTTCTACAATAAAACCATCCGCTTCGACAAATCGGATATCAAAATCCAGATCATAGCTTACCACCAATAACGCATTGGTGAAAAGCGCCTGGATTTCATCGTAAAGATCTTTCATCGTCGGAGCCTTTTCAACATCTTCCGGTGAAATATGATGGTATTGTTCCGATTTTGCCCAGCTTTTCTTTCTGGTTGGATGGATTAAGGAAGATAATAAGATTTTTCCGGTACCATCTAAAAAAGTAATTTGGACGATATCATCCGTTCCCGGTGTAAGTCCTGTCGTATCGGTATCAAAGACTAAGATTCTGCTCTTGTCGATTTCTAAAAGTTCTGAAGCTCTTCGCTTCGCATACCATTTTTCCATAATTTATAACTCCATTTATGTAACCTGTTATCTTTATTATAACCCAAACAAACCAAATGAAAAGAAGCCGTATTACCGACTTCTGTATTATTGTTTGCGGTGCTGCTATGTTCCATCAACCAATCGCAAAAAAAGGCCTTTTGGGCCTTATAATTCAATAATCTGATATCCGTATACATTGATAATCTTCGTACCGGATGGATGTTGATATTGGCTCTGTAAGCGGCCGTAATTCAAATGGACATGTCCATGTAACATATATTTAGGTTTATAATACTCCAGAAAATCATTGAAGCAATCAAAACCGGTATGACATAAATCATCCAAATCACCATAACCCTTCGCCGGTGCATGTGTTACGAATATATCTACAGATCGTAAGAAAAGATGAGAGTGCCGAAAACGCATTAAGCGATGGCGCATTTCTTTTTCGGTATACATATGATTTCCCGGTTTATAGCGCATGGAACCGCCAAATCCACATACTTTAAATCCATTCATATCAACGATTTGATCTTCCAGGCAGACACCTCCATTTGTTGATTGAGAATCGTGATTCCCCCAAACGTAATACAAAGGTGCATTGATCCTTGATGTCAACATATCAAGATATGGATACTCCAGATCTCCGCAGGAAAGAATGCAGTCAATATCTCTGAAACGTTCATTTGTCGAAGACAACAATATACTTTCTTCGATATCACTCACAGCTAATATCTTCATTACGATTCCCCTGAAATCTTGTTGATTTGAATGGCTTTCCGTGCACTGTCGGTTAATTGTTCGTAGTTAGGAAAAGTTCCTTCAATATTCTCATTTAACCAATCCATCTGCACAATCTCTTTATTGGACATACGTACCCCTGCCAAAGATTGAATGATACCGCTTTGGGAATATAACTGCCCATCAAATACCGAAACACTTCCGGAAGTAACAGCGTTTTTCAACAATTGAATCATATTCTTTATCGAATACGGAACTCGATGTGACAAGATCAAATCAATTACCCCGCTGGATAAACCGTACCAGGCATTCTCGACCTGCTTATCCATGGATAAAACAGCTTCCATTTCGTTTTTGATGATTAATTCATAATATCTTCCCCAGTCCCATAACGGTATGGCATAGCTTTCCTTACTCTGGACATCTATTCGAAATAAGCCAAATTCCTGATCGATTGTCTGTGGCATGATGGAATCCGGTCCGCAGACAAAATCTACTTGTTTATTTTCCATCGTTTCTTTCCAATCTTCATCTTTAATACACGACCATACCAGTTCCACTTTTGCCTCCGGGTTGACCATTGCGACTCCAATCGCAAAGGCATTGATTGCGGCTACCGTACCATAAAAAGGATAGTCCGATACATATCCGATACGGTTTGTGTTTGTCAACAATCCGGCTAATACACCCATCAGAAATTTAATTTCATACATTCTCCCGTAATAACAATGGACCGATTTGTAATTCTGATTGATGGAACAATTGTAGAACTTTATTTTCGGATATTTCAGCGCATTGCGCAGGGTATCTTCCATTTGTCCGGCAGAGGGAGTAATAATGATTTTTGTATGATTGTTAACGGCTTGTAAAACTGCTTCATCAAACGCGGAAAAATCTTCACAAATCACATAGTCTGTTATGACGGATTGTCCAAAAATGCGAACAAGTTCCAGACGTCCTATCTCATGACTGTGGAGCCATCGTGATGTATTGGGATCACGGTCATAGATGAAAAGAATCCGCATGGGCGATTCTGTCATCAACCGAACCGGTTTTAAAATCGTTTGGGTGATACGGTCCATGCCGCTTTGCGATTTTGGGCTCTCTTGATACACGATCGCGGTTTCTGCTTTTTTTTCATATTCAAGCCATATTTTCTCGAGGTTTTTCTGTATTTCTTTATCTGTCATAGATAGTAAGCTATCCAATGAAAAAACATTTAGATAAAGCAGAAATGCATCTCCGGCTTCCATCCTTGATGTATCTTTACTTTGATGATCATACAGCATCACGAATTGGTGATAACAAGATCTAAGCTTTTGAATACTCTGTTGAGGCCATACGCAATTCAGACTCATCCCCATTTTTTCCGCAAGTAATTCATAGCTTTCCGCTTTTGAAAACCATGGTTCATATAATCCGGTGCATCTATAGAATGTTAGAAACTGCTGATACCGTTCATCACCATCCACTGTATGTATCCGAATAATATCAGCATCTATCATAGGCTGGTTTAGATATTTTAATACCGAAACCCGCTTGTTTCCTTCCAGCACGTAAAACGATCCTTTATATTCTTTTACTTTGATCGGATCGTTAATTCCTTCATTCATTTGGAATTCCAGAACATTCATCCATTTTGCGGCAAATTCCGTATCAATTTCCAACAATGGCATATAATTACCGGCAAAGGCTTCTTTGCGACCTTCAGTCACCGTTCCAATCACACGGGATAATGGAATTTCCTTAACTCCTATCGGCTCTTCGGATTTCATTTGGTCATGTGAAAGCATATTATTTAAGCAGGGTAAAAAGGGATTGTCTGCCTTCTTATTGTTTCTCTGAACATATTTTTGACCTGCTTTTCTTGCCTTTAAATACTCTTCCCGTCTCACAGTTCCACCTTTTCTAAATGAAATACAAAGCTTTCTCCATCTTCCTTGATAACAGGCAATGGGAAACCACTATCCATTAATGCATCCGAAGGATATTGTTTACCGTCTTCACGGCATAAATACAATGAATTGGGGGCTAAGCCTCTAGGAACGCAATATAATGTCGGGCTATTTCCATGGTTATAAGGTATAACTACCTGAATCATCGCTTCCTTACGGTCCCTGCTGACAAATTCCCATGCACAAATTGGATCGACGCCGGGATTAGATAGGCGGATATATTTCCCTTCATGAATTAAATGAGCTGTTTTTTTATGGTGGTCAATTTGTTTACGAATCTCTTTTTTATCCTGTTCACTCAGTAACTTCGGATTCAATTCATACCCAAATCCACCATAATTGGCTGCTGCGCCACGGGTTGACAATAAAGAGGTTCTTCCGGTTTGATGATTCGGTACAGCGGAAACATGAGAACCTATCGTACTTGCCGGATATCCAAAAGATGTTCCGTATTGAATCTGTAACCTGTCCAGCACATCGGTGTTATCAGAGCACCATATTTGCGGCATATAGTATAACATACCGGCATCAAACCTGCCTCCGCCTCCTGCACACCCTTCCATTAAAACATCCGGATAGCGTTCTATCAGACGTTCCAAAACATCATACAAACCAAGTATATATTTATATAAAACCTTACCTTGATCCTTGGTTGAATATGAAAAGACATCGGCAATGGAACGGTTATAATCCCATTTAATATATTCAATATTTCCTGTATCGAGGATATCGCAAATACGTTCAAAAATGTAATCACATACTTCTTGTCTGGAAAAATCCAACACCAATTGACTGCGGGCACAGACCGGTTTTTCATTTGGAATCATCATTACCCAATCCGGATGATTACGATAAAGATCACTGTCCTCGCTAATCATTTCCGGTTCCATCCAGATTCCAAATTTCACTCCCATTTCATTGATCTTTGCAGCTAATTCTTTTAATGAACAACCCAGCTTGTCTTCATTAGGCGTCCAATCACCCAGGGCACAATAGTCACTGTTCCGTCGTCCAAACCAACCATCATCCATTACAACTAAATCTATCCCGAGACTTTTAGCTTCTTTCGCTAAAGAAAGAATATCCTGTCCGGTAAAGGAAAAATAAAACGCTTCCCAGCTGTTTAACAGAACCGGTCTTGAGATATCGCGATATTTTCCCCGACAGATATGTTTACGAATATTTTGATGCAGATGATCCGATAAATCTTCAAATCCGGAATCACTGAATGAAAGTATCACTTCCGGTCCAATGATGGATTCCTGCGGTTCTAACTGATAAGAAAACATTTCATCTTCGATTCCCATCTGCAGACGGCACTGATTGTATTGATCCTTCTCAACTTCTGCCTTAAATCCTCCGCTGTATACAAACTGCATAGCCCAGCATCTTCCGCTTGTCTCTGTTGTATCTTGATCGGATAGAATTACGAACGGATTGTATTGATGACTTGACATGCCCCTGCGGCTTGAAATACCAATCGTTCCGTGTTCAACATGTGTTCGATTGACCTGTCTTTCCATCATATGGCGACCGTAAAATGTCATAAGATCATAGTGTCCATATACAAAATCCAAATTAGCACTATACAGCCTTTCCAGCGTACATGTATGCTCACCTTGATTGGTAACGATGACACTGCGGGTGATAATATCCAGATCATCAATCACACCATATAACAATTTCACGGATAATCCCAAACGGTCATCCATCATTTCAATTGTTAATGATTGGGCCCGGTCTTGATCAGCATAGACTGCCGGCAACCCTTTTAGGCTATATTTTCCTTTGTCAATCGAATATCCTTTATAACGTAAATGACATCCAAAAGTACCTTTATCATCCCTGACAATTAGAGCAGGCGATCGAAAATCACCAGTTCCCTGGGTAGGAAACTCCTGTGGTAGATAATCCAGTGAATATGTGCGGTCGATTCCAGCCTCATATGGATTTCCGGAAAATCCACGATCTACAAAAGCCAGCAGATAGTCCATACATCCTTCGGTTCTTTTACCATAGTAAAGATGAATCAGATGATTATATTGATCTACCTGCATCTGATAGGTACTGTTTTTTGTATGAATGGTAAACGTTTGATGATTCGCATCATATAAGACTGTCATATTTTTACACTTTCTAGACATCAATTTGTCATTATTCTAATATTTTCAAAAATGAAGGTTCAGACAGCACCCTTTTGAGTAACTTCTGAACCTTCATACTATTTACGTTTGTGAAACTATTTCACTGCTCCGTTCACAACACCGTTAATGACCTGTTTCTGGGCAAAGAGATAGAAAATCAATATTGGAAGCAATGCCAGCAGATAGGAAGCAAATGCCAAGTTATAGTTCGTTCCAAACTGGGTTTGGAAAGTTAACTGTGCCAACGGCAATGTATTCATTCCGCTGCCCGACATAATAACTAACGGTGTCATTACATCATTCCATGTGCCCAAAGCTGTCAACACTGCTACTGTTGCATGCATAGGAGCCATCAACGGGAAGATAATGCGCCAAAAGGTAGACCAAGTTGTTGCTCCATCAACATGAGCGGCTTCTTCCAGAGCTACCGGTATGTTTTTCAAATATCCGGAATATAACAGAACGTTCATCGGCATATAGAATACAATGTAGAGAATTATGACGCCCCATCCATTCGCAATATGCATCTGTGCTGTCTGTTTTACAAGTGGCATCATCAAAATCGCAAACGGAACAAACATACCACTGGTCACAAAATAATATACAAAAGAATAAAATTTACTCTTTGCCATATTACGAGCTACCGCATATCCCATTAAAGAATGAATCACAATGGAAAATAACATAGTTATTGACGTGATCAAAAAGCTATTAAATAAAGAATGCCAGAAATCAGTAACACGCATTGCTTCACGGAAATTATCCAGACTCCAGGTTTTCGGCAGTGATAAAATACCGGAAATCGTGTTGGTCATTTCACTTGGCTGTTTAAACGCAATCACAACCGTCATATACAACGGGAATAATACAGTAATCAAGCCTAAGATCAACAATATCGTAATCGGCCAGTTATATTTTTCCTTAATTTTAACGTCTTTCATTACAATTGTTCCTCTCTGCTATTCAAAAATCTTTGCTGCAAAATCGAAATAGTTACAATCACAATAAAGAAGATAACCGCATTGGCACTTTGGAACCCAAATTGTCCGCCGGACATACCGTTATTGTAAATCAAGAAAGAAATGGATTCTGTACTCTGTGCCGGTCCACCTTTAGTTAATGCCATGATCTGATCAAAAACCATTAAGTTATTTTTCATAGACAGAACCATGTTGATTGTAAAGAATGGGATGATCAAAGGGAATGTAATATATCTAAATTTATTCCATCCTGTTGCTCCATCCAGAGAACCTGCTTCATATACATCTTCCGGTACTGTCTGTAAACCGGAGATATAGATTAAAGTATTCATCGCAATAGACTGCCATGCACACACGATCATAATCGCAATCCATGCATACTTACTGGAAGCCAGAAGACTGGATGAATGTGTTAAAGCAGGCAGAATGTATGTAAAGAAATAGTTAAAGATATAACCAACTACCAATGCACCAAGGATGTTCGGTATAAAATACATTCCTCTAAGGGCACTTTTAAATTTAATTTTACTGTTAAGAGCTAATGCCATAAGCAGGCTGATAACATTGATCACAATCGTTGAAACAAATGCCAACTTTATTGTAAATAAATAGGATTTTCCAACACGGGCATCAGTAAATAAATCAATATAATTTCGAAATCCAACCCATTCATAGGTTCCGTATCCTTTAAAGTTTGTGAAACTGTAGATGAAACCCTTGATTAACGGCAGTGTATTAAACATACAGAACAAAAATAGAATGGGAATCGTAATCAACAAGAATGTTCTTCTTCTTTCATTTTGGCTTTTCATGTTTTTTTCCTCTCTTTAGCGGGATTCATTATAAGCTTGTACTTTACGGATAATATCACGATTGTAACGTACCCAGTCCGTATCAAATTTTTTCAAGAATTTATCTACATCACCCTCAATCAGGAATGTCTGGATTTGAGCGTCAACAGCCATTTCAGACGGATAATGATGATCCTGGAAATCCGCCATTTTTCCCTGGTCGATATATTCTTTCATACCATCCAGCATAGCAGGAAGCTCGAAATCCCCTTCGGTACAAGGAACAGCATTCTGAACATCGATGTAATATTGCATATTGTCATGTTTTAGCAGGAAGTCAAGAACGACATAGGCTTCTTCTTTGTGTTCGCAGTTTTCCATTAAGCAGAACATTAAATCAACTCCGGAGTTCAATGTCTGCTGGTCGGCATCATCGCTTCCCGGCATAACAAAGGAATCAATGTTCAAGTCAGGATTTACCGATAAAATCTGCGGAACTGCATAGCTTCCGATAATATACATAGCTGAATTTTCACGGGCAAATTCAGTACAAGCATCGTTATATCCATACGCAAATGGATCTTTTTCAGCATACTGTAATAATTCATATTGTTTCTCGGCAACCTCTCGATAGCTTTCGGTAAATGTTGCGTCTCCGGAATTGACCTGTTGACAGATATCAGCCGGCGCTAAATCAACCGCAAGCGCATTCCATGGCGCTAATGTTGTCCAGGTATCCTTATATCCAAAATATAACGGCTGGATTCCCTCAGCTTCGATGTCTTTACATAACTGAATAAACTCAGACCATGTAGTTGGGATTTCCCATCCATGTTCTTCAAACATATCCCGGTTATACAGAACACCGGCTGCATTAGCCATATACGGAACACCGAATGTGCCTTCTGTCGGTACAAATTCCAATCCTTCAATAATGTCAACATAAGCTTCTTTAACATTATCAATGCCCGAATAATCCGATACATCAGCCAATAGTTCTGCATCCACAAAATTGGAGTAATTCACATCGCCGCCGATTCCGATAATATCGGGATAATCTTCACGGATAAAACGCGTTTTCATGATCGTCATCGCATCATTTGGAGATTCGATAGTTAAATGAATATCATCATGTGTTTTATTAAATTCTTCCTCCAGCTGATTAAATACTTCGACCGCTTCCGGCTTATACTGTACAATTTCAATCTCTACTACCCCATCGGTCCCTTTTTTCGCAGAGCATCCGCTCAAGCAGCCTGACAGGGCTAAGGCACTGCTAAGCGCAATGGTATACATTTTTTTCATGTTCGCTTCCTCTTTTGATTAGTGAACAATGGCTTGCTCTGTTTCTTTATCAAATACATGAATCTTGTCCATATCCAGCGCAAACGAAGCATTATCACCTACACGAGCCTGATTTCCCTGTTCGACCTTAGCTGCAATAGAACTGCCTGCAAAATCACAATATAACAGAACTTCAGATCCTAATAATTCAAATACTGTAATTTTTGCATCAAATGGACTTGTCAAACGCTTTAAGCTTTCAACAGAGGCATCATGAATATTTTCAGGACGGACACCCATTACAACTGTTTTTCCGGTATAATTGCCATCACGTAATACTTTTGCCTTTTCAGCCGGTAAATCAAATGTATAACCGCCGGCTTGTAAAGCTTTACCATCAAATACCGCATCGATAAAGTTCATCTGCGGAGATCCGATAAAACCGGCTACGAATAGATTTACCGGCTCATTATATAAATTCTTTGGTGTATCTACCTGCTGAATGATTCCATCTTTCATAACAACGATTCGTGTACCTAATGTCATGGCTTCAGTCTGGTCATGAGTAACGTAAATGATTGTTGCTTCTAAACGATCATGCAGTTTGGCAATTTCCGCACGCATCTGCACTCTCAGTTTGGCATCCAGATTGGATAAAGGTTCATCCATTAAGAATACCTGCGGATTACGTACAATGGCACGTCCCATAGCCACACGCTGACGCTGTCCACCGGACAATTGCGCCGGTTTTCTTTTCAACACCTGATCCAGTTCAAGAATTCTTGCTGCTTCTTTAACAGCCTTGTCAATTTCATCTTTTGGTGTTTTTTTCAATTTCAATGCGAATGCCATGTTGTCATAGACAGTCATATGAGGATATAGAGCATAGTTTTGGAAAACCATGGCAATATCTCTGTCCTTTGACTCAACATCATTAACAACACGGTCTCCAATCTTCAAAGTACCGCTGCTGATGTCTTCTAAACCAGCAATCATTCTCAGCGTCGTCGATTTTCCGCAGCCGGAAGGTCCAACGAAAATAATGAATTCTTTGTCTTCAATCTCAAGGTTAAAATCCTTGACTGCTTCATAGCCATTTGGATATTTTTTCCAAATGTGTTCTAATGTTAATCCTGCCATAATTACCTCCTACTTTTCATCCAGTATTTAGGCTGGTTTACCTTATTAATGATATTATAAGTTATCTAAATACGTGGTCATATGGACATATATTACTTCATTTATACCAATATTCTTGTTTCTTACGAGAATGCGTTTATGAATATCGCTTTTTGGTATATGATGAATTTATAAAGCAGAAGAGAGGGTATAATTTATGCATGAAATCAGTTTTCACATCTTCCCAAACCATAACTTTATGGATCTAGGATTATATCAATTCGGCCAGGAACAATGTGAACCGGGACACTCTTTCGGACCGGCAAAACGGAATCATTATCTGTTCCATTATATAATTGCCGGCAATGGTACACTTCTTTCTACAGACCTGCATAATAATACAACAACCTATCATCTACACAGTGGAGAAGGATTTTTGATCTATCCTAATCAAACCAACACATATTTGGCAGATTATAATGTGCCATGGCAATATGCCTGGCTGGAATTTGATGGACTCCGGGTGCAGCAGGCATTAGAATCTGCCGGTTTTTCATACAATCAGCCTATATATCGTCCAAAGTCAATTGAACTTAGTGAATTGATGCAAAATGAAATGCTATATATCATAAGTCACAATGATGAGTCTAGTTTTCATCTTATCGGACATCTTTATCTATTTCTGGACTATTTAACCCGCTCGGCTGTTGGAAGCCGAAACTTGCAGGGAAACAAATTACGCGATTTTTATATCCGTGAAACAATTGCCTATATTGAAAATAATTACCAAAACGATATCACCATCGAAGATATTGCCGAATCGATTGGTCTAAACCGCAGTTATTTTGGAAAAATCTTCAAAATGAGTATTGGAAAGACACCCCAGCAGTTCCTGATGAATTATCGTATGATCAAAGCTGCCGAACTGCTAAAACTAACTACACTGCCAATTCAGGAAATCGGAGTGGCAGTCGGTTATCCCAATCAGATGCATTTCTCCCGGGCGTTTAAACAAATTCATAATGTGTCCCCCCGTCAATTTCGCAGCCATAACAGAATAGAAGGAGTTGATGCATTTTCAAATACAGACTAAAAAAAGAAGCCGAACATACGACTTCTTCTAAAACACAACCTGAACTAAAACCATGTAAAGGATGGTACCAATCAGTACGCTAAATATTGTATTACGCTTCCAGAGATAAGATAGGGATACAACTGCCAGCGCTATAATTTCCGGAATCATATGGTTACCTGTAAATGGAGATACATCCCTTAAACAATAGACAATCAATAATCCCATTGCGGTATAAGGTACTACATTACCCAGATATAAAATGATATCCGGTACTTCTTTGCGATCAAAGATGAGAACCGGAACGATACGGGTTGCCAATGTAACAAGTCCCATCACAAGAATCACAATGAAGGCATGTTTATAATCAATCATCGTCTTTCTCACTTTCTTCGATGGTCTTTCGCATCACAATTAAAGTACCTACAATAATGATCATGGCAGGAATCAAGAATAGATCCGGTCCAAATAATATACGGCATATTAAGGTTGCCCCTAATCCAAGTATTGCCGGGATATGACTCTTGGAACTCATCCATTGTTCAATATAAACCGTAGTAAATAAAGCAGTCATCGCAAAATCAATGCCGGTTGAATCAAAGGTGAGTAAAGATCCAATCCAGCCTCCTAAAAAGGAACCAAGCAACCAGGAGCTTTGATCAAATAAAGTCACCAGTAGTCGATAATTACTGAGATTTACACCTTCCGGCATTTCATCCTTTGATAACATGGCATAGGTTTCATCGCATAAGGCATAAAACAGATACCATTTTCTTTTGCCTTCATTTCGATAGCGTCCGATCATGGAAATACTGAAGAAAATATGCCTTGCCGACACCATGAATGTCGTAATAGCTGCCATCAAAAGTGAACTTCCCGTTAAAAAAGATACACTGACAAATTGGGCAGTACCGCTAAAGATAATTAAACCGGAAATAAAGGACCAGAACGGACCGAAGCCATGTTTCTCCATGAGGATTCCATATCCGATGCTTAACACCACAAAGGTTACCATAATCGGCAGCGAAGTCTTAAATGCTTCATGTATATCTTTTTTTGAGATACTCATAGACTTACCACTTTCACAATATTGCCGTGCTCTTCAATAATCCCAATTAAATCCTTCGATTTTAACCATACCGTTGCCGTATTATCATTTGGATGTACGCCAATGATTTCATCTTCAAAGGCAGAATCCAAAAACAAGGTAACTTTATGCTCATGATCATTCAACAAACCTAACGGTGTGACAGAACCGGGCTCAAGTCCCAATATCTGCAACAAATCATCCCCAGAACAGAAGGACAGGGCTCTCAATCCATTCTGTCTACGGAATTCCTTTAAATCAACCCGCTTATCGCCTTTTACAGTGATCAGATAATAATTGCGTTTCTTATCGTCTCGAACAAATAGGTTTTTGGCATCAAATTCAGGATACGGTAAATCAACCGCATCCAATTCCTTCATATTATAAACAGCTTCATGCTCGGTTATTTCATACTCGATATGATGCGTATTTAAATAATCATATACTTCCTGTTTATTCATAATCTTCCCTTTCAACAATGAAATAATTTTAGCATAAAACAGATTTATCGAAAAATAATACACTCTTATAACCATGTATTGAAAAGTTCTATTACTATGTGGTTTCAATTTATATGGACATCATTTAAACTAAGAGTAAGAAGTTTTATTGTATGGATAAGAAACAAAAAGTAAAAGGTATTTTATTGGCAATCGCAGCCATGATTGTCTCACTTGTCGTTTATAGAATTGCGGGAGCTGTTATTGATAATTTCGTTACTAATCGTTTTCTCAGAAACCTTTTAGCGGAGTTGTGTTTTGCGATTATGGCTTTAATAAGTGTGATTGTATTAAAGAAAACGAAGATTTTTAAAACCGACAAGAAATTTTTAAAAAGCGGTTTATCAGCTGCCGGACTTCTCTATGGAGTTATAGCGTTTCAAGGCTTTTTTTCGCTAGGGATGTTATTGAATACGACCGCATCATTTGGCGAAATTCTTCTATTTATTCCCTTCTGTTTCTTGATTGGATTCTGTGAAGAAGTAATCTATCGAGGCTTAGTTCAAAATGCCTTCCATGATTATTTTGGGGAAGACAGTTTAGGGCATGTATGGTGTGCACTAATATGCTCAGCTATCGTATTTGGAGCATCCCATTTAACCAATGCCTTCCGTCCGGGTGGTGATATAGCCTCAGCTGCTGTTCAGGCTTTTGGAACCATGGGAATGGCTGTATTTCTTGGAGCTATATATTTTAGAAGTCACAAAAATATTTGGTTACTCATCATTTTACACGGCGTATTTGATATGGTTGTAATGATTGGTTCCGGCATTCTGGCAGGAACTGATTTAAGTGCTCTGTTAAACAATTATTCTGCAAACTTTATAGGGGCTCTTTTCTGGAATGTGGTATATATACTTACCAGCTTATTCCTGTTACGTCCAAAGAAAGTAGAACCGTTATTGAAAAAAGAAGAAGAATAAAAGAAGGATTGTTTCAATTTCGGAACAATCCTTCTTTACTTTGTATCAAACCGGAAGCTTGAATTCTTCAATATTTCTATTGTTTTATCAGCTTTGGCCTCCCTTACAAACACAAAATCACAATCAAATGTTGATACAAATAAGAACTGTATATCCCTTTTCATGAAAACATCGGATATCCTTGCGGCAACATTTACACGATATGGTGATTTATCAACATGGATACGAATTGCTTTCCATCCATCACTTCTGGAAACCGTGTTTCTTGGAACCATTGTATCCGGACATATTATTGAGATTTCATTTGTCAAGGGGATCATCGGCATCACAGCATTAAACCAGGAAAAATATTCAAGGCGACAGGAAGCATACTGCCGCCTTCAGTTTTCTCCCATAATCGTAATCCGTAGTTGACCGCATTTTCTGCAAGTGTATCTGCTAAACATTATACACTGTCAGCACTACTCCATTCATAGGGTTCAAGTTTCTCCTCACCACAGATTTCACATATATACAGAGCGTCTTTCCCTCCTCTGCCATGGGGCACATATTCCACGAATTCCCATTTATGCCCGAGTCTTCCGCATGCGCATTGCCTCATCTGCGAATACTTAGCCTCATCTCGTATCCGTTCCAGTTCTTCCTTGTCGGTAATGTTCATTATCGCAGCGGCACGTATATCGCTGTCATCTTTGCTCCACACTATTTCTGACAACAGTTCCTGATTTTTTACCCGTTTGACCGCCGTAGTGCGTAGTTTTATAGGCAAAGCCTCATCTGTAGCCATTTTGTCCAAGATGTCTGCGTCTTGGATTTTTCTGGTTACTTCAATCTTCAAATCGAGAGGCACTTCCGGGATCTCTAATATTTCATTCATGTGCGCGGCCTTTTCAATATGATTGATCGCACTCCTTCTGACGTATGGATTCTTCGCTTGAAGAACGATTTTCAGAAAATCGTTCTCATCGATCAGGCATGAAAACAGCTTTTCTCTATACCAGCCCAATGCCCTGATATCATCAACATCCAGCAGGAGAAGTGTTCTCAGACTTTCATTCGCATCAAATGGAAGCTCTTTGCCCGCAACATCGCTTATCCGACGAACCGCAGCGCTTCTCACAGAGGATAGAGGCGCAGAAAGGACAATCCTATTCAGCTTTGTAATATCATTAATCTTCTGCAAAGAAAGAATGGCCTTGTTTTTCTTGCTTTCGGCTTTCGTTTTCCAAATTGGTTCAAACAATCCCATATGACCACCGCCTCCCAGTCAACTGCCTTAATCTATCGAATATAAAGCTTATATCCGCACTTCTTACAGATACGGTATCTGTCTTTCCTGTATTCATGTGCCATGAGGTCATCATCGCCTTTGGCGCCCAAGTCAACAGTTTCGATTAATTCATCTCCAAATTCATGCGGCGTTCCGTCTGGACAGTACTCCTTCTCGCGACTATCTTTCACCTTGTTTTCGCGCTTGAGTAGTTCACCATTGGCCACATAAGAAAACTCGTCTATATCGCAAAGCTTCTTTAATAGTGCATCATCAGAGATTTCTGCAAGCGCCCATTGGCACTGACCCTTAATTCTGTTGTTTTTCACCAGTTCGATCACCTGGTTTTCCGTAAGACAAGTCATAATCGCCTTTGCCGTTCCTTTGCTATATGTCTTGGAGCCTTTTTTCTCAAGATATCTACAGAACAAATCCGGAATTTTATCCCTGATTTCGGGATTTTGAACTATAGAAATGATTTCTTTTCTTGAACGATCCAATAAATCCTTGCTTTCCGTAGTTTCTGTGCTTATTATGCGCTGCTTATAGAGTACGGCTTCCGTATGCCCACAGAATACGCACCGCTTCTCATGCTTGTCAGGCAGCAGCTCAAATTGGTGCCTGACCTTTGTCTTCCCGCATCTTGCGCAGCGAACTGTACAGGCGAATTCCGTCTTTTCCCACTGATGCCCGTTTTCCGAGCAGATTACACTGGCAGGCTTCTCGGGCACTTCTTTTTCACTGATCTTTGTGTGAATCCAAAGCGAAGGGAAAATAATGATCGACGAAAATACCGCCCAAACGACAAATATTCCGATCCCTATGTTTAAATCCAATTTGATTGTGGCAAAAGCAATTGCAAGCATTCCGCCTATCAAGCTAAAGACAGGTAATAAAACGGATATTGCTTTTAATTTCGTTTTCGTTTCAATCAATACGCATAGCACTGCCGACACAAAGCAACACAGATACAGCAGAATATAATGTGCGTTCGTCAGTCCCGCTAAAAACTGTGTGATAGTATTCATAAAAACTCCTTCTTTCTTTGCCCTCCACATATATCAAAGAAGTATGTCGGCAAGTTATAAAACGCTGGAAGGGAAAAGTATGTCTTTACCTCTTACCACGTGGCTCTATGCCAGGGAATATAAAGACCAAGCCTGTAGTATTCGGTTTTCCACTTGTTTGCATGCTGAAAATCCTTTTTTCCATCAAGCATACTGCATCTCGATAACAGCTTTATGGGGCCGGTATCGATGCCGTTCGGTTTCATGCAAACGGGGCACAGCCTGAACTTGTCGCCTTCTATCGGATTTCTGGAGACAGCAATCTCCCACGCAGGCTCATTCGGGAATCCGGTCATTCTCGCCGGATGCTCTATGCACCCGCAGGTATAATCGCCCTTCTCCACCCACGAATCACGAAGCTCACTCTCAAAGTATCCGGCGTATCTGACTGTCTGCCCGCACTTCTTGCAGCGGAAAATCAGGAACTCGTCCTTGTCAAGACCATCAAACTGCACCTCGAGTTTTCTGAGTCGTGCGCTTTGTGCGACAGCATCTTTGGAGTTGCGCCACAGTTTGCATGCTTCTACAAGCTTGTCAATCATCTCGGTGTCGGTCATTTGTGAAATAATGGCGGGAACGACCTTTCTGGCATGAGTGTCATCTGTGAAATCAAAGCCCTCAATCAGTTCCCTCAGCGTGCCGTGTTCTACTCTCAGGTTGATATCGATGCCCGATGCCTCGGCAGCCTCATATAATAATGTCAAGAAATCAAGCTGCGTACCAGCTTGCTCTTTTGCTTCTTGACTTGCAGCCTTTTCGACAATTTCGGCGAGCAGATCCCTGTTCGATATCTTTTCCACCGCCTGTTTGCTGACATATTTGTCGCCGGAGATGGCCATTTCCCTTAACAGCGCCGGATCCTTCATCTGATAAACAGCAATCATCCTGACGTCGGGAAGCGGCGCTTCCAAAGCGATCCGCTTCAACTCTTTCTCATTCGTAACCTTGCGCACCGCCTCTACTGCCTTGATCTGTTTGCTTCGGTCATTTGTTTTCCATTTTGGTGTGAATAATCCCATATCTTCAACCTCCGTAATGCTTCATTTTAAGGGTGTTACTTCTTTATCCACAGTGCAGGACGCACACCGACGCCATGCATGTTGTTCTTAAACCCGTGACGGTCGTACATTCCCTTTCTGTTTACTGCCATCGTATAGCAATTATTATCCTCGCTGATCGTCCTAATCCACCAATTACAGGCATCGCCGTCATTATATTTGTGAGTTTTCGGCAAGCGCGACACTGCATAGGCTGTTGGCAGACATTTTCTTTCATGATTAGACGGAAGATATTGAAGCGTCTCATCCAACGACAGCAGAAACACACGGTCATTCGTTTCTGCATGAGGGATGATTCTTTTCTTCTCGTCTTCCGAGAAATGATCGTTTAAGAAATCTCCGTCAAACTGTATTTCACCGTTGAGCCAGCCGCAAAGCGTGCTATTCGCCCATGTGACGTCAAAGGTATCCCAGTCGTTGAACTTCATGTACTCAAGAGCGTATTTGCTTAAAAGAAGCATTTTGTCTTCCTTTTCCACGAGCACAACCCACTTTACGAGCTGTTGTTCAAGCGGGTTAAACTGCGGCTTTCCATCAACAATACTTATACGCTTCCCGTTTACATACGCTTCCGGGTCTTGTGGGTATCTTCCGAACTCAACTTCTGTCATAGGTCATAAACTCCCTTCCTGTTTGATCGCTCTGCAATTGCAATGTCGGTGTCCGTTATTTCAAGATATTCCCGCGGGTCACCGCAGAAATCTCCCCTGCACTCCTTGTGCAGAGCACCACACAGGCAGCAGCGATACAGGGTGACGACGAAATGCTCTACGCCCCCGCCATAAGAGTTGTAATCCATTTCTCCGTAGTCTGTTTCTTGCAGGAATTCCCAGACGTGTTCATGATCCAAATAACCCTTTTTTATCAGCAGCTTT
>JAGAWH010000068.1 GCA_017941505.1 Faecalicoccus sp. | reverse complement strand
GTGATACGACGTACATCGGATCCGGTAGATTCTTCGGAAATGATCTTACATAAACCGATTTCCTTTGTGTTTTCTACATGGCATCCACCGCAGAATTCCTTAGAAACATCGCCCATCGTAACTACGCGTACCTTATCACCGTATTTTTCGTTGAATAATGCGGTAGCACCGGTCTTACGGGCCTCTTCAATACCCATTACTTCTTTGGTAACAGGATATCCGGCTGCGATATATTGGTTGACAAGATCTTCGATCTTAGCCAATTGTTCATTGGTTACCTTTTCAAAGTGGTTGAAGTCAAAACGCAGATAATCTTCACATACATAGGATCCTGCCTGACGGATATGATCACCTACAACAGCCTTCAAAGCACTCTGTAATAAGTGAGTAGCCGAGTGGTTGGAAGTAATCTTCTTTCTTCTATCCACATCCACACTTAAATGTAATGTCATACCGATTTCCAAGATTCCGGATTCTACTTCCACAGAATGTAAATTCTGTGAGTTACGTGTCTTTTGAACATCTAATACTTTGACCATTACACCATCGGATGTCATAACACCGATATCGGCAACCTGTCCACCGCTCTCGGCATAGAAGCAGGTCTGATCTAAGATCACCTGACCTTCATCCTCGAGTGTATCGACCATATGACCATCTTTCATCAGGGCAATGATCTTACCGTCACATTCAAAGTGATCATAGCCGATATAAGCACTTGGTACATTGAATTTCATCAATTCTTCATTCTGTGTGGCAAAGGATTCTTTCGCATTGCGGGCAGCACGGGCACGATCTTTCTGTGCTTTCATCTGTACATCAAATTCAGCACGATCAACTTCCAAATGATTCTCTTCGGCAATTTCCTGTGTTAATTCAAATGGGAAACCATATGTATCATACAGTTTAAAGACAACTTCACCGGAAAGCTTGCCATCTTTTGCCTTGGCGATCTCTTCATCGAGTAATGCCTGGCCGTTCTTTAATGTCTTTTTAAATGTTTCTTCTTCAATCTTAATTAAGCGCTGGTTGAAGGCAACATGCTCCTGTAAGTATGGATAGAAATCTTCCATATTATCTGCTACAACCGGAACAAGTTTATATAAGAATGCTTCATCTATTCCTAATTTCAAACCATAACGGGCTGCACGGCGTAGTACTCTTCGTAATACATAACCGCGTCCGCTGTTGGAGAAGTTAGCCCCATCGCTTAGCGCAAAGGTAACCGTACGGATATGGTCGGCAATTACACGGTATGCCATTTTATATTCACCCTCATAAGGATGTTTTGCCATCTTTTCGGTAGCGCGGATAATCGGTAAGAATAAATCGGTATCAAAGTTTGTTTCCCCATCCTGAACCAGAGCAACCAAACGCTCTAATCCCATACCGGTATCAATGTTTTTCTGAGGTAATTCCTGGTAGTCCTTACGGTCGATTTCCGGATCACAGTTATATTGTGAGAACACAACGTTCCATACTTCGATATAACGGTCATTTTCCATTTCTTCAAAGAATAAACGTTCTCCTAAACCTTGAGGATCATATTTTTCACCGCGGTCATAGAAGATTTCAGAGTCCGGTCCACCCGGGCCTTTTCCGATTTCCCAGAAGTTATCATCGGTCTTTAAGATATGGCTTGGATCTACACCACAGATTTCTGTCCATACACGATACGCTTCATCATCATCGGTATAAACGGAAATATATAACTTTTCCTTCGGGAATCCGATCCACTTTTCGCTGGTTAAAAATTCCCAGGCAAACTGAATGGCTTCTTCTTTAAAGTAATCACCGATGGAAAAGTTTCCTAACATTTCAAAGAAAGTATGGTGACGGGCTGTCTTACCAACATTTTCAATATCGTTGGTACGGATACTTTTCTGCGCGTTCGCAATACGGTTACATCTTGGCTTTTCACTGCCGTCAAAATACTTTTTCAATGCGGCTACACCGGCATTGATCCAAAGTAAAGTTGGATCATTATTCGGTACTAAAGAAGCACCCGGTTCAATCATATGACCTTTGCCTTCAAAATAATCCAAAAACATCTGTCGAATCTGGTTTCCTGTTAATTGTTTCATTTTACCCTCCAAAATAAAAACGTTCCTATCCATCTAGGAACGTATAAATACGCGGTACCATCCTAGTTCATCTTAACATGTTAAGATGCCCTTAATTTCATCGTTATCGCCGACATACGGTTTATACTCCAAAGCAGCTTCACCAACAAATTTTGTAAGGCTTGCACCAACCGCCTTATCTCTACATTCCCTATTTGCGGGCTACTTATCTTCTTCACTGTAAAACTGTAAAATATATTAACATTCTTTTATCAATTTCGCAAGAAGACTTATACCTTTGGACATCAACTCTTTATCAATGGCCGCAAAAGAAATCTCAATTGACTCATTACGCAGGGTTATTCCGATTGAATGGGCTTCACAAAGTGTCCGGAGTTTATCTAAATTGACTCCGGGCAATAAAATCACATAACTCATATATGCTTCATTTAAATAGTAATCGATAAAATATTTCTGAAGAATTTTTTCAAATTCTTTATAACGAATACGATATTCTTTTTTAAGACGGCGAAGATGTTTATCCAGATATCCATCCACAATATATGCAGAGAAAGTCAATTGTTCTAACTTAGAAGCTGTAGGACTGATATTGGCCTTCTCCTTTTGAAATCGATTGCTTAATGATTTTGGCAAAACCATATAGCTCAAACGCATGGAAGGAACCAAAAGTCTGGAAAAAGATCCGCAATAGACGACATGGTCTTTTTGTGCATATGCTTGTATCGCATTACGATTTTTAGAAGCATAGGTCAGCTCACCGTTATAATCATCTTCAATTAATAAAATATCTTTAGAGCCGGTATAGGATAAAAGCGCATACCTGTCATTTGCCGATATCGGTCTTTTCAAACTTCCAAAACATGCACTGTTGATATAAAGAATTTGACAGTCTGCTTTCTTTAAATCTTCCAAAAGATGATCTGGGTCTAAATAAACAATGAAAAAACCATATGCCTTAAATACCTGAAGAGTATGTTTGGAACAATCGTTTGGTACAGCTATTGTCTGTGTTTTATCGAGCATACCGCAAAGTAAATACAGCAGGGATTGAAAGGATGCCCCGATGACGATTTGGTCCGGTGTCGATAAGACCCCGCGGTTTCGGTAGGCATATTTGGATAGCGCTTCTCTTAGCTCTATTTCACCTTGAGGATCTCCATAGCTCGATAATACATCAATCCTGTCAAAGACATAGCGGGAATAGCGTCGTATTAAATTCATTTCATTTTCATCGTTGAATACCGCTGTCGTTTGAAAATCGTATTGATAACTTGTCGGTACATTGATATCTTTTGCTTCTTCAATCTGTTTTCGCAAAAGAATCTGCTGGTGTGTGCAATCTACGATATATCCAACTTTAGGAACCGATACAATAAAACCATCATCCTGCAGCTTATTATAGGCATGCTCTGCAGTGGTCTGGGAAACCTTGTACAAGGTACAGGCCTGGCGGATACTTGGTAAGCGATCACCTTTTACTAAATATCCATTTAAAATATCATCCTTATATTTCTGATACAGAATTTCATATTTCTTCATAACTGTCCCCTATTTATTTGTGATAATTGTATATTTTTTAGTATACAAAAAACAAGTATTATCATTTCAAAAGAAAGAAGGAATTGTTATGAGCCAAAAAAATTCAATTCAAACTATTGTATTAACAAGCCTTGCGATCGCAATTATCTTTGTATCTACCATGTTTATTAAAATACCAAATGCCATCGATGGATACTTTAATTTAGGTGATGGATTTGTTCTTTTATTTGCGATGATTCTACCACCGGTTCCCGCCTTTTTAGCCGGTGCTTTAGGATCTGCACTGGCAGATCTTGCAGGAGGATATGCCTACTATTTTATGGCAACTTTTATCATTAAAGGCTTAGAAGCTTTAATTGTTTCTAAATGTGTTCAAAAATACGGTCCTTCCATTCAGCTTCAATCCTCTATTGTGGCCGGTATGTGGATGGTGTTTGGATACTTTTTATTTAAATGGTATTTAAAAGGAAGTGTGTTGATTGCCATAGCCGGTATACCGGGTAACATCATTCAGATGATATCGGGAATCATGATCGCATATACAGCCTACCCCATCGTAGTACGATCCATAAAACATCGATTTGTGTCCATGCACTAAAAAAGTCCGGGATTCCGGACTTTTTAATTACCTATTTTAATTTATTATAGAATTCTACAAGAATATCAGCAACTTCTTCCAATCCGTAATCGCTGTTGATAGTTAAATCAAAGTTTTTCAAATTACCCCATTTATTCGCAGTGTAGTAGTTGTAGTAGCTCTGACGTCCTTTATCCTTGTGCAAAACTGCTTTTTTCAGATCTTCGCCTTCCGCTTCATGATAATCTTCAGAAACACGACGCATACGTGATTCTAACGGAGCGTGGATAAATACTTTTAATACATTATCGTAATCTTCTAAGATGTAGTCAGCACATCCATTAACGATAATGCAGTCTTCCTGAGCAGCCAGATGGCGGATTACGCGGGATTGAGTATTGAAAACGCGGTCTGTCAAAGGCATCTGCATAGAGCCACCCATAGTACCGCCGACCATGCTGTAGATAAAGCCGGAACTTCTTTCCTGCATTGCCTTACGGACAGCACGAATATCAAAACCTAAATCTTCAGCGACCATATCGATAATCTGGTTGTCATAGAATTTAATACCTAGTTTTTCAGAAACCATCTTCGCAATTAAACGGCCTCCTGAGCCATATTCACGAGCAATTGTAATAACCTTCGGCATAATAACCTCCTAATTCTTTTTATATTGTACACCAAAAAAACATGAATGTTAATAATTTACATTTTCGAATCAAACGCTTTTAATCCGTTCAAAATAATTAAAGTACCCAATACGGATAAAATCGCTCCTACAACTAATACGATACGTACCGGGAATAAATCAAATAATACACCGCCCACCAGTGTGGCAAAGACACCGGACATCATCATCGATGCCGTCATAAGTGCCTGTCCTTTGTTTAAATCCTTCTCGTCAATCGCATGGGCAATAAAATATACCGAAGCCGGTGTAAATAACGCATTTCCAAATGCCTGTAACAATGCAATTCCATACAACATCGGGATATTGATGGCAAGCGCTGTAAGAACATGTTTCACACTAAAGGCAATCGCGGATATTTTCATCAAGCGATGATTGGTCAGCTTTTTAACTAACCAGGTAAACGCAAACATCGTCGGAAGTTCTGCCATCGCCTGAATAAACATCGTCGTTCCCTGATTGGCAGTCGTTCCTCCCACGCTTTCAATAATATGGATCATAAAGCTTGTGATAATACTCTGATCCATCAACATCAATATTGTTCCTAAGAAAATCGGGATCAAGGTATTGTACTTCTTTAAAAACTGACCAATGGATAACTGCTCTTTGGCTGCATCATCGGTAATGATCGCATTCATATCCGAAGATTCCTTCGGAACTTTGAACATATTGATTACCGCAAACATGATAACTGCCATGATCGTATAGAAATACGGTAATAAACTTGGTGAATACTGATTCAAAAAGTAACCAAGAAACAAGCTCATTAGTGCATAGCCGGCAGAACCGATTCCTCTGGCAATTCCGTAATTTAAGAATATTCCCCGCTTTTCAAAAATAAATGTCAGCGAATTGATAAACGGCAGCATAATAAACAACGATGCGTTAAGTAATACCACCGAAATAATCAAAATAAACGGTACATTACCTAAAACAGCCACAATAACCGCAAACACAATCACGACAAGTGAAATGATCTTCAGCAGACCTTTTTCGTTAACTTTGTTCGAACGGTCTAAGTAAGATGCCAATATCGATTGCCCAAATACCGATATGATGCTGGCAGATGCCAACATGATTCCGATAATGGAGTTATTCAATCCTTTATCCAATAAAAATACCGATGCATATCCATAGGTCATACATTGGATGGAATAGAACAGAGCATTAATTATGGCATACTGCAGATTCAGTTTTTTCTCATTCATAACTTCCCTCCCTCATTGACTCTCCAAAAAAATATTCCTACAATACATATATGAATATTTATAAAGTAATTAAAGCGTACATCAATAACAGAAAAAATTGGGAAAATCTCTGTAATGGATGCGGCAAATGCTGCTTCTCTCACTACAAAGATGAAACCGGCCATTTAGTCCCGGATTGGCATGACCCATGTCCCTATTTAGATATGGATACCATGCGCTGTAAGGTTTATGAAAACCGGTTTACCGTTTGTGAATATTGTAAAAAGGTGCGTCTTTATCATGCGCTGTTCTCGGAACAGCTGGATTCAGAATGCGGTTATGTAAAAACGTTCCGCAATCTATGATAAGCCCTCTTTGATTAAGATAAGTTCATCTTTCTCCTTTAAAATATCCCATCCCTTTTCATTCAGCTTAGCTTTTAATGTGAGCTGAAGTAAAGGATAATCCTTTTTCTCAAAGCGTTTTCTATCAAAGTAATCAAATGTTTCGTCGCTTCGTCTTAACGGTCCGTATACGCGTCCTACCAGATTTTCTAAAGAGAATATATGTCCGTGATCGACCAGGTCTAGCTGATTGATCAAAAGCGGAATCATTTCATCCACATCTCTTGTGATCCATCCCATCGTATCTTTGATCAACATTTCAATGCGTAGTTCATCATTGGCCTGTACGGTTTCCTTATATTGATCCGGATTACGGTTTACCGTAACATCTAAACCATCTTCCTTGATTTCCACTTTAAAAATACAGTACCCGGTCCAGCTGCGATGAAAATGTAAAGTATTATCTTCATAATAGATAAACCATTCATCTTCCATACTTTCAGGTTTAAAACCGGTCTTCAACAATTGAATCTGTTCATCATTTAATTTCCAATCCAAATGAAATTGAATGTTTTCTTCCGGCATCTTTTCTACGACATGCCAATCTTCTTTTGTGATCATAATACATCCTCCGGGATATCGATTTCGTATTCATCTATATCCAAAACCAATACAACCTTTTTCTTCAAAACCTCTTTGACTACCTTTTTCAGCTGGAGACAGTCTTTAAAGGAAGTAAGCTTACTGAATTCATCGACCGGCTCTCGATCTATGCAGATCAGAATATCTCCGGTTTGTTCATCGGTTAATAATAAAGGATTGTCATTTTGATCATAGCGGACATATAAATCCGATTGATTCAGCTTTTTTAGCAGCCGTTTTCTATTTTCCTTATTCGGATTATCGATATATTTTTCTTCTAATTCAAACAATTCCACAATAAATCACCTATCTTATTGTAACGAAAATCAAAAAATACTTCCACTTAAAAAAGCCCCTTAGGGCTTTAAGTCATATTTGGTAACAGAGAAAATGGCTTCACCAAGCGCAAAGAAGGAAATTCCTTTGGCATCCATTTCCGTATAGAATGTAGCTGTCATCGTTCTTTCTCCATCGTTGATAAAGATCTCCGCACTGAATTTATCTAAGAGAATTCTTAATTTCAGCCTGCCGTAATCATGTGATACATAGGTACGTCTCTGGTGAATGATGGCTCTTCGGGAACCGGAGTGTTTACGGTTGATTCTAAGTGTCGATTCATGCGGTCTGAAGCTCACACTGGTATAGAACTGGTCATTTTGGGCAAAGCGGATTTCAAATTTATGGAAGATATCCGCTTTGGAGACCGCAGATATTTCAATCTCTAAATCGATTACCCTGCCTTCAATACCATCGAGTGATATTTCATCATTTTTAATCCGGATATGCTCGTAGTGGACCTTGTTGGTGCGATACTGTTCGATTTCTCGAATCGGGCGCTGCATTAAGATGCCTTCTTCCATCCAAATTTCACGTGGGAAGGTCATCTGGCCAAACCATGGAACTGATTTGGTACGCATATTGCAGGTATCCCAGTTCTGCATCCAGGCCATCATAACACGTCTTCCGTCTTTGGTAAGTATCGTCTGTGGAGCATAGAAATCCATTCCGTAATCCACCGCATGATTTCCTGTTTCCTTAAACTCTTCGGTAACCGGATTGAAAGTACCTGTCATATAGAACGTTCCCATACCGTTGGAATACTCCATGCCCACCGGTAACATATCCTGTGCCGAAGCTAAAAGAACGTATTGCCCGTTCGATTCAAAGAAATCCGGGCATTCCCACATTAAGCCTAACCGGTATTCATTTTCGGCGAATACCTTATCAAACTCCCAATGGAAACCATCTTGAGAACGATATACTAACATCTGTCCCCCGTGTCCCGGCTTATTGCTTGCAAGCATCACTCGATATCCATCTTTGACCTTAAAAAGATGCGGATCTCTAAAATCGGATATATCGGCTCCTTCCGGTAACATATCTTCTGTGATCACAGGATTATCTTCATATTTCTGGTATTCAACACCATCACCTACGGCAATACACTGACGCTGAAATACCTTATATTCCCCGTTTTTCTGTAACTCTCTGGTTACACCGGTATACATCAACATGTGTCTTCCATCATCCAGAGTAATCGCCCCGCCGGAGAAAATACCTTCGTTGTCATACCATTCATCCGGTGCCAGAGCTACCGGAAGATACTCCCAATGAATTAAATCTTCACTGATGGCATGTCCCCAGTGCATCGGTCCCCAATGGGAATCATACGGATGATATTGATAAAACATATGATACTTTCCACCATAGTAGGAAAAGCCGTTAGGATCATTCATCCATCCCACTCTGGCAGATAGATGAAAAGAAGGTCTTTGTTCATCCGAAATCAGTTTTTCATTTTCAATTTCATATTCACGGGCAGCCCGCAATTTGTAACTAATCATTCAATATTCCTTTCCATAAAGAAACCCCCTTGATGGAGGTTTTCTCATTATATTTCATCCTTCATGCTGTCTTCAAGAGCATCAACGATTGTATCGACAACTTTTGTGGCAATGGCCTGTACTTCCTTCGGTGCATATGGGAAGGTATAGGATACATCCGATGCTTCCAGAAGTGGAATATCGTTGATGGAATCACCGATTCCGTATAATTTGATATCACCGTATTTATCTTTATAGAACTCACGTAAACGTTCAACACCTCTACCCTTGGTGCATCCTTTAGGAGCTACATCGACTTCCACAACATTTCTAAAGGCATTAACATATTCACCGAACTGTTCATTGATCTTTTCAGCAAGCGCAGCTGCTTCTTCTTCGGTCTCATTATGGATACCCAATTGATGTACTAAGCCCGGCATCGCATCTTTCATACCGGTGATCACATGATACTCACCCGGATAATCCATTTCTTCAAAGACATTGATTACGCCGTTGATATCAATGGAAATACGATGTTCTGTCTTATCCACCATATCGCAGATCTGATCGACTACATCACGATCAATTCCTCTGCGGTAAATATCTTCACCATGACCTCCGACAATGTTGGCACCGGTGCTGGTAATATAGAAATCCGGATCGATAAGACCGCCGATAAACGGTGTAAGACCGCCAACCTGACGTCCGGTGCAGAAGCCAAACAGGTTGCCTGCTTCCTGATATTCTTTTACTTTTTCAACATTTTCCGGTGGAAGCTTTACATCAGCTTTATAGAAATAAATAGTTCCGTCAAAATCACTCGCAAATACTTTCTTTTTCATACTGTCCTCTTTCTATTTTACGATAATGTCATATTTTTCAATGGATTCAATCAAACAGCTTCCATCTTCACAGAAAACTTCAATACCGATATCATCCGGATTTGGATATACGTTGTTAGACATTGTATAGCGTCCGCCGTTAATAAAGATTTCTACCGAATTCACATCTAAGAATAAATCCAGAGTTAACTTCTCTTCATCGTCAATTTCGCATACACGTACATCGGTATTATCTTCAAAGCCGCGAACCGGTATACCGGAATCCGCTCTGCTGAAAGTAATCAGGTTTTTATCCATTTCATACCATAAATCGGTATGATGAATCTTACCCTTGAAGATTCTTAAGCCCACTTTTTTGGCATTTGGTCTTAAGACAACTTTTAATTCAATAGTATTGCCCTCAATACCTTCAAACGAAATGCTTTCATTTTCAATCGTGATATCTTTCTTTTCGACCTTATTGGATTCATAATTCTTGATCTCACGAACCGGATATTGATAAAGACGTCCGTTTTTCCATTCCACTTCACGCGGAAGCGTATATGTTCCTGCCCAATCAAAAGCCTGAGTTGGGAATGAGCGATCCCACATTTCCTTCCATGCGATCATAATGATTCTGCCATCAGGCAGCTTCATGGTCTGCGGAGCATAGAAATCTAAACCACTGTCAATTTCATAGATTCCTTCATAATCGAAATGTCCGTTTTCAAAATTCAAAGTTCCCGGTAAGAAGCAGGATGAATGTCCGTTCTGATATAAATAACCTAACTGCGGATGATTCTGCGGACTGGCTAGAATGATCTGCTTGCCGTTGGATTCAATGAAATCCGGGCATTCATAAGCCCCATCAACATGATAGAAGCTTTCATCATAGCCTTCCTTACGGTCGATCAAATGACCGCAATACTCCCAATGGTAAAGGTCTTTTGATTTCATTAAGATCAAGTTACCCCAGCCAAGAATTCCTCTTTCTTCCTTTGGAACCGCTGTGGTATCACTCATGCCTCTTGTAAGATAGGAATCATTTACATCTAACAAACGAATACCGCATAAACAATAATATATGCCATCACGAATAAAGATCTTCGGGTCTCTGAAATCTCGCGGTGATACTTCCGGATCTAAATCTTCTGCCTTTAAAATTGGATTGTTTGGCTCTTTTGTGAAGGTTCTTCCCCCATCCGTTGACCAGGCAAGACATTGTCTTTGTACTTCCGGTTGGGCAGCGGTATACATCAAATAGAGCTTTCCATCCTTTTCAATCGCATTACCTGAACAGCACCCACAGATGACTTCATAATCTTCATCCGGGCGAAGAGCAACCGGATATTGTTCCCATTTCACAAAATCTTTGGTTGCGACATGTCCCCAGTGCATCTGTCCCCATTTATAATCATATGGGTAATGCTGGTAAAATAAATGTGCTTTTCCATCATAAAAAATCATACCGTTAGGATCGTTGCACCATCCTTTCGGTACACTAACATGATAAGTCGGTCTAAATTTATTATTATCCATTTCCATAACCTCTGTAATTTTCTTTCCTATATCGTACCTTATTTTTAGCTTAGATGAAAGATGAAAAAAGAAAATCAGAGTTGTTATTTTGGTTTGTAAAAATATTTGATACGATAATAGAAGAAAACAACAATATCCAACAATTTAAACAGTTTTTCATGAATAATATTAGAAGGGATAAACACATGAAGCCAAAAGAAAGAATTAAATATCGATTGAAAGAAATAATCCGCAAGGAAAATCTGGATTGGCCGGATTGGTCAAGACTAATCAATGAAATAGAAATCTATTTTGACTTAGAAGAGTCTTCTGATGATGAAATCGCCTTTGCCCGTAAAGACGCATTAACAAATCTTTATGATACGATGAATCAATTCGGCGTCGATCTGGACAACAAAACTTTAAATGCTCATTATGTCAGCATGTGTGAACATACATTGTATTTTTTATAGAAAGAAGGATTTCTAATAATGACTAATTTCCTTATTACTGTTGCGGCATCCGCAGTACTCGTTATTATTTTGTTTATTATTATCGCCAGACGAACAAAACTCATTGATAAAATTTATTTTCCGCTTTTTTTAATCGTGGTCATCTCAGGCTTATTGATATATGGTTATGCCTTTACAGTAAATGAAACATTATTATTTACCGCAGTGATACGAACGGCACTCCAGGTCCTTGCGATGTTTGTCGGAAATGTCAATTATGATATCGTTAAAAATACACCGCTGTATGCCACGCTTCCCGGCCAGTTTATATTCTGGTCCGTTCATTTACTGGCATTTTACATGACTGCCAGTGCCGTTTTATCCACCATCGGATCCACGCTGATTCTTAAAAATAGAGGGATTTTATTAAAACTATCCCGTCAGGAAGTCAATATTATCTATGGTACGGATGGAAATTCATTCAATCATGCCAAGGCTCTGTTAAAGAGTAATCCAAAATCATTGATTGTCTTTATCGATGACCATTCTACTTCTGATTATTCGAATTTTATCAACCAGTTAGGCTTTGTGGTAGTCGACAGTACCAATCCGCGCTTTGAAGACAATTTCGGTCTCAAACATAAAAAAGGTATTCAACTTTACTGCATCAGTCCCAATGAGCAGAACAATATGGAATTTGCGTATCGCTTTGCCAACATCTTAAAGGATGCCAATTCAAAGGCATCGTTAACCATACGGGCCACAGAAAAAACTTTAGACCAGATTCTGCAGACAAACAGTAAACAATACAACAATATCTTCTGCTTTACGGAAAAAGAGCTGACCGCAAGACTGGTTACCCGTAAAGCATCCTTTGTAGACCATATTCATTTCAATGACGCAGCACTGGCACAAAATGATCTCTATATAGCCATTGTAGGATTTAGTATATTGGGACAGGAAGTATTTTCAGATACTGTAAGAAATACCCAGTTTGAAGGATGTAAGACGCATTACTATATTATCGATAAGGATCTGGATAATTTAGCCGGACCGTATAAACACGAAAATCCGGGCTTGTTTGAAAACTATGATATCACCATGATCAATAAAGACTGCCGTTCATTAGGAGCTGTTTCCGTATTAAAGGATGCCCTCGATCAATTTGATGTAGTCATGATCTGTATGAGTAATGAACATGATAATGCCTCTTTAGCTTCCATCTGGGAAAGTATGACAAATCAAAGGTGTACCATTATTCAATGTTATGAAAATGAAGTAAAGATCTTTAATGATCTTTCAGAACCGCAGGCTTTATATGGCTCGGATGTACTAATCACTAAGACAATTGATGACAGAGCTATGAAAGTAAACCAATTGTATTCAAATGATGTAAATATACAATCCGCATGGGAAAAGGCGGATGCCTTCAGCCGCCAGAGTTCAAGAGCTATGGCCGACTTTATCGATGTGTATAAAAAAATCATGGATAAGGTACCGGAAGTCAATGATGAAGTATTGGAAAATCTTTCCAGGACCGAACATCTAAGATGGTGTGCGTTCCATTATACGAAGGGTTATCAAACAATGAATAAAAATGTCATCTCTCAAAGAGCAGCGCAAAGAAATGAACAGATTGAGAAACAGGGACATTCCGATATACGGATTACTGTAGACCGTGTCAACAAGCTGCATGCCTGTCTGATTGACTGGGACAAGCTGGATGAACTCGATCAATTTGTATATCAGTTAACCGGCACCCAGACAAACTACAAAGAATTAGACAGACAAAATGTCCGTAATATCGAACATTTTATCAATTAGTTCATACGGACATTCTGTTTCACATAATCAATTTGCGACCATAACTCCGAATATTGAGACGCAATTCTCTCATTTCCAAAATAAGCCTGCAGATCGGTCGGAAAGCTTAAATAGTAGAAGCCATCTGCAGTGCTTCCTATATCCTGATAATCCGGAAGATATAAATAATCCTTCTTTTCACTGAAATTCAAAGAGAACAACAATCCGCCTTTATATCCATCCATCTCCCAGGCATCTTTGCTGGCTTTGTGATAGAAATTAATCCGGTCATTATCAGTATCTTCCACAACATCAATCTGTCCATCATAGTCTAAAGGCATAGAGATAACCGGACCTCTTTCAAAGGTATAGATAAGACTGGAGTCATTACGGTTGATGGAATAAACCCAGGATACACTAGTATTCGATGTCGAGGCGATATCGGTAGTATCTTCTTTCTTATCCGATGTATCATCTGTGGTCTCTTCTTTTTTATCTGCGTCCTGGTTATCTACTGTGGTCTCTACAATCTGCTGGTTGGGCTTGCTTTCACTCTGTCCTTTTGGTAAGAGCAAAAAGATGGCAATTCCTGCAAGAAGACAGACACCTAAGATCACCGGTAATATCGGAAATGCCTTCTTTTGAGGTTGTTGAGAAGGTGCGTTTTCAACATCAATCTCTACTTCCCCTTTACAGTCTTCTAAAAAGGAGCAGGATTCAATTTTGTCATAGAAGCGATTTTCATCGCTGTAATTATATTTCAATATGCTCTGTTGGGCAGAGATTTGTAACTCCATGCCGGCAGGAATTTCTGTTTTTTCTAATATGATCGTTAAAAACGGTTTCTCTTTAGACAGGGCAAAATTGATCTCTCTTCTGCAGTTGGCAGAATTCATGGAATTCTCTGTCACAAAGGCAATAAAGGTATCCGACTTTATTAAGTGCTGGGCAATGTTTTCCGGCCACTCCGTTCCCGGTTCAATTCCTTCATCATACCAGATACGGTATCCCCGCTTCTGCAGCTGTTCTATTATTTGAAAAACTTTCTTACTGTCTTTATGCGCATAGCTCACAAAGATATAGGGCTTGTCTCCTTCATATGCTCTCATAATTATAACCTCGTTGTATATTTCTACTTCTATTCTATCTCAAAGAGCATAAAAAAAAACACCCTAAAGGTATTAAATATAAAATTGATGCCTGACGGAATCAGATCTAAAAATGTCATGGTTATCTTTCTGCTTATTTTTACCTCCGTTTTCTACAAAAACATCCAGACGAACTAGTTTTTACCGGTTCGTTTGACTGTTATGGAGAGATCGCTCAGACCAAGTGTTTAAGCTTAAAAAAGCAGGCTCCGATTATGGAACCTGCCTTGTATGGGTAACTTGGTGCCCGAGGCCGGACTCGAACCGGCACGGTATCGCTACCGGTGGATTTTGAGTCCACTGCGTCTACCAGTTTCACCACCCGGGCATTGCTCAATTATATTATCAAATCTGTTACTGCATTTCAAGCATATTTTAATTTCTTTCTTTTTTGAGTATAATGAAAAGACTGGAGGGATTCTATGAAAGTATTAGTCGGACTTAGCGGAGGTGTGGATTCCGCAATCGCTGCTTATGAACTACAAAAACAGGGCTTAGATGTCACCTGCTGCTTTATGCGAAACTGGGACAGCTTTGCCAATAACGATATCGAAGGAAACCCAACGATTTTTGATGATACCTGTCCTCAGGAACAGGATTATCAGGATGCCTTAAAGGTTGCTGAAAAACTCGGACTCAAGCTCTTGCGGGTTGATTTTATCAAGGAGTATTGGGATTCTGTTTTCCAAACCTTCTTAAAAGAATATGGGCGTGGAAGAACACCGAATCCGGATATTCTCTGCAACAAATATATTAAATTCGATGCGTTCTTTGAGTATGCGATGAATAATGGATTTGATATGGTCGCAACCGGTCACTATGCCTCTACTAAAGTAGAAAACGGTTTTACCTATCTTACAAGAGCTGCCGACCAGAACAAAGACCAGACGTATTTTCTTTGTCAAATCCCCCACTCTGCTCTGGAAAAAACCATCTTCCCTTTAGGAAATCTGACCAAACCGGAAGTGCGTCAAATAGCCGACAAGTTAAATTTGGAATCCGTTGCCACTAAAAAAGACAGCACCGGCATCTGTTTTATCGGAGAAAGAAACTTCCGTCAGTTTTTACATAATTATTTACCGGCTAAATCCGGTAATATCGTGGATATCGATACCGGAAATGTCGTTGGACAACACCAGGGTGTACTCTACTATACCATCGGACAGCGCAAAGGTTTAAATATCAATTCCGTGAAAGGACCATGGTTTGTAGTCGGAAAAGATGTTAACAAAAATATTCTTTTTGTATGCCATACTTCTCATCGTGACTTGCTCTATTCCGACGGGTGTATCGTAAAAGATATTAACTGGCTGGTAAAAGATCTTTCCGAAATTCCGACAAAGCTGACTGCCAAATTCAGATACCGCCAGCCTGACCAGGATATTGAATTTACGTCTTTCAACGATACAGAGGCACATGTGATTTATCCGCAGAAAATTGCCTCAGTTACCTGCGGTCAGGAAGCTGTGTTCTACGATCACGATAAATGTATCGGCGGAGGTGTGATCGAACAGGTATTCATTCATGGTGAAGATCTAAATGAAAAAATCATGAAACAATATGAGGAATTAAGAAATGGAATCAATTGAAATCAAAGCCAAACTTGAATACATCATATTTGAAAATGACAAAAACCATTATATGGTTGGCTCTTTTTCTGAAATCGATACCTATCATACCTTTACAGCTGCCGGAAGAATGATAGACCCGGAAGAAGATCAAAGTTATCTGTTAACGGGAAACTATGTTACCCATCCCCGATATGGAAACCAATTTCAAATACGGGCTGCTTCGCTCATTCTTCCGACTCATAAAAAAGGCATTATCCGCTTTCTTTCATCCGACGCCTTTCCTGCCATCGGTAAAAAGACCGCTGAACAGATTTATGACCAATTTGGTGAAGAATGCTTAGAAATCATTAAAAATGATCCGGAAGTTCTTAATGATCTATCCTTCTTAAATCGAAAGAAAATTGAAACCATCGTTGATGGCATTGCGAAATTTAACGGCTTTAATGAAAACTATTTAAAGCTGGTTGAATTAGGTCTTGATGACAACATAATCCATCTTTTAGAAGATCATTATGACGATGTTATGGATGTTCTTCAAGCTGACTGTTTCAAGCCGTATTATGAAATCTATGGATTTGGATATAAAACAGCGGTAAAACTGGCAAATTCCTTAGGAATCGATAAAAAGGATTCCAGCCGTCAGGATGCCTTTATCTTTGAACAATGCCGTAAATTATCCATGTTAAATGGAGATACCTATATCTATAAAACATCACTAATGGATTCCATTCCGCGATTAACTCCGGATATTTTAGATGCATCCTTAAAAAGACTTTCCAAACAGGAATCTTTGACTATTTCAGGAGACCGCATTTATCCGTTCTCTTTATACGATGAAGAAATCGATATAGCTCATCGTTTATTTGAACATGTATTTAACGTAGAAATACCCGATGAAGAAGAATTTGAAAGCTGTTTAAAAACCATCGAATTCTCTTATGGAATCACATATGCTCCGAAACAGGTAGAAGCCATCCGTCAGTTCTTTACCCATTCGATCTCCATTATCAACGGTGGTCCGGGTACCGGTAAAACCACAACAGTCAAGGCAATCTTGGAAATGTGCCGCCATTTTTTTCCGGATGCCGTGATTCAATTATGTGCGCCAACAGGCAGAGCTTCCAAACGTTTAGCCCAATTATCGGAATGTGACTCCAAAACCATTCATTCCTTATTAAAATGGAATATGGATGACAACGTGTTCGGCGTAGATGAAAATGATCCTTTACCGATAGATTTTTTGATTGTTGATGAATTCTCCATGGTAGATACCCACCTGTTTTCATCGCTATTAAAAGGGTTATATCCCGATACCAGAATTCTTTTGATCGGAGATGAAGACCAATTGGAAAGCGTCGGTCCGGGCAAAGTATTTGAAGATATTCTAGCCTCCGAGCTTTTTCCGGTCGTTCATCTAAATGACATATTCCGTCAGGAAGCAGGTTCAGGCATTGTATCGCTTGCCCAGAGTATCCGTAAAGACCAGCAATGTGAGTATCACGATGGTGTTACCTTTATCGAATGCGATACATCCGATGTTTTAAATATACTCAGAGAAAAAGCGTTTGATATCGATTTGGAAACATCCCAGATTCTGGCCCCTATTTATAACCGGAGTGCCGGGATTGATGCCATCAATACCATGATGCAGGAATTAAGAAATCCATATTCATCTCACAAGGCACAGATCAAAATAGGTACAACGATTTTTAGGGTAGATGATAAAGTCATGCTGTTAAAAAATATGCCGGAAGATGATGTATATAACGGGGATATCGGAACAATACTGGATATTGAAATTCTTAAAGGCAACCAATATGTAGTCAGTGTTGATTTTGGTTCGGGTATCGTGGACTTCTCTAACGATCTTCTTTATTATCTCAAGCACGCTTACTGTATCTCTGTCCATAAATCCCAGGGCAGCGAATACGATACTGTCTTCTGTGTTGTAGATAAAAACAGTTCATTTATGCTTGAAAAAAGACTCCTTTATACAGGAGTCTCACGAGCTAAAAAAGAATTGTATATCATCGGTCAGAAAAAACTTTTTGAGACCTCAGTGAAATTAAAACAGAAACGGATCCGTCAGACTTCTTTAAAAGAAAGACTGCTGGAACTTGATCAATATCAATAAACTTCCTGCTGCCAGATTTCTTCAATCTGGCTTTTTTCTATATATTTGGAAGAAGCCATGGCTTCAAGTACGGCTCTCTGGCGTGTTTTGGCATCTTCATAATGGTTAGAAAGCTGAAAGTTTGCCGGAGATTGCGGAATACCTGCCAAAAGCGAGCTTCTTGCCGCGTCCAGTTCGGAAGGCTCCATACCGAAGTAGTGATTAGAGGCTTCCTTAATACCGATGCAGTTATCCCCATAATTGATGATATTGACATATAAGGCCAGAATCTCATCTTTGGAGTACAATTTTTCAAGTTCGGTCGCAAAGAACAATTCCGCACATTTATATTCGATTGTAGGATTAAACTGACCATATAGATTCTTAACGATCTGCTGAGTAATGGTTGATCCCCCGCTGCGATTTAAAAACGGGAAAAACTGGGACATCAAACCGCGAACCAGACCGGTATAGTCCACACCGTGATGGGTATAGAAACGCTTATCTTCAATCGATACCGTCGCATTAATAAGATCTGAAGATATCGCATCATACGGTACGTAATCCGGTGAGTTCTGTGCTTCTTCTACCAGTTCAACCAGCGTAACGCTTTGTGTCATGCGGTTATATTCCTTTTTTCCTGTATAGAATACCCATATGCCGCTGCATACAATCAATACGGCAAGTGTGATAAATATTCTTCCAATCCATTTTTTCATGGTATCTTATTTAATAACTATCCTTTCCTTAAGGTTGATTCCTTAATAAAATAAGAATATCATACAATAGAAATAAAATCACGAATACAAAGGAGTATCCTTATGGCAAATATATTTGATTACTTAGACTGGAGATCCGATATTTCATTTGAACAGGTTGGATTAAATGAAGTAGATGCCCTGATTCTGGCACGCCTGGTATATCTTCCCTTAGAAAATTATATTCCAAATTCAATCAGTACCTTTATCACAATTGAAGAATTGTATACCTACTTCGACCATCAAAAAGAAACATATATCATGGAAAATGATAAGCCGCTTTTTGAAAAGCTGGCCAAATCAATCCGCTTCAAAGATATTCGTATCAGCGGATTAAAATCTAAATTTCATACAAAGGAAGAAGAACAGTTTTGCGCCGTGTTATTTGAATCTCCGACTTTTGCGTACGTCTCATTTAGAGGAACGGATGGTTCATTTATCGGCTGGAAGGAAGATTTTAATCTATCTTTCATGTCAGAGATTCCTTCCCAAAAAGATGCCCTTGATTATGTCAATTCCCTTGGCCAGTATAAACAGAATCTGATTCTGGGAGGACATTCAAAAGGCGGAAACCTTGCCATCTATTCAGGTATCTTTACCGATGCCAAAATAAAGAAAATCTATAACTTCGACGGACCGGGATTTGATAAAACCATTACCGAAAATAAAGCTTTTCAAAAGAGAATGCACTTGATACGAAGCTATATACCGCAATCCTCCTTGATTGGCTTAATACTCCATCATCCGGAAAGCTGTTATATTGTCAAAAGCACATCCAAAACGCCTTACAGTCATGACATATATACATGGGAAATCATGGGATCAAAGATAGTACAGGCCGATAAGTATTTTGAGAATTCTAAATTCATCGCAAATACGATGGAAAAATGGCGTAACGAAATGACTCCGGAAGAGCGCCGCAACGTGGTGGATACCATTTATAACTTGATTGCCGAAGAGCCAACGGACACGATTCCGGAATGGAAGGCAAACTGGTACTCTAAATTAAAAAATACATTCAATGAATATCGACAGATGGACCCGGAAGCCCGCGATCAAATTTTCGATTCCCTGGCCCAGCTGTTCGACAGCGCAAAATCAACATTTACCGATATGACAAAAAAAGGAGAAGATTAACATCTTCTCCTGGTTTTTATTTAGTTTCGATTTTGGTTCACCGATTTCATGATCTGTCGAATCTGTGCTTCACTAGGTTTGCGTCCCATCTGTAAGAACATAGCGCGAATCATCTTTTCATTGATTGGTGGATTTTCTTTTAATTCTTTTTCAAACTTACGCTTTGTGAAATAGAAACCCAATGCGCCTCCAATGATAAGACCAACTAATGTATACATGATCGATGTGACTAAATTCATAATATCATCCTCGCTATCTACTTGACTATAATACTATCTTTTTTAAGGTTTGACAACTTAAAACTCAATCGATTATTCATCATCAAACAAGGTTTCCTGTACCGGCTCGCTCTCACTTACTGTCCAATTCCCTTCCGGAATCGTTTCAATGGTTTGAACGATTTCAAATGTCTGCAGCTTTCCAAAAGGACTGGAGAAAGTGGAATCCGGTGACATCATCGGAACATCCTTAAATGTCAGACGGTGGATCTTTTCATCCCACATCGAAATTTCACTGTTCGCAAAGCCAAAATATACCGATTGGATCAGTGCCGGATTGGATTTAACCATCTTGCAGATGCGGTTGCCCTTGGCAGGACGCTTAGTACGCGCGATATCGGTATGACGCAAGCGTTTCATCTGTGCCTGGTTTGTGACTACCAGAATCTGTGAAGCTCCTTCCGGTTCTACAGACATGCATGCCACAGTATCCCCATTCGCAAGGTTCATCGATTTCACACCCTTAGAACGAGCTCCTGAAGAAGGAACGGAAGTAACGCTGTAGCATAAGGCATTTCCCTTTTCACTGAAAAGATATACAAGATCCTCGTCGCTGACAGAGATATCAGCGGAAATCATTTCATCCATGGAACCGATCTTCATGGCGATCATCGTTCTCGATGTACGTGAAGATTCGAGTTCTTTTAAAGACATACGCTTGATCATACCGTAGCGGGTTGCCATCACCACCTGAACCTTCTCATCGAAATTTCGAAGGATAAAGGCAGAGACAATTTTCTCGGTACCGTCCATACGGATATAGCTGGATAAATGAGCTCCCAGATCTTTCCATTTGCCCTCTTCAATCGAATATACCGGAATATATCCATACGTTCCTTTAGAAGTAAAGAACAACAATGTATCTAAAGTAGATACCTGGGACCATCCAAGTAAAGTATCGCTGTCCTTGCGTCCGGTAATCGTATCATTTGATGCATTAAAGGAGCGAAGGGATACTTTTTTGACATATCCATCTCTGGTGATAGGAAGAATCACCTGTTCATCGGCAATCATGGCTCTGTGATCAATCACGATATCTTCAACCTTATGTTCAATCTGTGAACGTCTAGGTACCGGGAATAACTCATTAATTTCCTGTAACTCCGCAACTAATACTTCATGTAAGCGGGATTTATTGGAAACAATCGCCTCTAATTCCTTGATCTGTACTTTCAATTCCTTAAATTCAGCCTTGAGTTCCTTGACATCGGTATTGGTTAAGCGGTAAAGCCGCATAATAACGATTGCTTCGGCTTGAGGCTCCGTAAACGCAAAGCGCTCGATCAAATTCTTTTTGGCATGCGCTTTATCTTTAGACTTACGAATGATCGCAATGATCTCATCCATAACAGATACTGCCTTGATCAAACCTTCTAAGATATGCGCTCTGTCTTTTTTGATTCTAAGATCATGCTGCGATCGTCTTAAAACCACATCTTCCCGATGTTCAATAAAGGCATCGAGTGCCGTAATAAGAGACATCAATACCGGTGCTTTATTCACGATCGCAATCATGTTGTAGTTATATGAAATCTGCAGATCGGTATTCTTATATAAATAATTTAAGATCTGTTCATGCGGACTGTTCGGCTTTACATCAATTACGATTTTTAAACCGTTTCGGTCACTTTCATCACGGACATCCAAAATTCCATCGATCTTCTTATTTAAACGGATCTCATCAATCTTACGAACAAGCTGTGATTTGATGACTTCATAAGGAATCTCGCGGACGATGATCTGCTTTACGGTTTTCGTTTCACGAATTTCTGTCTTGGAGCGGATGATGACCTTACCGCGTCCGGTTTCAAGTGCTTCACGAATTCCTTCATATCCCATGACAATACCGCCGGTTGGATAATCCGGTCCCTTCACATATTCCATCAAATCATCCAGCGTCGAATCCGGGTGTTTAATACGGTGAATGGCAGCTGATACGATTTCATTTAGGTTATGTGGAGGAATATTGGTGGCATAACCTGCGGCAATACCGGTGATTCCCATCGTCATTAAGTTCGGAAAACGTGCCGGTAAGACAGTCGGCTCCATTTTCTCATCGGAAAAGTTAGGAGCCCACTCCACTGTTTCCTTATCGATATCCTGTAATAAATAATTGGCAACCTTGGAAAGTCTTGCCTCGGTATAACGCATGGCAGCTGCCGGATCATCATCAATGGATCCGTTGTTTCCCTGCATATCGACAAGCGGTGTTGATATCTTCCAATCCTGCGACAGGCGCACCATGGCATCATACACGGAGCTGTCTCCATGAGGATGGTAGTTACCAATCACATTTCCGACGGTTTTAGCGGATTTATGGTATGGCTTGTTGTAGGTATTGCCATCTTCATACATCGCCCATAGAATACGTCTCTGGACCGGTTTTAAGCCATCTCTGGCATCCGGCAGAGCTCTTTCCTGAATAATATATTTGGAGTAACGGGCAAAGCGGTCAGCCATAATCTCTTCTAAAGAGTTTTTTAGGATTGTCTGTTCTACGACTTCTTCTTTCTTTTTGGTCACAGACTAACCTCCTTTGCGTAATCATCTTCTAAAGTAAATACGACATTATCTTCAATCCAGTTACGACGAAGTTCAGCCTTATCTCCCATTAAAGTAGAAACCCGCTTATCCGCTGCCAGGGCATTTTCTAAGGTTACACATAAAAGAGTACGCGTTTCCGGATTCATGGTTGTCTCCCATAACTGATTGGCATTCATTTCACCCAGACCTTTGTAGCGGGTAATCGTATATCCGTTTTTCAATTCGGCTTTTTTGGTTTCCAGCTCTTCATCGCTGTAAAGATAATATTCTTCTTTTCCTTTCGCAATGCGGTATAACGGCGGTAAAGCGATATACAACATTTCCTTTTCAATTAAAGGACGCATATGGCGGAAAAAGAAGGTCAGCAGTAAATTTTGAATATGAGCACCATCATCATCGGCATCGGTCATGATGATAACTTTATAGTAATTGGAATCCTCCGGTGTAAATTCAGCACCCACACCGGCACCTAAGGCATGAATAATGGTATTGAGCTCTTCATTTTTCTCAATCGCATCCATGCTGGCTTTTTCGGTATTTAGTACCTTACCTCTTAAAGGTAAGATCGCCTGATATTTGGAATCTCTTCCCTGCTTGGCAGAACCACCGGCAGAATCACCCTCGACAAGATATAACTCCTTACGTCTGGCGTCTTTGGATTGGGCACTGGCAAGCTTACCCGATAAGGCATGCTCGGCTTTCTGTTTGCCTTTACCTCTACGTGCTTCTTCACGGGCCTTGCGCGCTGCATTACGGGCATTGGCAGCTTTTACTACCTTTCGTACTAAGGCATTGGCAATCTCTTTATTTTCCTCTAAAAAGTAGCGCAGGTTTTCGGAAATAATATTGTCGCAGGCCTGCTTGGCTTCCGGTGTACCTAACTTTTCTTTAGTCTGTCCTTCAAATTGCAGCAGACTTTCCGGAACCGTTAAATTAAGTACCAGCGTTAAGCCTTCACGGACATCATTTCCTTCAAAGCTTTTATCTTTATCCTTTAGAAAACCATACTTGCGGGCATATTCATTGAACACCTTGGTAAAGGCAAGCTTCGCACCGGTTTCATGGCTTCCTCCATCTCTGGTGCGTACCATATTGGTAAAAGAGAAGACATTTTCCTGATAATCATCGGTATATTGGAAACATCCTTTCACCACGATATCGTTATACGTTCCTTCGATATTGACCGGGTCATGCATACCGGTATGTTCTTTATTGATTTCCTCTACAAAGGCATGTAATCCATTTTCATAGCGGTATTCATTTTCCCTTTTTTCTTTGCGGTTATCCGTTACGATCATTTTTAGATTTGGCAGTAGGAACGCATCTTCCTGGGCACGTTCACAAATCTTAGAAAAAGAGAATTTCGTCGTTTTAAAGATCTTTGGATCCGGTAAGAAAGTAACCGTACTTCCTGTGCGGTGACACTTCCCCTCTTTGACAAGCTTACCGATTTTTTTGCCGCCATCTTCAAAGGTCATCGACCAGATGTCTTTTCCGTCATATACGGTGACCTTGCACCATGAACACAAGGCGTTGACAACACTGGCACCTACCCCATGAAGACCGCCGGCAGAACGATACCCACCTTCACTGGAAAACTTACCGCCTGCATGTAGTACAGTAAAAATAACCTGCAGAGTACTTACCCCTGAGGCATGTTTTCCTACCGGCATACCGCGGCCGTGATCTTCTACGGTAATACTTCCGTCTTTATTTAAAGTGATATGAATTTCATCCCCATATCCGTTTAATGCCTCATCAATGGCATTATCCACAATTTCCCATACCAGATGGTGAAGCCCTCTGGTATCTGTGGAACCGATATACATTCCGGGACGTTTTCTCACAGCATCTAATCCTTCTAAGATTACGATACTGGAGGCATCATAATTGTTACTTGGCATTTCAACATTCCTTTCAGCCCATTAATTATACATAAAAACAACGCTTAACTCAAAAGAGATTTTCTTCTGTCTGTATTCATATACGTTTTTCTTTCAATAAAATATTAAAACTGTTAAAATAAATTCACAAAGAGGGTGATAGTATGTTAGATTTCATTATTTCAATTATTCTGGGGTATTTGATTGGATCCATCCCTTTCGCATTGATCATCGGAAAAGTATTCTATAAGACCGATATACGTCAATACGGATCGGGTAATCTTGGGGGAACCAATGCCGGACGAGTATTAGGTAAAAAAGCCGGAATCGCAGTTATGGTTTGCGATATTCTAAAAGTTGTCTTAGCTGTAGGCATCGCATCCCGATTCTCAAATATCTGCGCAATCTGGTGTGGTGTAGCGTGCTGTATCGGACACTGCTGGCCGGTATTTGCGAGATTCAGAGGCGGTAAAGCTGTCAGCACCATGTTTGGATTCTTACTTGGCTGCTGGTTATTCATCTTCGGTTCCGCTTCCTACTTTTTAGTACCGGCAGTGATGTTCTTAATCATTCTGTATATCTTTAGATATGTATCTCTTGCCAGCATCTGTGCTTCTGTCTGCTCCAGTTTATATATTACTGCGACTTTGTTTTCATTCCAGACAGATGATTTGATGATTACCATTGCCACATGGCTGGTAACACTTCTTGTGATTTACCGTCACAGGGTCAATATTAAGAAAATTTCTAACGGAACAGAGAATAAAATTACCTGGTTGAAATAGGTTTGAAAGATTGCCCTGTTATGATAATAACGGAGGTGATCTTTTTTTATGAATTACTGTTATTATGACTATTCCAAAAGTACCGTATGCAAGGTAAAGGAAGACCAGAAAGAATATATTCCATCCCGCTCCATGAATTCGTTTTTAAATCATGAATGCTTAAAACACGGTTCCACCCTGCAGGGAAGAATTGACTTCTTTCGAAAACGCATGAAGATCAAGAAATATACACCAATATTAATCAGTGAGAATCCTATCACCATTGTCTTTCCTATTGAGTCCAACACTTCATCATCCAATATCTGGATCAGTTATTTTTCCATCAAGCAGGTACAATATAACGAAAAAACATGTACCCTTCATTTTCATGATGGTACATGTTTAACGACAAATCATCCAAACCGAATCAAAAATATCCTGCGAATCATTCAGATGTTCTTATTAACAGCTGCATGAAGAATCCGAACAGCATCCTTCTTTACATGCCTTATCTTTTGTCATTTTCTCATGACGTGTCGTATCAAGACCAAAAGCTTCCATGGCAACCATTGCCCCGTTTTCAAGACCTTTGACCTCTAAGAAGGTCGCAGCAGGATAAGGAGGCTCCAAATATGTGCTAAATACATTCATGAACGTTTCTTTATCAGCCATGTCGGTTAAATATATGGTGAATTTCACAAAATGATACAATTGAAGACCAAACTCATCGGCTGCATCAATTACCTTTTCAATACAGCTTTGTGCCTGTTTTTCAATAGTGTCACCTTTTCCGGTTTGTGCACTCATATACACAAATCCACCAAGGGATACAATTTGTGATATACAATCGCTGAATTCAGTTAATGATCCTGAATGTAAAAATATATTCATATTATCCTCCTAATAATCCTCTGTATTGTTTGATACAAGAACTTCACGAGGTTTTGATCCATTGGCCGGTCCGATAATACCGTTATCCTCTAAGGCATCAATCAGACGGGCTGCTCTGGCATATCCGATAGAGAACTTTCTTTGAATCAGCGATGTACTTGCCTTATGAGACTGAATTACAAAGTTTTTCACATCATCATAAAGCGGATCGCCAACCTCTCCTCCGACCGTACCGCCCTGCATCTGTAATGTCTTTAACTGTATAAAGGCATCATCATAATGCGGTTTGGCCTGTGATTTAACATATTCACAGATGCGGTTGACCTCGTCGTCTTTGATGAATACACCCTGAATACGTTTTGCGGATGTTTCACCATTAGGAAGATACAACATATCACCGTATCCTAGCAAGCGTTCTGCCCCGGCCTGGTCTAAAATTGTTCTGGAATCGACTGCCTGGGATACCGCAAAGGCAATTCGAGAAGGAATATTTGCCTTAATAACACCGGTAATGACATCAACAGACGGTCTCTGGGTTGCCACAATCAAATGAATTCCGGCAGCACGGGCCAGCTGAGTAATACGCTGAATGGATGCTTCTACTTCTTTGGCGGCCACCAGCATCAAATCGGCTAACTCATCGATGATGATTACTATACGCGGCAATACTTTGTAGTGCTCATCCGGGTTGCTGCGAACAAATTCATTGTAGGCAGTAATATTGCGGACACCGAGCTCTCCAAAGATATCATAGCGGCGGTCCATCATCTGAACGAGTACTTTCAAAGCTTTATTGGCCATATCGCCATCGGTAATAACCGGAGCTAATAGATGCGGAATATCGTTATAAGGTGTAAATTCCACCTTTTTCGGATCAATTAAGACAAGCTTCAATTCATCCGGTCGTGTACGCATTAAGAAGGAGCAGATAATCGAATTCACACAGACCGATTTACCCGAACCGGTAGCACCCGCAATTAATAAATGCGGCATACGGTTCATTTCTCCATAGGTACAGTTTCCTAATAAATCCTTACCTAACGCAAACAGTAACGGTTTCTTGCGTAACGAAGCAGGAATCTGTGCCATCAATTCCTTCATCTGTACGGTCGTTTTCTCGACATTCGGTATTTCAATTCCCACGGCGTTTTTGCCCGGAATCGGAGCTTCGATACGAATATCCTCCGCTGCCAGTGCCATTTTAATATCATTTTGAAGATTGGCGATACGGTTAACGCGGACACCCATCTCCGGTTTAATTTCAAATTTGGTGACAGACGGTCCTATATGAATCTCTAAAAGCTGGGCATTGATACCAAATTCATTTAAGATTTCAATCAAATTCTGTCCCTGTGTGCGGGCTGCACTGTTGTTGGCATTGGAACGTGATTTCCGTGAAAGATCATCCAATACCGATAATTTAGGAAGCTTATAATCCGCATAAGCAGCAGCTTCATCGGCAATATATTCTGCAGGAACATGGATCGGTTCCTCTTCTTCTACAATCGGTTCAATCGGCTTTGTCTTTTTAACCTTATTTATCGGTTTTTCATCCATTGGAGAATCAATGGCATCTAAATCGATAAATACCGAATTCGAATCGTGAATCTCAGGCTCCGGTAAAGAGTTTAGATCAATAAACATCTCCTTTTTCGGTTTCTCTTCCACTGTGCTTTCAATAATCGGTACCGAACGTTGTTTTTTAACCTTCTTCTCTTTAGGAGGTTCCAGCTTTTTCTGTTCTTTATACAGAAGATGATCTTCTTTCTTTTCCTTTAAGAAGCTGACGATCCACTCATATCCGATGAGTACCAAGCCTCCGATAAACAACAGAAAGACAATCATATAGGCACCGGAAAAGTCAAACAAGGAAGCAACCAAGCCAACCAGAACTGCCCCTATCAATCCGTAGTCGACTTCAAATCTTCCGTTTAAGATATCCAGAAAATGTTCCATTAATTGTGAAAATCCGGCCCATGGTGTCAGATCGGATGTCGATTTTATCGTCGCAAACATCAACAAGCCGACAAAAATCATTGCAGCACCGATATACATGCGCATCGGTATGGATTCAAAATTAAACTTAACCAGCGGTAAAATACACCCCGCGATAATCAAAATAATGATAAGCATTGTCATATTGCCGAAAAATAATGCGATGAGTTGATATAGGAAATTACCAACGACTCCATATCGCATAAAGGCCATGATGGACATCAATATAATGAAAAGCATAAGACACATACGAACCAGATCGTTATTCTGGCTTGTCTGTGTCTTCTTGCGGGTAGGTGATTTACCGGTGGTTTTCTTTTTGGCTGCCGCCATCTATTAACCACCCCTTCTTAATTAATCTGTATTTATTTCTAATATAACCGGTAAGACCATCGGTCTTTTTGCGGTTGTTCTAAGTAGATATTTAGAAACCTTTTCACGAACTTCTGTTCGAACAGCTAGATTATCGTATGTATGATTTTTAACTGCCTCATCAATCGAAGTTTCAAGAATCTTTGCCACATCAGATGTGATATATTCCGCATCTTTTAGATACACAAGACCTCGTGTCTGAATATCCGGACCATTGATGATTTTCTTGGTTTTGGAATCAATGCCGATCGCAAGAATGATAACACCGTCGGTAGATAAGATTTCTCTATCTTTTAATACGACACCGGCCATATCCCAGTTTTCTTTACCATCGATGAGTATATCATGAAGCTCTAACTCCATGGCACAGGATGAAAGAACACCGTTTTTAAATCCGGCAACCTGGCCGTTATCCAACAAAATGATATTGGAAGGCTTCATCCCCATATCAAGGGCAATTTCGCAATTCATAAATAAGCGGCGGTATTCCCCTTTGATTGGAATATAGTATTTCGGCTTTGCCAAAAATAAGATCATCTTTAGATCTTCTCTAGATGCATGCATGGACCACACATCTTTATCTAATACAACAATTTGACCTTCCTCTTTATAAATATCATTTTCCATCGATTTGAATTCCCGTTCCACACCCGGTACAACCTGGGATGCGATCACAATCAAATCATCCTGGTCAAAATCGATATCTTCCGCTTCGTTGTTGGCAATATTGCTCATAAGCTTAAACAAGGACTGTCCCTGTCCGCTTATAATGACTACGACATTTCGCATTTCATTGTCAAAGTCGTTGATATCAACCACCATATCCTTTGGAACGGAATAGCCATACACAGCTTCTAAATCAGAAATCAATTCACGAAGTTCTTCCGTATAGAAAACCATTTTACGTCCGTATTCAATACATGTGGCAATGATTTCCTGTATACGGTAAACACTTTGCGTATAAACACTGATAAAGACTCTTTCCCTTTCATGATTGGCCAAAAGTTCCGAGAAGGCCGGAGACAACAGATGATGAGAAGAGGTATGACCGAGACGGTCGGAACCTTTACTTTCAGCCATCAAAATGAAGACACCTTCTCTGCCTAGCTGGGCAATGGTGGAAAAATCACCGCGGTATGAATCATCTAAGTTGCGGTAGTCTTCAATAAATTCACCCGCATAAACGATATGACCGTATGAAGAGGCGATTGAAACACCAAAGGCTCCCGGATACGCATGCGTTACCGGGAAAAAATGTACCTTGCGCCCACCGATTTTCTTTACATAAGTGCGCTTCACTACGTGAATCTTTGAACCCGTAATGTTTTCCTGTTTTAATTTTCGCTGGATTACTCTTGCGGCCAGCGGTGAAGTGTAGATATCCGCATGAATCTGTTTTAACAGATAAGGTAAAGCTCCCATGATATCATCATGGCCATGCGTAATGATAATACCTTTTATTGAATCCTGATGTTCAACTAAATATGTGAAATCCTGTACGATATATTCAATACCTAATAATTCACGTGAATCCGGAAATTTAATACCGCATTCTAATATATAAATATCGCCATCAATTTCAATGCAGGTTAAATTCTTACCATCTTCGTCTAATCCACCAAGGGCAAACACGCGAATCGTTTCATTTAGAGGTTCTGCTTTTTTCTTAGGCATATTCATTCCTCCTTAACAGTTAGTCTTATTTTATAAAATTATATCATACAACTGCTTTTCCATCGAGGGAGAATGTTTTGCCTCGAATAATTTCAACCTTGACAAAGTCGCCCGGCTGGATGTTTTCGCCGGTAAAGTTGACAAGTTTATTGGTGTCGGTATAACCGGAATACACATTTTTATTCTTCTTGGAGGTTCCGTCTACTAAAACTTCGACAATTCTGCCTTCATATTTTTTATTATTTTCAAGAGCATACTTATTCCATAGACGGTTTAGCTCCTGTAAACGATTGGACTTGGTTTCAAAATCAATTGGGTCTTCCATACGGGCAGCCGGTGTTCCCGGTCTTGCCGAGAAAATAAAGGTAAACGCATTGTCAAATCGACATTCATTGACAATATCCAGTGTATGTTGGAATGCTTCATCCGATTCATTTGGGAATCCCACAATGATATCGGTACTGATAGAAACACCCGGAACGGTATCCTTAATTTTATGGAATAATTCGAGATAAGATGCAGATGTATAACGTCTTCCCATTCGCTTTAAAATCTCATCATCACCGGACTGCAATGGAAGATGAACAAAAGGCATGATATTGTCATACTCGGCAATAGCTTTTATCATATCGTCGCTGAAATCCCATGGATGGCTGGTTGTAAAGCGAACCCGAGGAATACCAATCTTGGCAACATCCACTAACAGATCGGCAAAGTTATAGTCTTCCTCCAAATCTTTACCATAGGCATTTACGTTCTGTCCAAGTAAAGTGATCTCCTTATAGTTTTGATCTTTTAACTCTTGAACTTCCGATAAGATCTGCTCTTTGGTACGGGAGCGCTGTTTTCCTCTTGTATAAGGCACGATGCAATAGGTACAGAATTTATCGCATCCATACATAATGTTGACCCATGCCTTATGTTTGCCGAAACGATGTACCGGAAGGTTTTCGTAAACTTCCCCTTCTCGTGAGTAAATGCGCACGACACGCTTATTTTCATGGATGACTTCATAAAGCATTTGCGGAAGATCCTGGATGTTGTGGGTTCCAAAGATTAAACGAACCTGAGGATATTTACTTAATAATCTTTCGACAAAGCCTTCTTCCTGGGCCATGCAGCCACACACCGCAATCACCAGATCTTCATTTTCTCTATATAAGCGCTTAAAGTTACCGATTTCTCCTAAAACTTTTTCGGTCGCATTCTGGCGGATGGCACAGGTATTGATCATGATCACATCTGCTTTTTCAGCAGAATCTACATATTCAAATCCAAGCGCATCTAAAATTCCGGAGAGCGTCTCTGAATCTCTTTCGTTGGCCTGACAGCCATACGTGGAAATGAAATAGGTTTTATCACGGCCGATCCATTTTGCCTCTTCCGGTATCACAAAGGAGTCAATGCGTGGTACGGGCTGTCTTGTCCGTTTCTGTGCTTCTTTTAAATTGGGTAATACCCATTCTGGAATTGTTTTCATATATCGATGTCCTTTCCAAATAAAAAGCCAAGCTCTTGGCCCGGCCTTTTCATATCAATGATTATTCTTGAGTGATTGCACCAACAGGGCAAGTTCCTACGCAGGAACCACAGTCGATACATACATCAGCATCACATGTAGAGAATCCTTCGTCGTCCATGGATAATGCTCCAACAGGACATCCTCCTACACATGCACCACATCCGATGCAAGAATCTTTATCGATAATAACAGCCATTAGAATTTCCTCCTTATTTATCCTTAACCTTATCTAAAGTATAGTCACTAAACAGAAGGACTTCAAGCCAGATTGGTAAGCCATGACTTACCATAAAAAATGATGTCGGGAATTGAATTCCCGACAATAATTTTGTTATTTGGCGATTTCCTGTGCGCGAATCTCACGGATGACATTGACCTTGATCTGACCAGGATATGTTAATGTATCCTCGATCGTATCACGAATGTCACGGGCAATCTTCACACAAGTCAAATCATCAACCTGCTCCGGATTCACAAGAATGCGAATCTCACGACCGGCCTGAATCGCAAAGGCGTTAGCAACACCTTCACAGCCCTTGGCAATCTTTTCCAGATTTTCCAAACGGTCGATGTAAGCCTGAGCACTTTCCTTTCTGGCACCCGGACGAGCTGCGGAAATGGTATCCGCTGCGATGACCAGATGACTGGTTAAGAATCGTGCTTCCACATCACCATGGTGGGATTGGATTGCGTTTAATACGATTTCCTTTTCACCATGTTTCTTACAGAACTTATAACCGAGTTCAACATGAGAACCGTCATTCTCGATATTCAATGCTTTACCGATATCATGAAGTAAACCGGCACGCTTTGCTAACTGCTGATTCATTCCCAGTTCAGCTGCCATAGCTCCCGCAATATACGCAACTTCCATAGAGTGCTGTAATGCGTTCTGTCCATAGGAGTAACGATATTTTAATGTACCGATCTGTTTAACGATTTCTCTGTCAATACGACCGATTCCTAATTTAAATACCGCATCTTCTCCGGCTTTCTGAATCTCCTGATCGATTTCGTTCTGATATTTCTTTACTACTTCTTCAATACGTCCCGGCTGTATACGTCCGTCTCGAATCAAATGTTCTAAGGCAAGACGTGCCACCTCACGGCGTACCGGATTAAAGCAGGTAATGGTAATCAGGTCCGGTGTATCATCGATATTCAGTTCAACACCTGTAGCTTGTTCAAAGCTGCGGATGTTACGTCCTTCACGTCCGATGATTCTTCCCTTCATCTCTTCACCCGGTAAAGAGACAACGCTGACGGTGCGTTCCTGGGTTTCCTGCTGTGCCATTCTTTCAATCGCAAGTGCGATGATTTCCTGGGATTTCTTTTCAGCTGTTGCTTTCGCTTCATCTTCTTTATCTTTGATGTAAGCGATGGTTTCGTGTTCCATTTTCTTTTCAACTACAGCGAACAGTTCGTTTTTAGCATC
>JAGAWH010000067.1 GCA_017941505.1 Faecalicoccus sp. | reverse complement strand
TGTGGATGTATCGAGTATGGATGCAGATCAAATCAACGAGGCAGTGAAAAACTATAAAATCTTTGGACGTGTGCGTCCGGAACAGAAAAAAGATATCGTCCTGGCTTTAAAAAAGGATGGTAAAAAAGTTGCGATGACCGGGGATGGTGTAAACGATATTCTGGCGATGAAAGAAGCGGACTGCTCAATCGCAATGGGAGCGGGAAGTGATGCAGCCATGCAGGCAGCCCAGGTTGTTCTTCTGGATTCGGATTTTTCGCATATGCAGGAAATTATCGGAGAGGGAAGACGGGATATCAACAATATTACCCGCTCGGCTACCTTGTTCCTATATAAGAATATGTTTTCGATGTTATTGGCGTTATTTTCGATTTGGAATGCGTTCAGCTATCCATTGCAGCCTTCACAGGTATCCCTTGTCTCTGCATTTAATATCGGTATTCCGGCGTTTCTGCTGGCGCTGGAGCCGAATGAGAAAAAACAGAATCACCGCTTTTTGCGGGTGGTGTTGTTAAGGGCTTTACCGGCTGGTTTAACATCTTTCTTATCGATTGCGGCGATGGTGGTATTTGGACAGATGTTTGATATCCCTGCTTCTGATATCGGTGTTACAAGTACGTTCCTTTTGTCGGTAGTTGGTTTTTTGATCTTAAATCGACTCTGTTATCCAATGAACGGATATCGACGATTTGTGTTTGTCGGCTGTTTAATCGGAGAAATTCTCTGTGCTTATTTTTTCAGTGAATTATTTGCAATCAGCTATATATCTTCAGCCTGCTTGATGTTATGTGCTGTCATTGCGTTTGCGGATGAATCATTAATGCGAAATCTGACTATGATGGTAGATAGGTGGCTTCATAGAGAACCGAAAAAACAGGAAGAATCCTAAAAAAGTTCACAATTTGTGAGCTTTTTTTTGTAGAATGGATGGAAAGAGGAATAAAGCCATGAAAATACTATGTTATGGGGATTCCAACACGTATGGATGGGATCCGACATTTGAGAAATCAGATCATTATGATGATAAGGATATATGGACTGAGATTCTAAAAACGAAGGGGATTATGACGATCAATGAAGGGGAACCGGGAAGGTGCCTTCCGCAAAACAGTTATGATTATGCTTTGGTGAATCGGATGCTGGAGAAATATTTGGATATTGATCTGGTGATCGTGATGCTGGGAACAAATGATATATTGGTCAATCCGTCATTGAGTGAAGAAAAGTTATTGAAGCGTATCGAAAATATGTTTATCAATACCAATTTAAATCAACATCGGGTTTTGCTGGTGAGCCCTCCGCCTTTATCAAAAGGGTTACGTATGATGTATCCAAATGCGTATGATTTGTCTTTAAAATGGAGTCTTCTATATAAAAAAGCGGCTGAAAAATATGGATGCAGATTTATGGAGGCAGGAGAGCTTCCTTTAGCTTTTGATGGGGTTCACCTATCTGTAAAAGGACATCATATTTTAGCTGAAAAGTTGATGGAGAGCGGCTTTGTGAGTTAATGTTTCCCTTCATTGACAATTGGTTCATCAAGTGATAGCTTTTAAGTTATGTTTAACGATTAAGTAATATCGGAGCAAATCCGGCATAGTAAGGAGGTTGTACTGTGTCTATTTTTCTTTTTCTGTTGTGGATTGTATTAAATGGAAAGATAACTTTGGAGATTGTTATCTTTGGAATCCTGATTGCGTCGCTTGGATCGGCTTTTGCATGGCGGGTTTTAGGATATTCCGCCAGTTTTGATTTGCGCATATTCAAAAATCTGCCTTTAATCATTTTGTTTATTTTCAATTTAATTAAGGAAGTTTTCCTGGCGGCTGTATCCGTGATGAAGGTTGCACTTACCGGTAAAAAGCCGGATCCTGTGATTGTGGAATTCCATTCAGGTTTTCAGTCTGTAGTTAAAAATGTCCTCCTTGCCAACTGTATAACGCTGACACCGGGAACATATACTCTCTTTCAAGAGGGAGATTGTTTTGTGATCCATTGTCTTTTCGGTGAATATGCGGATGGCTTGGAGGATTCTTCGTTTATCCGTCTTATGAGGAGGTTCAAATGACAGTCGAAACAGCGTACCAATATTTATTTATTGCAGCTCTTGCCGTTATGATCGTATTGATTGGAGTCATGCTGGTTCGCTCGATTATTGGACCGCGAATCACGGATCGTATCTTATGTATTAATATGATCGGAACTCTGGTCATTTCCGGCATAGCGATTTTATCGGGACTTTTAAAGGAGAGCTGGTTAATTGATGTGGCATTGATCTATGCGATGATCAGCTTTATCTCGGTATTAATTATGGCATCTATTTATATTCCTAAACATCCCGTGAATGATAAATTTCAATCTATTGCTGAAAAGGAGGAATCTTTATGAGCATAGAATGGGTACAATTTTATATCGTGGCTTTTATTCTGTGCTTTGGCCTTTTTGCGTTTGTGTGTGCAGCGCTGGGGGTATATCGGTTTGGCTTTGTGATGAATCGTATGCACGCTTCCGGTATCGGAGATTCTTTAGGCTTATTTTGTATTGTACTGGCTATGATGATTTATTTTGGATTTCAATTTGATACCATCAAGATGGTATTGATTTTGGTGTTTATGTGGTTTTCTTCACCGGTTTCGGCTCACTTTTTATCCCAAATCGAATACTATACAAATTCTCATCTTTATGAATTTGTAAAGAGGAAGCCATATTCAAAGAAGGAAGGTTGATGAAATGGAATTAACAGAAATAACGCGGACCTTATTGTTGATTCTGCTGATTGTTTGTGCCATTGCGGTCAATTTGACGAAAAATCTTTTGAAGAGTGTCGTTATTTTGATGTCTTTCAGCTCAATTATGTGCCTTCTTTGGATCTTGTTAGAGTCACCGGATTTAGCGATTACAGAAGCGGCTGTCGGAGCCGGTATCAGTGGAACTTTGTTTTTGATGACATTGAAAAAGATCCATGCGGAGGATTCGGGAGATCAGTATCTGGTAAGCGATGCTGCCCGGGAGGAAAAGTATGAGAAATCGAATTAAAGAATGGTGGAACAGCGATACCGACCTTACTGGGAATATCTATGATTATGCAGAAGAACATGACAGTACCCGCGAGGAGCTGAAAAAAGAGAAAAAACAGACGCGGCATGAAATTGAGGAGTCTTCTACATCCAGGAAAATTATTCAGCTGGAGCAGAAGGGTTTCTACAAGTTCTATAATATTGTAGCCGTTGTCAGCTGTATTGCGCTGATTGGGGTTTTGCTATATACGGTGGCAGGCCTTCCTAACTTTGGTGAAGATAATCCGCGGGCGGATGTAGTTACGGAGCGTTATATCGAAAAAGGTATTGAGGAAACGGGCGCTGTGAACGTAGTCGCTGGTATGATCTTAGACTATCGTGCTTTCGATACATTGGGGGAATCTCATGTTTTGTTTACAGCTCTTGTCTGTGTGACCATCCTGCTTCGAATCGATAAAAAGAATATGAAAAGAGATAAGCTGGATTCGTATTATACGCTGGCAAGAGATCGTTATTTTGATATATCACCGGATAATATTATTAAGCTTGTGGGCATGTTTTTACTGCCTTGTATTCTTGTATATGGAATTTATGTGCTGTTGAACGGACAGAATGGACCGGGTGGCGGATTTTCCGGCGGAGCGGTCATGGGAGCCGGTTTGATTATTTTTGCGTGTGCCTTCGGGTTTGAAAAAGTTGACCGCTTTTTCACCAGCAGGGTATCTAAGATTGTGACCTTTGTGTCGCTGTCATTTTACAGTTTCGCAAAGGGATATGTTTTCTTTACCGGAGCCAACGGAATCAACAACCATATTCCTAAGGGAATTCCCGGCGCTATCCTTTCGGGAGGAATGATCCTGCCTCTGGATATTGCGGTGGGTCTGGTTGTTGCCTGTACGATGTATGGCTTCTACAGTTTGTTTAAGCGGGGGAATATCGGCGATGATTGAGAATCTTTGGATCAATAAGGAGCAGGCGACGGGAATTATCTTGTTCGCAATTGGTTTGACCATGCTGCTGTTTCACAGAAATATCATAAAAAAGCTTATTGGATTGAATATCATGGATAGCGGAACTTTCTTATTTCTTGCATCCATGGGATATATCTATGGGCGTAAGGCACCGATTATTGTCGATGGTGTACAGTCGGCTTCTGCCTACATTAATCCGGTTCCTGCGGGTTTAGTATTAACCGGTATTGTTGTATCGGTATCGGTTACTGCCATTACCTTGTCTTTAACAATACGTCTTTATAAGCGTTATCATACATTGAATTTGGATGAGATTTATCTGATGTCTAAACACCAGACGGAGGATAGATAATATGGAAATCATACGAAATTTTCCGCTTTTTACCATCGTTCTCAGTTTGTTTTCGGGAGCATTGTGCTTCCTGTTGGATGGTCAAAAAGCGCGGCGTTATACTTTGACTTATGAGGTTATTTTGATTGGCTTAACGGCATGTATCTTTGCGTATACTTTGTCGTCCGGTACTTCCTTTACCTATACGATGGGTGAATTTCCGGCACCATGGGGCAATGAAATCCGGGCCGGTGTTCTGGAAGGCTTGTTTGCCTGTGTATTTATGGTAATCATGTTTTGTTCCATGCTGGCCGGAAAACGGTTTGTGAAAACCGACATAGATGCATCCAAAATCAATCTTTATTATTCTTTGATTAACTTGATGACAGCAGCCATCATGTCACTTGTTTGGACCAATGATATTTTTACCGGATATGTATTTCTGGAAATTCTGACTTTGACAAGCTGCGGCTCTTTGATTGTTCGTGAAATCGGACGTACATCACTGGCTGCGATGCGTTATATGATCATGAATCTGGTTGGTTCCGGTTTGTATTTGATGGGAATTATTCTTTTGTATGATATTACCGGTCATTTGTTGATGGTTCCGATGCACGAGACGATTCAAACTTTGTGGGCGGATCCTTCCAGTGCAACTATATTGACGCTGGCGCTGGGAATCCTTACGATCGGTCTTTCGATTAAAAGCGGTTTATTTCCTTTTCACTTCTGGATGCCGGATACATATGGATGGGCAACGCCGGCTTCGGGTTCGGTTTTGTCTTCACTGGTATCAAAGGTGTATATCTTTCTTCTGGTAAAGATTTATTTCCGTGTTGTGGGATTGGGAATATTAAACCAGACACCGATTCCTAATATATTGCTGGTGCTGGGAATGTGCGGAATTGTCTTTGGATCGGTAGAAGCACTTCGTGCGGATAATATCAACCGTATGGTTGCCTTCTCGTCAGCTGCTCAGATTGGCTATATCTATATGGGAATCGGACTGGGAACGGAAGCCGGTTTTCTGGCTGCTTTCTTCCATATTCTTGCCCACTCGGTAACCAAATCGCTGTTGTTTTTGACAACTCCGAGACTGGCTGATGTATCGGGCAGCAGTTTGAAATTTTCGGCATTGACAGGAAGCGCAAAGCGAAATCCTGTGGCCGGCTTCTTCTTTTTGATGGGAGCTCTATCCATGATAGGTATTCCTATTTTTGCGGGTTTTGCTTCTAAAATTCAATTTGGAATTGCGGCTGTTGACAGCTCAAGCACATTAAAAATGGTTCTTGTGATGATTGTTCTGGCAATCAGTTCGGCATTAAATGCATTCTATTTCCTGCGCACGGTATTGCGTATATACAGTGTTACACAACACTCACAGGCGGATGAAAAGGTCTATGTCAGTGGTTTGGACTACACAATTCCAATGGTTGTATTAACGGCTGCCAATCTTGGCTTAGGATTGGTGTCACCGGTTGTGCTTAATTTGATTACAACCGGAATGAGAATGTTTGCGTGAAAGGGGAAAGAGATATGCTTTTAATATCAGCTATTGTATTTCCGGCTGTTGCCGGAGTTATCGCATCACTTGTAAAGGCGGAGTATAGAAAGCGCTGCTTGTACTATGCGATAATCATGATATTGACCGATATTCTGGGAATCCTGAGCATTCTCAAGGGTGGTCAATGGATATCACCGGATTTTGTTCAAAATGTGAATTTTACCTTCTTTTTGGATGGAATCGGAAAATATGTGCTGGCAGCTGTATTGATTTTATATACGGCAGCCTGTTTCTATGCGTTTGAGTATATGAGCGTTGAAGAGCGCCAGCCTGTTTTCTTTGGTTTCTATTTTGTATCGTTAGGTGCCATGATTGCTGTATGCATGGCAGGAAATCTGGTTACTTTGTATTTTAGTTTTGAGATGGCGACTTTAAGTTCTATGCCTTTAGTTCTTCATGAGATGGATAAGGCAGCGATTGCCGCAGCAATGAAGTATTTATTCTATTCGATTGCAGGAGCATTGCTGGGATTGCTTGGCACCTTTTTCATCTATTATTATGCGGCCGATCCAACAGGCACTTTCAAAATGGGCGGCTTTTTGGATATGTCTGCTCTGGCAGGAAATGAGAGTTTGTTTTTGCTCATTATCTTTTTAACGATTATTGGTTTCGGTACTAAAGCAGGTATGTATCCGATGCATGGATGGCTGCCTTCTGCTCATCCGATTGCTCCGGCTCCTGCTTCATCTTTGCTGTCGGGTATCATTGCCAAAGCGGGTGTATTGGCTATTATTCGTGTGATTTATTACAGCGTAGGTGCTGATTTTATCCGCGGAACCTGGGTACAGTATGTTTGGATGTCCATCTGTATGTTGACCATTTTTATGGGATCGATGATGGCTTTCAGAGAATCTGTTTTAAAAAAGCGGTTAGCTTATTCGACCATTTCACAGATTTCTTATATTTTGTTGGGACTTTCGATTTTGTCAGAGTCCGGATTAGAGGGCGCTTTACTGCATTTGATGAGCCATGTTGCTTCTAAGGGATGTTTGTTCCTTGCAGCCGGTGTATTTATTTATAAGTTACATAAGCGTAATGTGAAAGATCTTAAAGGTGTCGGTAAACAGATGCCGATTACGATGTGGTGCTTTACCATTGCTTCTTTATCTCTTGTAGGTATTCCACCGCTTGGCGGCTTCTTAAGCAAGTGGGTTATTGCCGGTGCTGCCATTGAATCCGGTACGGGTGTATTTGCCTTCCTACCGCCGGTTATTCTATTGATTTCTGCATTGTTGACAGCGGGTTATCTGCTTCCTGTTGTTGTGGATGCTTTTTTTCCGGGTGCGGATTTTGTACCGGATGGACCGGCTAAGGCAGAGCCTACTGCACTGATGACAATTCCTATGATTGTCTTATGCATTACTGCACTGGGCGTGGGATTGTTTGGAGCACAAATTGTTGGAATGCTCGGACTGTAAGCGGAGGTGTTGAAATTGAACCCTCTAATGATATTGATACCGATCCTGCTTCCTATTGCGGGTGGTATAGCTTTAATGTTGATGAATATTCAAGAGGATCGAAAACGGAACTTTTTCTCCCAGACTGTTGTCTGTATCACATCTTTAATGGTGTGGCTGGTCTTATGGAAAGCTTCCCGGAATCCGATTGATATTTATCATTTTACAGAAATATTTTCTATTGGATTTCAAGTTGATGGTTTAGGCAGTTTATTTGCGGCTATGGTTTCCGTAATGTGGCCTTTATTGATGCTGTATGCGTTTGGTTATATGGAACATGATAAAAGGCAAAATACTTTCTTTGCGTTTTATGTGATGACCTATGGGGTTACCCTGGGTGTGTGTTTCGCATCAAATATTACGACGGTCTACGTATTTTATGAAATGTTATCGCTGGTAACAATTCCTCTGGTATCGCATTATGAAAATCATGAAAGCTTATATGCCGGTCGAAAATATGCAACATACACGATCGGCGGAGCTTCGTTAGCGTTCTTTGCGGTTGTTTTGACAACCATGGAATCGCATGGAAGTGATTTCCTGCTGGGTGGATGTATCTCTATGGCGGATTACAGAATCTGGAAGGAAATTGCATATGTGTTTGCCTTCTTTGGCTTTGGTGTAAAAGCTGCAGTATTTCCTTTACATGACTGGCTGCCGACGGCTTCTGTGGCACCTACTCCGGTTACCGCCCTGCTGCATGCAGTAGCGGTTGTTAACTCGGGTGTATTCGCCATTGCCCGTATGACATGGTATGTATACTCACCGAAAGGATTGGATGGATCATGGGCACAGATTGTTTGCCTCATGGTAGCGGTATTTACATTGGTGTATGCAGCTGTGCTGGCGGTCAAGGAAAGACACTTTAAAAGAAAGATGGCATATTCTACTGTTTCTAACCTGTCATATATGTTGTTTGGAATATTGCTGCTGAGTGAAGCGGGTCTGCAGGCCGGTCTTGCTCATATGTTGTTTCATGGCATCATCAAGATCACATTATTTATGTGTGTGGGATGTTTTATGCATGTGACCGGTAACGAATATGTTTACGAGTTAAGCGGTATTGGCAAAAAGATGCCGATTACCTTTGCGTGCTACACATTGGGTTCATTGTCGCTGATCGGTATTCCGATGTTTTGCGGCTTTATCTCAAAATGGCAGCTGTTGATGGCCGGTGCTGAAAAGGCAAATATTTGGAGTATTATCGGTGTTATTGCCTTGATTGTTTCTGCTTTCCTTTGCGCTTTATATACGCTACCGGCAGCTGTTCGGGCTTATTTCCCGGTTGAGGGAAAAGACCTTTATGAAAACAGTGATGTGAAGGAAGCTCCGGTATTAATGTTGATTCCGGTGGTATTTTTCTCCGTATTGAATATTGTGTTTGGCTTGTGGTCCAGTCCGGTGATTGATTTTCTGTCTCGGATTGCTGCAGGGCTTCTGTAGGAGGTATTTATGTTGATACCAACAATTGTTTTTATGCCATTTTTTGCAGGATTTATATCTTGGTTGATTGGTAGAAAAAGTGAGCGGGTAAGAGATATATTTGTGATTATTGTGTCTTTTATTGAACTTATTTTGTGCATGTTTCTTCCATCCGCTCTGCCTTCCTTTGAAATTCATTCCATTCTTGGAAGCGGATTGACCTTTACGACAAATGGTTTTCGCGCTGTATATGCGATCATAACTGCCATCATGTGGGTGGGAACCAGCTTGTTTTCAAAAGAGTATTTTGCTCATGAAAGAGAAAATTTGAATCGTTACTGGTTCTTTATACTGTTGACATTGGGTGCTACCGAAGGCGTTATGCTCTCAGGGGATTTGATGACATCCTTTGTGTTCTTTGAAATCTTATCCTTTACATCTTTTACCTGGGTTATTCATGAAGAAAACACCGGAGCGATCAAGGCAGGATATACTTATTTGTTTATCGCGGTTATCGGCGGCTTAATTCTTTTTATGGGATTGGCATTGATGCAAAATGCGTGCGGAACACTTTCTTTTGAAACGTTGAAAGAGGCAGCAGCTGCTTCGGCTGGTAAAAAGCAGATTTATATTGCAGCTGTATGTATTTTAATTGGCTTTGGAGCCAAAGCAGGTATGTTTCCTGTTCATGTATGGCTGCCTAAAGCGCATCCTGTCGCACCGTCTCCTGCTTCTGCATTGTTGTCAGGTATTTTAACAAAGGTCGGTATTTACGGCATTTTAATGACTTCCATCACGGCAATGTACGGAAGTGAAGCACTGGGAACTTTGATATTGATTTTAGGTGTGATCACAATGGTATTGGGTGCTGTTTTAGGTGTCTTTTCTATAAATTTGAAACGTACCCTGGCCTGCTCTTCAATGTCGCAGATAGGATTTATTTTAATCGGCATAGCGATGACCTTGATTCTTCAAAGTGTCGAACACGAAGAGGGAATAGTCATGGCCTTATCGGGTGCCATGCTGCATATGATGAATCATTCCCTGATTAAATTAACTTTATTTATGGCAGCCGGTGTGGTTGTCATGAATCTGGAAACATTGATCCTGGATGATATCCGCGGATGGGGAAGAAATAAAACGACCTTGAAAATTGCGTTTGCCTTAGGTGCGCTGGGTATCAGCGGTGTGCCTCTATTCAATGGATATATCAGCAAGACACTTTTACATGAAGGCATCGTGGAAGGCATACATGCCCTGCCTTCGCTTGCAGGAATGCTGTCTATTGTTGAATGGATCTTCTTGTTTTCCGGTGGATTAACATTTGCATATATGCTGAAATTGTTTATCTGCATCTTTATAGAAAAGAATAAGGATGAAAAGCTTCAGCAGAAATATGATGCGAATTCACATTGCATGAATGCAGCCAGTACGATTGCGATCTTAGGTTCATCTCTGTTTATGGTTATCTTAGGTCAGCCTTCTATCATGACAAAGATTGCCGCATTTATGACAGGCAATGATGAGATTTTGAATTTTGCGCATCATGCCTTTATCTGGACAAACTTAAAAGGAAGTTTGATTTCTTTAAGCATCGGCGCTTTGGTTTATCTGTTTGTGATCCGTGGCTGCATGATCAAAAAAGGAAGCTATATTAATCTCTGGCCGCAAAAGCTGGATTTAGAGGATTTGATCTATCGTCCTTTATTAACAAGAATATTGCCGAATATCTTTGGCAGTATTGCAGCTGTTTTTGGTGAAAACAAGGTGTTGACGCCTATTGCCAAAGGAGTATTGAAACTTGGCGCTGTTGTCGCAAGGCTGTTGTCCGATAGTACGGATATGCTTGTATTATTATTAAGAAAGACAGTTATTCGTGAAAAACCGGTGAATAAAGCCGGCGCAAAACAACTCACTAAGTGGGGTGTCTTCAAAGAAGAAACCACGATGGCGATGCAGCCTTTGACCGAAAACTTCACCTTTGCGATGATGATGACCTGCATCGGCATTTTACTGGTGTTAGGCGTTTTGGTGTGGTACACCATTTTATAGAGTTATCAAACGACTAACAACAGAATTTGAGAGAAGTTTGGTTCATTAGATCACCCTTATTCTCTGAGGGCTCGCCCTTAGCCCTTTACACAGTTTCTCATAGTTGAGATTCTGCTTACATTTTCGCATTATATTGGCACTTCCATTGACGTCTGCGTTAATGAGAGTGCCTTTTTTACTTTGATAAAGGCCGCGATGAATTCTCTGCCCGGAAAAGGTGTTTGTACAGGATAGCTCATTTTGATAAATTGGAAGAATGTCCAAGTCAAGAAAACTGCTTTTTGATGTATAAGATTCTTCCTGAAGAATACAATCGATATCATATTTCCAACATAAGAACTGCAGTTGATTGATCAGATGGACCAGGGGTATTTGAACGAAATTTTGATTGTTTATTTTTCCAAGAGTAGGATTAGATTTGAAGTTGGCAGTATAGCCTATAATCAGCGTTCCGATATTGTTCTCGATGCAGTAGTTAATAATATAGCGGGCGCTTTTTTTGATTGTATCGTTTATACGATTATTTCGCTTTTTGGTTATTTTTTGTATTCGAAGGGTAGTGCTTATTCCTTGTTTTGCGGCAATGGAACGCAATCTTGCCATTTCTTTGTTCCATTGATGATTGATGGATTTGATTCGTCTTCCGTCCATGATGAAAGAGTGCCCCAAAGAGGTTACACAAGTGGCAAGATTATCAATTCCTAAGTCGATGGAAAGGGTGTTATCTTTATTAAGATTTTTTTGTTCTTTGGATGCTTCGTAAATGTATTGAACCTTAAATTCTTTTCCTTTGCAGCAGGGGATGATGTGAATCATTTTTACTGTATTCTGATCAATTCTTTTTGGGAACGGTATAAATATATTTCCTTTATTTGGATGCGTCATTCGAAACATAGGACTCATTGGGATGAGGATAAATCCATTTTTTATTATGATATTATCTGCCGGTATTGTAAGGTTGAATAAACCTCCTTTCTCTCGATAATGTGGGATTTTGACTGATGAATCATTTCCTTTCAGTGATAGGGAGTAAAAGGATCTAAAACTTTGCTCCACTTTTCGTATGGTCGAGATTGCGATGGAAGGATGTAAAAGCAAATAGTTTTCGTTTTGACGGCATCGTTTAAAATTAATTTTATAATCAAGAAGCATATTTGTGTCAAAGTAATACTGTCGAATATTGTATAACGTGTAATTGAATAAATTGTTGGAATATCGGCACATTTCACAAAGCATGCTCAATTGATTTTTTGACAGCTTTCGGATGTGATTTACTTGAGTAGCATACATAGAATCTCCTTCTTTCTAATATCTAATACGCAAAGATATGGAAAACGGAAAAATTTTTTGAAAATTGATAGGGCTTACAACATTGGCAAGTGACAAAAGTCATAATGAAATGAAATTTATATATGACAAATGTCATACATTTTGGGGATATGGGTGTAACCGTTTGAAGTGAAAAATGATAAATTATATAATTTTTAGGAGGAGTTGAGATGCTATGGGACAATTTATTCGTAAACAAATCCTTCCCATCGGTATTGTTTGTATATTATGCGGATTTATTTATGTCTGCATGTTGATGTTTTTCTGGCCGGATGATGTATCAGCTTCACGGGTTGAGAAAAGGCATATATTTGGAGCCACCTATATGACAATGAATAATCCATACTATGATGTATTGGATCAGCGTCTAAGGGAGCAGATTGAAGCAAACGGAGATGTTCTTTTAAAGCGTGATGCCGCCATGAATCAACAGCGGCAAAATGAAGAAATTCAGGAATTGGTCAATGCGGGAGCTGAATTGATTTTCATGGTTCCGGTAGAGTGGGATACAGCTTTGCAGGGGCTTCAAATTGCGGCTAATGCAGGTGTCCCGGTCATTATTCTGGATGCGCCGGTTCAAGATACGAATTTGGTAGCCAGCAGTATTATCTCAGATAACTATACAGCCGGTGTTTTATGCGCTGAGCATTTATTGGCAGAAAAAGAGTGTGGAAAGATTCTTCTTTTGGAGCATACAACGGCATATTCGGGTAAAGAACGTATCCAGGGCTTTACGGATACCATTGCCCAACATCCGGAATTTGAAATTGTTGGTTCGGGACAATCGGATGGACAGATAGAAAATGCGATGGAAGTTACAGCCAGTCTTTTAAATGAGCATCCGGAAGCAGATGTAGTGATGGCTTTAAATGATCCCAGTGCATTTGGTGCTATGGCAGCTATTGAGGGTGCCGGCATGTCAGGTAAGGTATCCGTTTACAGCGTAGATGGGTCTCCGGAAGCTAAGGCTTTAATTCATGAAAACGTGATGACTGCTTCGTGTGCCCAATTTCCTTATAAGGTTGCATTAAAAGCAGTTGAAGATGGCTACAAATTAATTCAGGGGAAAGAGGTTGATAAGATGACTATTATTCCTGTGAAACTAATTACAAAAGAAAATGTAGACCAATACGATTTGACAGGTTGGCAATGATGGAAAACAGACGATTATTAAATGACACGGCAAAATTGATGATTGTGCTTAATTTTGGCATCATCTTATTTTATTGTCTTGTATGTCCCTTAACAATATATAGAGTATGTCATACTTTATCGGCTTATGATTATTTATCGGCATACGAACTTCTTCCTGCAAAACCCTGGATTATGCCGATTTTTGCGCTTTCATTGTATTCGATTTTAGTATATGGGTTATTTCGTAAACAGATGTATGAGTCTCCGAGCAGGACAGTTCAGATTTCCTTCTCACTTCTGGAAATTATAGCTTGCTTAGGAATCATTGTTTCATTGAATTATTACTATACGGGAATTGTGTTAATGGTATTGGCGGATTTGGTCAATTATTTTAAAAATAATAAGATTCGCTTAGTGTTGATGATTGTTTTAATTACTGTATTTGCCTTAGGAAGTTATGATATATGTCCTTATGCACGTAATGTAGTTCCGCTTTCTTCTTATTTGAATTATTATGGTCAGCCGGTGCGAAGTTATTTGTTTGCGGTGGAGAGTGTAATCACATCGATGAACAGTTTGATCTTTGTATTCTATATGATTCTGCTGTTCACAAATTCAGAGCATGAGAAAGAGCGGATTCAAAGTTTATATGAACAGCTTATGGAGGCAAACCGGCAATTGAAAGCTTATTCTATCGAGTTGGAAAGAATGACCGAGATTCGTGAAAGAAACCGTCTTGCCAGAGAAATCCACGATACCTTAGGGCATACGCTGACAGGTATTATTATGAGTGCAGAAGCATCTCTTGCGGTTTTTGATTCCCAGCCGGAGGCTGTGAAAAAAAGGTTAGCACTTGTCGCAAAGGAAGCAAGATCCGGCTTGGATGATGTCAGACAGTCGATCAAGGCATTACGACCGGATGTATTAGAAAAACATACATTAGATAAAGCGGTGGAAATGCTGATTGAAAATTTCCGCAATATCTCGGGAGTAGATATCACATATACCCAGAATGCAAGTCAGCTTGATTTTGCGGAGGATGAGGAAGATGCTTTATATCGTATTATTCAGGAGTGCATGACCAATGCGGCAAGACACGGACATGCTACTCATATTGATATCACAATTAATGAATATGAAAGTTTCCTTCAAATTGATATCCGTGATAACGGAACGGGAACGGATGAAATAAAAGAGGGATTTGGACTTCGTCATATGCGGGAGCGTTTAGAAATGTTGAGCGGATCCATGGTTTTTGGAAATCGTAAAGATGACCCGCAGGATGGACAACAGGGTTTCTTCTTAAGTGCCAGTCTGCCGATTCGTAAAAAGGGGGATGATTGATTATGATTAAGATCTTATTAGTAGATGATCAGGAATTGTTTCGTGAAAGTCTTAAGATTGTTCTAGAAAATACTCCGGATTTCAAGATAACCGATGTAGTTGGCTCGGTTGATGAAATGATGGAAAGCATGGAGTCAAGCTTACCGGATGTCATATTGATGGATATACGTATGCCGGGCAAAGATGGTGTGGAAGGAACACGTCTTGTCAAGAACAAATATCCTCAAGTGAAGGTGATTGTGTTGACCACATTTGATGATGATGAGTATGTATTCGGTGCTTTGAAATATGGAGCAGATGGATATCTTTTGAAGGGCTCGAGTGTTTCCGTATTGACCGATGCGATTCGTGTTGCCTTTAAAGGCGGAGCCATTATCAATCCGGATGTGGCAGGGAAGATGATTCGTCAATTTTCTTCGCTGGCGACCAAGCAGGCAGATCCCCAGGTTGATAAGAGTTTAGTTTCCGATTTTAATGAAAGTGAAATAAAGATTATCCGGGCTGTAGGACATGGTTTATCGAACAAGGAGATTTCAAAAAAGTTATATTTATCGGAAGGTACTGTACGAAATTATATCAGTACGATTCTATTTAAATTGGATTTCCGTGATCGGACTCAATTAGCGATATGGGCTATCCAAACCGGTATAGCAGGTAATAAGGATGAATAGCTTATTTGAAAAAAAGCTTTCCCAATGGATTGTAGCCATTGTCGCCTGCATTACATTAGTCGGTGCTTTGATTGTTTCGAAAAGAGATTTTGAGATTGAACTATCGATTGGTGTTTATGCGGGCAGCTATTGGAATACACCGGGAGTGGACACATATCAGATTTTGGATAATGCGATTGAGCAGTTTGAAAAGAAATATCCCAATGTTCATATCACTTATGAAAGTGGCATTATGGCAGATGATTACAGTGAATGGCTTGCCGAGAAATTGTTGAAAGGGGAGGAACCGGATTTGTTCTTTGTGCTTCCTGAGGATTTTTCATTATTAGTTCGCTCGGGAGCATTGGAAAATTTGGATTCAATTATAAAAAAGGATACTTCCTTTAATAAGGATATTTATTACCCAGCTTCATTAAGTGCCGGAACGTATCAGAATAGCTTATATGCCATTCCTTATGAGAGTGTACCGACCATTATGTTCTTTAATAAAACGCTTTTAGAAACCAACGGGATTGCGATTCCGGATGAAAATTGGACATGGGATGATTTCTATAATATTTGTGCATCGGTCACGGATATTGAAAAACATCAATACGGTGTCTATGGGTATACATGGCAGGATGCAGTATATTCCAATGGAGCTTCCATTTTTTCGGAGGATGGAACTTCCTGTTATCTGGGAGATGAAGCTGTATTAGAGTCTATCTATTTCACGAAGCGGTTAAATGATCTCAATCAGGGCTATACCGTTTCTGCAAGAGACTTTGATAATGGGAATGTGGCATTTCGTCCATTTCTTTATGCGGATTATCGAGCTTATCAGCCATATCCATGGAGAGTTAAAAAGTATACGAATTTTGAATGGGATGCGATCACAATGCCTGCCGGACCGCAGGGTGATAATATCTCGGAAATGCATACTATGTTGATTGGATTGAGCGACAGAGGCTTTAACCAGCGATATGCATGGGAGTTTGCGAAGCTGTTGTCGGCAGGGGAAGATGCACAGATGGATCTATATCGTTATTCAGCAGGTATTTCTCCGATTATCCATGTTGCCGAAAATGAGGAGACGGTTATGATGATTCAGCAGGATATTCCCGGCGGAAGTGTCTTTGACCAGGATGTTATCGCGAGAATCATGAATACGGCTGCAACAACACCGAATTTCAGTTTGTATTCACAGGCGATGCAGTTAACGGACACCCGGGTGAGTGAACAATTGACGGAACTGCAAATTAATCGCAGCAATCTTCTGGCTGCCCAAAGGGAAGTCAATCAATTTTTACATAAGAACCAGTAGACATCTTCGGATGTCTTTTTTTGTGCCAAGTTTAGACCTTATACCATCCTCACTTATCGATACTTCCGACGTATTTTAGTTATCTTTAAAATATGAATTGTAAAAGACCGGGAGGCGATGGTATGGAATATAGAACACTGAATAATGGGATAAAAATGCCGGCGCTGGGATTTGGAGTTTTTCAGGTTGCAGATACCACAGGAGCGGATGTATTTGAAATCCTTCCGGAAGATGATCATTATCCAACTACGTACGCTGAGCTTACCGATGTGGCAAAGACGGAGCAGAATGAGAATGCCCGCCCTGCCTATGCCGGGGAAGTACCGAATTTATCCAAATACAGTACAATCTTTATCGGCGCACCTGTATGGTGGGGTGACTGGCCGATGATTATGTATACTGTCTTTGAAGAAAACGCAGACGCCTTATCAGGGAAGAATCTGGTTCCGTTTTCTACACATGAAGGCTCCGGTCTTTCGGACTTTGATAGTAAATTATCGGCTGCATGTCCTGACAGTAATGTTTTAAAGGGATTTGCGATCAAAGGATGCAATGCTCAAAACAATCGGGAAGAAGTAAAGGAAACTGTAAATACATGGCTTAAAAATCTCGGCTATTAATTGCCGGGATTTTTTATGGAAATGACATTTGTCACAATTCTCAATTACATTTTACACCTGTCTTTTGAAAGCGTTTTTTTTATCATGAAATCAGAAAAAGAAAAAGGAGGGTGACATATGAGATACGTGTTTTTGGTAAGCCACGGTGAGTTCGCTCCGGGCCTTCATAAAGCCGTTGAAATGTTAGGTGGATCCGGTCGTGAAGACTTAATTTCAACCAGCTTGAAGAATGGTATGGGCGCAGATGAATTTGCGGATAATGTTCGTAAATTATTAGAGCCGATCACAGAAGACGATGAGATCGCATTGTTTGCGGATATCGTTGGTGGTTCACCTTTGACTACAGCTGTTAATGTCATCGCGGAGAGAGGACTTTTGGGACAAACAACTATGGTAGGAGGAATGAGCCTTCCGTTAGTATTGAGTACCCTTTTATCCAAAGACTTTGCGGATGATTATGCGGAACATATTCGTAACAATATGATTCCGGAAGCTCGCGAGTCAATTCGTGAATTCCAGGTAACAGTTGAAGAAGAAGACGACATCTAGGAAAGGAGAACAAAATGTCAATTTCATTTATTCGTGTTGATGACCGTATGATTCATGGTCAGACTTGTACAAGATGGGCTTTGGAGTATCCATGTGATGGTATTATCGCTGTAAATAATGCTGCAGCAAAGAACCCTGTTTTGAAATCAGCATACAAGAGTGCAAGTGGAAAGAAGACTTTCGTATGGGGCTTAGATGAATTTATCGCTAAAAGTCCAAAAGTATTAGCAAGTAAAGATAACTACTTCCTAATCACTAAAAACCCGGTTGATATGGAAAAGATCCTTGTTGAAAAGGGCTTTAATCCGGGAGCTGTTAAGACGGTTATTATCGGACCATGTAATGATCGTCCGGGCGCTACAAAGTTAGGTAACAACCAGTCTATTACTCAGGAGGAAGCAGACGCTTTGGAAAAAATCATGAAGGCTGGATACGAAGTAGAATTCGCATTGTTGAAAGAAGAAGCTATTGGTAACTGGAAAAAATTCCGTGGCCAATTCGGATTCAATGACTAATTAATTAGAGGAGATTGTATTATGGAAATTAGTTGGTTTCAGGCAATCCTTTTAGGATTATTTGCCTCCCTTTCCAGTATGCCTGGATTAGGTGGAACTTCTATTGGTAACTACACATTAGGTAGACCTTTAATTGGTGGTTTAATCTGTGGTTTGATCTTAGGTGATGTTGCGACTGGTGTTATGGTTGGTGCCGCAATGCAGGTTGTATATATCGCTTTGGTTACTCCGGGTGGAACTGTTTCTGCTGACGTTCGTGCCGTATCTTACATCGGTATCCCATTGGCAATGGTTGCCTTAAAGAGCTACGGATTAGATCCTGCTTCTGCAGATGGTGCAGCTCTTGCGACTTCATTCGGTACAATGGTTGGAACAATCGGTACTGTATTATTCTACGGAACAGCTACAATGAACCTGTTATGGCAGCACATTGGTTGGACTGCTGTTGAAAAGAGAGATTATAAGAAATTATACCTGGTTGACATGGTACTTCCTTGGATTTCTCACATCTGCTTCTCTTTAATTCCAACAGTTATTATGTGTAAGATGGGTGCAAGCGTAGTAGATCTTATCAAGACAACTTTACCAATGGATGGTATCGCAATGAAGACTCTGTTCACAGTTGGTTCTTTATTACCTTGCGTCGGAATTGCCATTCTGTTAAAACAGATCGTTCGTAAGACTACTGACTTTATCCCTTACTTATTCGGTTTCACATTAGCAGCTTCTTTAGGTATCAACTTAGTATCTGCAACAGTAGTTGCTGCAATGTTCGCAATTATTATCTATAACTTAAAGATGTTACAGCTTAAGAAGCCGGCTGCAGCTGCATCCGGATCTGATGGCGAATGGGACGATGACGAGGAGGATATCTAATATGGCACAGTTATCTAAGAAAAGCTTAACAAAGAGTTTCCATAACTGGTATTACGGAAACCTGACCTGCTTCTCCCAGGAGCACATGCAGACATTTGGTTATCTGTGTGCAATGCTGCCATTGGTAGAAGAACTTTACGGAAACGATGAAGACCGTAAGGCTGCTGCAATGAATACATACACTGCATTCTTCAATACGGAACCTCAGTTAGGTGCTGTTATCGTTGGTATCACAGCCGGTTTGGAAGAAGCACGTGCAAACGGACAGGAAGAAGTCGATGATGAAACTATCAACGGTTTACGTGCCGGTTTGATGGGACCTATCGCCGGTATCGGTGACTCATTAGTAGTTGGTACTGTAATTCCTATCTTATTAGGTATCGCTATGGGTATGTCCACCGGTGGATCTCCAATGGGCGCTATCTTCTATATCGTAGTTTGGAACTTATTTGCTTACTTTGGAATGAAGCTCCTTTACTTCAAGGGCTATGAATTAGGTACAAAGGCTGTTGAATTCTTAATTGGTGATATCGGTGAATCTATTCGTGAAGCCGTTACTACATTAGGTGGTATCGTAATTGGTGCCGTATCTGCTACTTGGGTATCTGTAAAGACAAGCTTTGCCTTATATAACGAAGCCGGTGAAGCTTACATGGTATTACAGGAAAAACTGGACAGTGTATTCCCTGGTTTATTAACAGCTACATTCGTAATCTTCTGCTGGTGGTTAATGGCTAAAAAGCAGATGTCTCCGATCAAAGTAATGTTACTGTTAGTTGTAATCGCATTTGTTGGTGTATTAGTTGGCTTCTTCAACCCAGGATTATCTTATTAATAATAACGATAAAGACTTTCTCTCCTACTTTATCGGGAATAGATAATGACTTCGGAAAAGAAACAATTATTAGTAGAAGAAGCCCGCAAACAATGTGATGCATTGGTGCGGATCTCCAAATGGAGAACGACATTATTAACGTTTTCTGCATTAGGAGTGATGTTGGCATACTTTGGATTTAGTGCAAACCCAATCCACCTTTTGATGGGAATTGCGGGCATCGTTCTATGTGTTCTTGGCTTGATTCTTGCGATGGTTTGCCATATGGGAATTAAAGCCGGAAACAAAAATGTGGAAAATATATTAAACGAAGCGGAAAAACTTGCGTGATAAAAGCGCAAGTTTTTTTATGTTATTCGGAATACAGTGATGAGATGGATTAACTAATATATTGGAGTAGAGAGCTTTCCAGTTTTTTGAAATCACAGCATACTGCTTCAAGAAACGTATGATTCCTGTGCGATTGATTTGTTCTGGCTTGATATACTGCCACTGCTTTAAAATTTATTTTTTTCCAGTGTTTACGGAGATAACGCTCTTCATTTGATAAATAAGTATCTACAATGGGGTCAATCATTATATCGGTAATAAGATCTTCAGTAACCGGAAACATGTTATTGTACAACAAATCAGCAATTTCTGTATCTCCATCCATAATCTTTGTCGTTACAATATTTGCGCGTGGCTTTTTCCCTTGCGCTTTTCGCATAGCGTTTGTTGTAGAAGTTAGGGGGATGGCATATAAATATTCGTTAATCGGGATTGTCAGGACGACAAACGGACGATTATTATATTTAACGCTGATGCGGTAATCTATGTTGTGCATATACTTTATATATGATGCCTCTACAAAACATAGTCGAGGAGTAGTGGATTGTTTTTTTGGAAGCGGAGTGCTCGGATTCATGATTGGTTTGCTCCTTTTATATGGGTTGCTTTCATTAGTTATAAAAAACAGGTAAAAAGGTTCAATGATGTATTGCGCTATATCAATTGATTTTGGAGATTTGTTTGATGATAAATTGAAATGAAATCTTTCTGGTAAGCTGTATAGGAACCTGTTTTATAAGAAAATGGAATTGTGTATAATAAGACAGGAATTTTTGGAGACGTGATAAAAAGAAATTAGTCGCATAATTGCGACTATTATTTTGAATCGGCCACTAAGCAGGCCCACTCTAATTTTGAATCGGCCATTAAGCAGGCCCACTCTTTTTTCGGTTATATAATACCTCGATTTGTATAGATTCGCAAGCTAAGCCAATGAGCGAATAACCAGATATAATATATGGCAACAAAAATGTGGAAAATATATTAAACGAAGCGGAAAAACTTGCGTGATAAAAGCGCAAGTTTTTTTACGTTATTTAAGGGGCATAACTGAAGACAAGAGATAGTACAGTCTTTAAAATGTTTTTAGTAATAATGATCAGAGGTATTGTATATGTCAGATGGAATTTTAATAAGTGGGGCTACCGGCTTTTTGGGAACAAATATTATTGAAGAGCTTTTATTAAATACAGATTCAAAAATCTATGTGTTAGTACGTGCCAATTCCATGGAGCATGCCATTCATCGTCTTAAAGGATTATGGTATGGCTCGAAAGATTTATACAATGCTATTGGCAGACGAATTGTGCCTATCTTGATGGATTTACAGAATCCGAGCGGACTGGATTTAGAAGTTAAAGAAAGGATTCAAACGGTCATTCATGCGGCTGCCTTGATTCAATTTCAAATGAGTCGGGATGAGCTGTTTGCGGTTAATGTAAAGGGAACAGAGAATATGGTTAAACTTGCCAAAGGGCTGCCTAATTTGAAATCCTTTGTTCATGTTTCCACAGCCTATGTATCGGGAACCAATACCGGGGTAATCAAAGAAGAGATTCAACATCCGGATTCTTTTTCCGGTTTTTACGAGGAAAGTAAGGCAAAGGCTGAACAGTTAGTTGTTAGCTCAGGGTTACCATATATCATTGTACGACCGGGTATGATCATCGGTGATTCCAAAACCGGGAAGGTTAAGAATTTCAACACGATTTACTATGTATTGAAGCTTCTTTTAACCAATAAATTACCTATTATTCCAACTGACCCGCATACCCGATTGAATCTGGTGCCCGTTGATTATGTAGCTGAAAGTATTATCCGCTTAATGGATAATCCGGATGCGTTAAATACAATTTTTCATTTAACATGTCCGGAAAGTTATATCCCGGAAGTAAAACAGCTTGCTCAATATGCTGCGGATTGGGCAAATATGGAAAAAGGCATTGAACAATGTCATGTGATTTTAGAAAAGCTGGGTATTGAGAGGGAGAAACATTTTCTGGGAACATTAAATGCCGGGCATCCGGGTGGTATGTTACCATTAGATGCTTCGCAAAATAAAACGCTTCATCATCCATCTTTACCAAAGAATCTTTATGTTGCCGATGCGACTATTTTGCCGGAAGCGATGGGAAACCCTCCTATCTTAACAATTATGGCGCTTTCTAAAAAGATAGCTGCCATCATCAGAGAACACGATGAATTTTAATAGACAGTCTTCCAAACTTGAAGACTGTCTTTTCTATATTCGGAAGCTGGACTATAATCATATATGCAGGAGGATTTAAGATGATTTATTTCACCAGTGACTTACATCTTGGACATCGAGGTATCATCACCATGCAGAATCGGCCTTTTCAAACACTGGATCAGATGAACAGAACACTGTTGAAAAACTTCAATGATATGGTTCAAAAAAATGATACGGTATATATTCTTGGGGATCTCTGTCACCATATGACTGTGGAACAGGCAAACGATATCATTCGAAAAATGAATGGAAAAAAGTATCTTATTATTGGCAATCATGATAAAAAGTATGATCCATCATTATTTGTGGAGATGAAAGACTTTATGACCGTATCTTTAAATGGCACCTATTTTGCCTTGATGCATTATCCGATGTTGTCATGGCCGAAAAAGAACAGCGGAAGCATCCAGCTTCATGGGCATATTCATGCTGATATGGACTATAATCTTAAAAATCGTGAAGAAGGGATTTTCCGCTACGATGTAGGTGTGGATGCCAATGATTATTATCCTGTTTCCTTACAGACAATTTTAGATTTTTTTAATATACATAGAAAGGAGTACATATGAAATCTTGTTATATGGACAGCCCGGTTGGGATACTTAAAATCGTTCAAAGTGATGTAGGAATCTGCTCGGTTTCTGTTGTCGAACAAAAAGGAACTAACGAAAAGGGAGAATTCCTTGATAAAGCGGTGTTTCAACTGGAGGAATATTTTCTGGGAAAGCGTAAACATTTTGAGATTGAACTGGATTTAATGGGAACGGAATTTCAAAAACAGGTTTGGAAAGCTTTGATGAACATTCCGTATGGACAGGTATGTACTTATAAAGAAATTGCGGAAAGAATCGGGCGGCCAAAGGCGTATCGAGCAGTCGGAATGGCCTGCAACAAAAATCCATGTCCCATTATTGTGCCATGTCATCGTGTGATTGGATCTAATCAAAAATTAGTCGGTTATGCGTATGGGCTTGAAATGAAACAGTATTTATTAGAGTGGGAAAAAGATCATGAATAATAATCGATTTCTTGCCTTTGTAGAACGGCTTACCGGATATGTATCCGGTTTTGTTTCTGTAACGTGTTTGGGATTAGCTGCCGGCGTGTTTCTTTTAGATACCAATCTGGAAACACAGAAACAAAAGATTGGGTTTGCCGCATTATTGTTGATATTAGGAATTCTGTCTTTATGGTTTTCCTATGCGTTATTTAAAGATGCATCAAAAAGCAGGGATTGAAAGATCCCTGCTTAGTTTAATGTCCAGATTCCATCTTCTTGAATATTGAATGTATAATCGTACTCGACTTTCTTATCGCTTCCCGGACCAACATATTTCATATTGATCATGACCGGATTGCCATCCTTTACTTCGAAGCGATAAATCATTTCTTTTCCTTTTCCGACAAGAACTGTTTCCATTTCATCATCTTCTTTTAATTCCTTGGATGAAATAAACTTGACATTATCGGATGCAGAATATTGCCATGAATATCCTGTGGATGCGTTTTCCATAACATAGATTTGGATTTCGTTATCTTTTCCTACGACGCGAATGTTTTCGTTGTGAATTTCCTTATTGGAAAAATTTGGCTTGGTTGAGCATCCCCATAAAATCATCACAATTCCTAATAGAAATATCTTTTTTAAAATGGAACGCATGTTTAATACCCCCTTGTTGTCAGTCATACTATAAAAAAAGATTATCGTTTTTCAATGGTTTAAATATGTGATATTGAAATTTTTTAATATCTTTTTGGTTTATGACGAATACAAGGAAGAATTTCTTTAATCTATCCATATTCAAAAAAATATAAAAAGATTTGTAAATAAAATAAGCTATTAAAAAGAAAAAGGTCTATAATCTCTTTGGCAGTTATTTGAAAATCAAGGGAGTTCAAATGTCATTAAAAAAGAAAAAAGGAGACCGAATCGCTGGGTTGGACGGTTTGCGTGCTCTTGCGATAGTTGCCGTAACTCTTTTCCATGTATATCCGAATGTGATTAAAGGCGGATATTTAGGAGTTGCGCTGTTTTTTGTACTTACAGGCTTCTTGCTTGTGATCACAACCCATAAAAAAGATTCTAACGGTGAATTTTCACTGTTTACATATTTTAAACAAAGAATTAAAAGAATTTACCCGGCATTGCTGGTAGTCGTGCTTACCACGCTGGGTTTCTACCATTTTTTTGCACCGGATGCGATTAAATCCTGTCGTCCGGAGGTTATCAGCGTATTACTTGGCTACAATAACTGGTGGCAGATTGCCCAAAAGGCGGATTATTTTGCCAGAGTATCGAATGGCTCACCATTTACCCATTTATGGTTTTTAAGTATTGAACTGCAATATTACTTGATCTGGCCGTTATTGTACTTTGGATTAAAAAAGTTGGAAAAAAGAGGGACTGTTATACCTGTGTTGACAGGTATAACAGGCTTTTTCAGTCTGTTGATGCCGGTTTATTATTTGTTTAACCTGGACATTACCAGAATATATTACGGTACAGATACCAGAGTATTCTCACTTTTGGCCGGTGCTTTGACAGGGTATTTGTATTTGAATCATACAAAACAGAAATGGGTTCGCGAAAAAGAGAAGTATGGCCTGCCGCTTTTGGCGACACTGGTCATTGCACTGATTGCGCTTGTGGCAATCCTCTTTTTGGACGGACAGAATCGAATAGTATATCTGGGTGGCATGTTTGTGATAACTGCCTTGTTTGCGATCCAGTTATACTTAATTTCGACCAATCATAAAGTGGGGAGAATGTGGAATATTCCGTTATTTCACGAATTAGCGAAATACAGCTATGAGATTTTTCTCTGGCAATATCCGGTTATTTATTTTTTCCAATATAATGGTTGGGAATTTCCGTTACACGGTCTATTAGAGATTCTGTTGATCCTGGTATTAAGTATTATGACCAATTATGCGATTTACAGCCTTTCTCATTTTAAGACCATAGAGCCAGCTGCCAAAACCGGTGTTGTCGTATATACCTGCATCAATATGGTTTTAGGTGCTTTTGGAGCATATTCGATCTATCTTTCCAATTCCGGAAAGGAAGAGGATGTTTTAGAACTTGAAGGTCAGCTAACTGAGAACGCCGATCTGGCTGAGCAGAACAATTCCGAGGCCAATATTGAGTTTAACAACGATAAAACGGATTATACCGGATCAGGTAATTCTGCAAAGGTTAATTTGGATGGGGTTGTATTTGTGGGGGATTCGGTTATGCTGGATGCAGCTCCATACATCTATGAGATGTTCCCGAATGCTTATGTGGATGCATCGGTATCCCGTTTCCCGTCTGAGGAAATCGCAATTTTAGATGGTCTGCTTCAAAATGATCAGGTGGGCGATTCGGTTGTGATTGCCTTGGGTACCAACGGTACCATTTACCCGCAGTACGCCGAACAGACCATTGCGCTTTTAGGAGAACATCGATCCATTTTCTGGGTCAATGGCTTTGCACCGGATGAATGGACACCAACCAACAATGCTTTATTGGAGGATTTGGCTGCCATACATCCTAACTTCACTGTTATTGACTGGTACTCTTTAGTTTCCGCAAACCCGGATTGGGTAATATCGGATGGCGTACATCCCGGACCAACCGGAGCCCAGGCATATGCACAATTGATTTATGATACGATGCAGTCCATCGCAGAAAAACAGAAATAATACTCGAGCAATTCGAGTATTTTTTTATTTTTTGAGCATTTTAGGTGGACAATGGTCATGAAATTGTTAAAATGAATCTATTAAAGAAAGGAATCAAAATGCTTCAAATTAAAGATATATGTAAAGAATACAGAACAGGGGATTTGGTACAGAAGGCATTGGATCATGTTTCCCTGAATCTTAGAGATAACGAATTTGTGGCAATCCTCGGGCCTTCCGGTTCCGGTAAGACGACTCTTCTTAATATTATCGGTGGTCTGGACCGGTATGACAGCGGTGATTTGATCATCAATGGCATCAGTACCAAGGAATATCAGGACAGAGATTGGGACAGCTATCGAAACCATACGATTGGTTTTATTTTCCAAAGCTATAATCTGATTCCTCATCAAAACATACTTTCTAACGTTGAGCTTGCCTTAACGATTGGCGGTATTTCAAAAGAGGAAAGAAAAGAAAAAGCGATTAAGGCTTTGGAAGAGGTTGGATTGGGTGATCAGCTGCATAAAAAGCCAAACCAGATGTCCGGCGGCCAGATGCAGAGGGTTGCGATCGCAAGAGCTTTAGTCAATGATCCGGATATACTATTGGCTGATGAGCCAACAGGAGCTTTGGACAGCGAAACCAGTATTCAGGTCATGGATCTTTTAAAAGAGGTTGCCAAGGATAAGTTAGTTGTCATGGTTACCCATAATCCGGAACTGGCAGAAGAGTATGCGACAAGAATTGTGAATTTAAAGGACGGGGTGATTCAGGGAGATACCGATTCATTCTATCCGCAGGTAAATGAAGAGCCAATCCACAAAAATATGGGAAAGGCTTCCATGTCCTTTAAGACGGCATTACAGTTAAGTTTTAATAACCTTCGTACAAAATTAACACGAACCATTCTTGTTGCGATTGCGGGCTCCATCGGTATTACCGGTATTGCCAGTATCTTATCACTTTCCAACGGTGTGGATAAATACATCAAGAATGTTGAAGAAGAGACTTTAAGTGAGTATCCTCTTACCATTCAGACCAGTGCTTTCTCATTGGCATCGATGTTAGTGGATGAGGATGAGTCCGAAGGAAACGGAACGGTACAGGAAAGAAAGACATTAACTTCGATGTTTTCGAGGGTAACCTCGAATGACTTAAAAAGCTTGAAGACATTCTTGGACAGCGATGAATCAAAGATGAATTCCTATGCCAGAGCCATTGAATATTCCTATGGGCTTTCACCGCAGATTTATCAATGGGATGGAACGGATTATCGCCAGGTTAATCCGGATCAGACTTTCTCAAATATGGGTATTACCTTCAGTTCCGCAGCAATATCTACCTCGATGTCGAATGCGGATTTATTCCAGCAGTTACCAACGGACAGCTCACTGTATATCAATCAATATGATTTAAAGGCAGGGCACTGGCCTGAGAAATACAACGAAATGGTATTGGTTTTAAGTCAGAACGGAAAGGTAACGGATTTGGCTCTTTACGCAATGGGGTTAAAGGACAGCGCTGAATTAGAAGAAATGATCAAGAAATTCTCTTCCGGACAGGCAGTAGAAAGTGACGGAAAAATCACATCGTATGATTATGAAGACTTTATCGGGATTCATTTCCGTTTAGTGAACGGCTATCAATACTATACATATGATAGTGAATACAAAGTATGGACCGATAAAAGTAAAGATAAAAACTACATGAAAAATCTGGTTGCGGGCGGAGAAGAATTATCTATTGTAGGTGTTGTACAGCCAAAAGAAGACGCTGATGTCTTTATGTTGACACCGGGTATTGATTATCCGGCTGAACTGACCGAGCATATTATTCACAATGCCGAAAACAGTGAAATTGTCAAACAGCAGATTAATAACCGAGGTACGGATGTCATCAACAATACACCGTTTGGCCAGGAAAACCAGAATGCGATGGATATGAGCTCTTTATTTGAAATTGATGAAGGAGCTATGGCTAATGCCTTTAAATTTGATACATCGGGTTTAAATACTTCAGGACTCGATTTCAACAATTTGGATTTAAGTGCATCGACCGATCCAAGTATATACAGCACCTCGGAAATTGACTTTGCGACACTGATTCAGGGAATCAAATTTAATGTCACTTCCGAACAGATGGAGACAATCTTTAAGGAATTGATGGATGGATATTCGGCATATGCGGAAAAGGATCAGACAACCAGCTGGTCCCATCTGCAGGAGGCTTTTAGAGCATACATGGATGCCGAAGGAAATCAATTGATTGCCGATAAGATTTCGGCTTATTTAGATTCGATTGGTGCTACCTTAATTTCAACGGCGGATTTGGAAGCCTTTGTGACGGATTTAACCGCCCAATATATTATCTGGGCTGATGAAAATGGATATACCGAGGTATCGGAAGGTATGCCGATCTTTATCCAAAGTCCACAGGGGCAGGCTTTACTTGCACAATATGCCAATCAATTTGCCCAGAAGCTTGCCGATATCACGATTCCACAGGAAGTCTTAGATGATATCGGTAAGAGCTTATACGATGGTTATGTAGCCTATGCCCAGGCCAACAATCAGCCGGATATTTCTAAGCTTCAGGAATCTTTCAGACAATACCTGCAAAGCGAAGAAGGATCCACCATCATCAATAATGCGGCTAAAACCATTATCGATTCTTCGAATTTAGAAGAGATGGCAAGATCGATGGTTTCCGGATATGATGAAGCGATTAAATCGATGATGACAAATATGGTAACCCAGATCGGCAGTGCCATCACAAGTCAGCTCAGTCAATTGGCAGGCGGCTTGGAAAATGCGTTCAGCTTTGATTCATCGGCATTTGCGAATGCGATCCATGTCAAAATGACACAGGAAGATCTGCAGGAATTGATGACATCGATGATGACACAGGAAAGAGCATCGTATGCCGGCAACTTATCTAAATTCGGTTATGCCGATTTAGAAGATCCGTACATGATTGCGATTTATCCAAAGAATTTTGAATCAAAGGCCGTTATCAAAGAAATTCTTGCCGACTACAATAAGAAAATGGAAAAAGTAGACAAGGATAAGGTCATCACCTATACCGATGTGGTAGGTGTATTAATGAGCTCGGTTACCGATATTATTAATGCGATCAGCTATGTATTGATTGCCTTTGTGGCGATATCACTTGTTGTATCATCCATTATGATCGGTGTCATTACTTATATTTCCGTATTGGAAAGACAAAAGGAAATCGGTATCTTACGTGCCATCGGTGCATCCAAGCGCAATATCTCTGAGGTATTTAATGCCGAAACCTTCATTATCGGAACTTTGGCAGGAATATTTGGTATCATCACAACGGAACTGTTATTGATACCGGGGAATGCCTTGATTTATAAATTAACTGAAAATTCCAGCATCAAAGCTGCATTACCGATACCGGCGGCAATCATTTTGATCCTGCTCAGTATCGTACTTACCTTGATTGGCGGCTTAATTCCATCACGCAAGGCCGCAGCCAGCGATCCTGTAACAGCATTAAGAACAGAGTAAAAACTCTGTTCTTTTTAAATGCCAAAAGTTACATTAGCTCTTTTATACAAATAAGTTTAATCTATTTATCAAATTTGTAGGTAAATTTAAAACTTCATAAACAGTTTTAGCGTTTGACAACCGTGATTGTTTGGCAATAGTTAGTAAGGTGGACAATTGTGTAAGGAAAACATTTTTTGCCGGTTTATAAGTGAAAGTACAGATTGTAAGGATAGTTGCGAATAGATCATTTCTTCCTTGGCCGTTATTGTAAATCTGTGAAGTTATCAATCCCTGAGAAATTTTCATGGTTTGTTTCTTTGGCAGTTCTACATCTATAGTATTAGTAAATACTATGTTTCCGTGTGCTATGTTGTTGCGGTACTCTTTCAAAAGACGTAATCCATTTATTACAAACTCCAGTTTCTCATTGAATTCTAATAATTCTGTTGTACAAAGCTAATTACAAATATATTGTTTGTCGATGGCTTTTAGTATGCGATACCATTCGATGGAAAGGCCAAATGGTATTCCGTTTACAAGAATCCGGCAGGGAATATGGTTATGGTTATTTCGATAGTGTATAAGGCTGACGTTTTTGCTTTTTAGAGCTTGTTCCCTGATGGCATTTAAAATACCACCGGAAAGACTACTATTACGGTAATGAACTTTTGCGAGATAATCAGTATCACCAAGACGATGACTGTCTTCAAGGTCGGTTTCGACACCATAGTTTTTAGATACGATATAAGACAAATGTGATTTTAAAGAATTCTCTATATTGATGATGTTTTTTAAAAGAAAGTTGCTTAGTTCAAAAATGAATTGATGTAAAATATGGAAATCCTCAAATAAGACCGGTGGATCAAATCGGTTGTTTTTATCAAAAGAAAACATATGTTTGTAACCATTGATTAAAGTATAGTATGAAACGGAAGCTAGCAAGCCCTTCGCAAAATCGTGGTTAACTATCAACACATTTCGTGATTCCAGCAATTCCAGCATTTGTTCGTATGTCAGGAAAGGCTTGTCTACGTGATTGTTTGGCATAAAGTAAAAACCTCCTTTCGAGAAGGAGGTTTTCACTAACCGCATCGAGTGCAGTCATTTCTGTCCTCCTTATTATATCCGCGAGTATAAACTGTTTCAATGGTTTTTCCTCACAAAATCAATCCTTCTTTTTTCTTGTATATATCTGCTTTTTCAGATTTTTTTTATGAAGGTTATTAATTACTTATCGGGATTTTATCTACATTATCTAATACGATGAATAATGAACATTTGACTAATTATTAACTTTAAAATTGAGTTTTTTTCGATTGGATATTGTGCTATCTATAAACAGTCCCATGGTGCAATCAAGCTAATTAAATGTTTACCGTGCAAAAAAACGAGCAGGCAATGCCTACTCGTTGGATAAATCTTCACCATTTGTTTCAATAACTTTTTTAAACCAGGTATAGCTCTTTTTAGGAGCGCGCTTCATATCTCTTAAGTCGTGGTTGCCGCGATTGACGTAGACAAGACCATAGCGCTTTTCCATGTCTCCATGGGAGCTCAAGATATCAATTAAGCCCCAGCCAAGATATCCTAAGACTTCCACGCCTTCAATGTTCATGGCATCTTTCATAGCTTGAATATGATTGCGGTGATAGTCAATCCGGTAATCGTCTTCAATTGGATTTTTGCCATCCCATGTTTCTCTTACACCGATACCGTTTTCTAATATGAACAATGGGACTTCATAACGGCTGTAAAGCTGGCAGAGTACATCTCTTAATCCATCGGCATCAATCTGCCAACCCCATTCGGAAGCTTCCAAATACGGATTTTTCATCGCTCCGTATGTTAGATAGTAGAAAGGTCCCACACCTTCCGGAATTAGATCGGAAGATAATACATCCGAACGGTAATAGCTGAATCCGATAAAATCATTTTTCTGAAGACGGATGGAAACATAATCGTTTTCTTCATCATCCAGATTAATATGATGATCTTCTACATATTTCATAAACTGACGGGAATAATGACCTCTTACATAACAGTCTGTAAGGTTATAGTTCATAAATTCAATCGTCTTATTGGCTGCCAGTATATCTTTTGGATTGCACGTCGCCGGGTATACTTCCGCGTACGCCAACATACCGCCGATCTTGGCGTCCGGTGAAATCGAATATAGATCATATACAGCACGGGCATGAGCTGTCATGACATGATGTGTGATTTGAAATAATCTTTCCTCGGTTTTCTTTCCGTTCATAAAGCCGGCTATGCGAAAGGCAATATCCGGATTGGAGTAAAGATTCTGTTCATTAAATGTCAGCCAGTATTTTACTTTATGCGAGAAGCGGTTAAACATCTCTCTGGCATAGATTGAGAAATAATCCATAACTTCACGGGATACAAAGCCATTGTATTTTTCTGCCAGATATAAAGGCATGTCAAAATGATAAAGGCAGATCATCGGCTCTAATCCGCGTTCGAACATATCGTCGATTAATTTGTCATAATAGGCAATGCCGGCCTCATTCCATGGACCGCATCCATCTACCTGGACTCTGGACCAGGATATTTGAATTCGGTACATATTCATGCCGATATCTTTCATCAAATCCAGATCTTCTTTCCATGTATGATAATTATCATTCGCAAAATGCCAGTCGGATGTATTTTCACCGGCTTCTACAATATCGTAAACGGATAACGATTTACCGTCTTCGTTCCAGCCACCTTCGGTCTGCATGCTGGAAACAGAGTTACCCCAATAGAATTTTTCCATGTTCAATCCTCCTGATGTAATAGTATCATATATCTTTTTATCCTTATAAAACAAAAAAGCGGCTGAGCCGCTATCTTGTATTTTTTTGGGAGAGATTATGGTTTGTCTTTCTTAAGACACCTATAGGATACAAAAAGAATTTCTCAGAAATAAAAAAAATATATGGAAAATTATGTGAATACAAATAATATTGTGGAAAAATATGGTTTAATACATTTATGAGAAAGAAAATTTTATCTATATTAAATGAACGGTACGGACAATTTGTGTCCGGACAGGAAATTGCCGATACATTACATGTATCCCGTGCTAATATCTCCAAACATATTCGAAATCTGCGTCAGGAGGGCTATCATATTGAAGCGGTACCGAATAAGGGATATATGCTGACAAATGAAAATGATTTACTAACCAAAGAATTAATTGAGGATGGGTTGGATGATTTTTATACGATTGAAGTCGTTGATGAAATCGATTCTACCAATAACTACTGTAAATTAAATTCCGCTAAGCTTCAGGATGGATATGTTCTGGTGGCAGATACCCAATCGGGAGGAAGAGGAAGAAACGGACGTTCTTTTTATTCTCCAAAACAGACGGGCATTTACTTTACGATCTTTCTGCGACCGAAGGTTGCCATTGATCTGGCATTAAAATTGACCGCAGCTGCCGGTACGGCGGTCGCTGATGCAATTGAAAAAAATTATCCATTAAAGGCAGAAATCAAATGGGTAAATGATGTTCTTGTCAATCAGAAAAAGGTAACAGGAATTCTTTGTGAAGCGGGATTTGAGATGAATACGGCAAACTTAGATTATATGATCGTAGGAATCGGAATCAATGTGCATCCGCGCACCTTCCCGGATGATATTGAAAATATAGCCGGATCCATCGAAGATTTCACGAATCTAAAGGTATCACGCAATGTGCTTTTAAAAGATGTTTTGAATATCTTCTTAGATTTCTACAAAAATATCGATGCCAATTCCTTCCTGGAATCTTATCGTTCACATTCGTGTTTGATTGGTAAGGAAGTTACCGTGATTGAAGCTTCAAAAACCTATCGGGCAAAGGTAATCGATATTGATCAAAATGCCAATCTTGTGGTTGAAAAGGATGGAATACGCTCCGTCTTGTCTTCCGGAGAAATCCATATTCGTGATTATTATTAAAGACTTTAAAAGGTGTTTCAGTTATAATTTTTATGAAGAGAAATAAGGAGAACCATATGACAATTAAAATTATCGCCCTCGATATCGACGGTACATTGTTTGATTCAACAAAGAAAATTACTCCTAAAACGCATGATGTATTATTGAAGGCGCAGGAAAAAGGTGCTGTATTGGTTTTGGCATCCGGTCGTCCTACAGCCGGACTGACTGCCATCGCAAAATCGCTCGAGATGGAAAAACACCATGGATTACTTGTATGTTTCAATGGTGCCAAGGTGGTTGATGTACAGACAGGGGAAACTCTGTTTAACCAGGCATTGACAGTTGAAGAAGGAAAAGCTGTTTTAGAGCATATCAAGAAATTTGATGTTGTGCCGATGATTGACAAAGATGAATATATGTATGTTCCGGATGTATTTAATAATACAATTTTCTATAAGGGAGAAGATTTCAATGTCATGAAGTATGAATCCCGTTCGAATAACTATATCCTTTGTGAAAAACCGGATCTGGCAGCCTTTGTAGACTTCCCGTTAAATAAGATTTTGACCTTTGGCCAGCCGGAATATTTACAGGAGCATTATAAAGAATTAGCGGAACCGTTCCCTCAGCTTTCCAGTATGTTTACCAGTGATTTCTATTATGAATTCACATCACCTGGAATTGATAAGACAAAAGCTTTGAAAACCGTATTTGATAAGCTTGGTTACTCGAGTGAAGATATGATAGCCTTTGGAGATGCGCAAAACGATAAGAGCATGGTTGAGTTTGCCAAGATTGGTGTTGCGATGGGCAATGCGACCGATGAATTAAAAGCTGTTGCGGATTATGTAACCTTATCTAACGATGAGGATGGTATAGCCGCTGCCTTATATCACTTTATGCCGGAATTAAATGACTAAAGCCGATTCATATGAACCGGCTTTTTTTTATAACCCTGTAAAGTGGGTAAAGATCATATTGATGATTGGCATTGTGACAATACACAAGATAACCGATAAGGCATTGATGACCGATGCCTGATAGGCATTGCGATCATAAATCTGGGCAAATTGTGTAACTGTGCTGGCAGCCGGGCCGCTGGCCGCCAATAGGGAAATCATCAACACCTGGGCAGCTCCCTCATAAAGGAAGTGCGTTGCGATAATATATAGAACAGCCATGATCAGCGACATGAAAATCAAGCGGATGAAGCAGACAAGGTAAGCTCTTTTATCGAGGATTACCTTTTTTAAGTCCATCTGTGAAAGTAACATACCAACCACAAACATGGATAACGGACCAATCAGAGCAGCCATGGAGTTAACGGCACTGGCAATGACAGTCGGAAGCTGAATGCCTGTGAAGAAAAACAACATGCCCACAAAGATTGCGATTACGTTTATGTTCTTCAGTATCTTTTTAATGTCGAAATTTTTCTCTCCGCTGATCAAGAAGTTACAATGTGTCCACAACAATACGGTCTGTACCAACATATATCCGGAACAATAGAAGACCATCTCTTCACCTAAAACGATACTGACAAGAGGAATGATCAAATTACCCGCATTGGAGTAAATAACCGATGCCTTTTCCACATCATTGAAATGAAAGATCGGTGAGAGCACATTGGCCAGAAGAATAAATGAGATATTTGCCGCAAATGCCGCAACGATCGATACGATAAATCCCTGTACTCTTTCCGGTGTTAGATCGATCTGAAACGCATTGATAATGGCGCACGGTGTACTGACATACAGTACAATCAGCGACAACATTTTGGAGTGTTCGATCTGACAAAGATTCGTTTTAATTAAAATATAGCCAACTGCGATAATGATAAATAATGCGCAGATTTGTGTGGCTAAAGAAAGACTTAAAGCCATAAAATTCCCTCCCGCATCTATTTTACGTATATTCAATTTGTTTCTCAATATATTGTTTCAGAATGTACTCCATGATAACAGATACCACATAATGCGTTTCCCAATCATTCAGTGTTTTGTCTTTTGAAATATGATGCCATTTATATAGACATCCTCTGCAGCAGGTGGCTGTGGCATGCTGGGCGATAAAGACAGGGTGACCTTTCATCGGTGTCTGTTTTCCATCGTTGTCAATAAATTTGGGCGCTAAGCGGGACTCGATCATTTCTTCGGCATGGCGATAAATCGTATCCCATCCTTTATTGTTGATATAGTCAATATCCTTTTGATTGAGCTGAAAGCGACAGCGGAAGGATGATTTAGATAATCTTTCAAAGAGCTGATCGTGATAAAATACATCAATGCCTGCTTTACGTGCCTGCGCTTTGGCAGTAGCTGCATCTAAGGTATAGCGTACATGATCTTTAATAAAGATTTCTCCGGTGCTTTCAAAGATAAAAACGACATGATTTTGAATACATTTTTCTCTTATATCCAGGATCCATTTGTAATCTAAATAGGGAAGAGTGCCTTTGACAATGACCGCAAAGGTGTCACGTAGATCGATGTCGATGGGATGATTGACTTCTAAATATTGAATCTTCATATCTAGAGTGTATCACAGTCAGAAATGTTGAAAGTGTTCTTTTTTTATCGATATAATAAAAAAGGAAGAAATGAGGAAGCTGATATGATACAAGATATAGAACCGACGATTTTTCATAACGAATATGTGCATATAGAACCAAGAGATAAAGATTATGTTCTGATTTATGATAATAAAGATATTGTCGTAAAAGACAGCGATGAAGTGGACTTTGTTCATGTAGATGAATTTGAAGGTGAGCTCCAGTATTTGTTCTCTTTAGATGACAGAGCCTTTTTCTTAGGAGAAGGTTCGATTCCCGAAGGATATGTAAAGAAAAAAATGCGAGTTTTACGTATGTGTAATCCTCAGGATTTATGTTTTGCGGGGATGACGGGATTCCATTTATACAGCTGGAATCGAAGAAACCGCTATTGCGGTGCCTGTGCCACACCGATGAAAAAAGGAACGAAGGAAAGAGTGATGATCTGTCCGAATTGCGGCAATATGGTTTTCCCAACCATTGCGCCTGCGGTAATTATGGGTGTCACCAATGGTGATTCCATTTTGATGTCACGCTATGCGGGCAGGGAATTTACCGGAAGAGCACTTTTAGCCGGTTTCTGTGAAATCGGAGAAAGCGCAGAGGCAACCGTACGCCGTGAAGTGATGGAAGAGGTTGGCTTACATGTTAAGAATATCCGCTACTATAAATCCCAGCCATGGGGTTTTGATTCCAACATGTTGTTTGGATTCTATTGCGATGTCGATGGTTCAGATGAGATTGTATTAGATACCGATGAACTCTCTAAGGCAGGCTGGGTAAAAAGAGAAGATATTAAGGTAGACCCGGATAATTTATTATCGTTGACAGCAGAGATGATGCAGACCTTTGCGTTAGGTAAAGAACCGAAATGAATCAATGGCTGCAAGAGCTGAAGAAAGATAAAAATTTTCGCGTACTTTGGATTTCTTTCATCAACATGGGATGGAATTTGATTTATTCCTTATATAATGGGATTTTGGCGATTGTATATCATTCTTATTGGTTTTTTACGATGTTTGTATACTATCTGGCCTTGTCACTCATGCGCGCATCCATCATTAAGGCAGATAGAAAAAGTATCCGACCAACCATCAGGATCTGCGGACTTGGCATAATGATGTTGTCGATCGTAATTGCAGGTGTTGTTACCTTAAGTATCGTGGAAAAAAGAAACAATCAATATCCATTAAATTGTGATGATTGTGATGGCAGCCTATACCTTTTATTTGATTATCCATGCGGTGATTGAATCGATACGTGCACACCAATCCCATAATCGCAGGATTGCGGTACTAAGAAATATATCTCTTGTCAGCGCTATCGGTGCCATGTTGTCGCTTGAAAGATCGATGTTAGGAACGTTTGGCAATCCATTCAGTTCCTTTACGCTTATCATGGAAGCGGCAAGCGGATTTGTCGGATTTGTGTTGATTATTTTGATTGGGTTAGAGACATTTCAATCTTCAAAAAAGACCAGGCATTTGCGTTAAATGCCTGGTCTTACTATTCATGTATCTGTCTTTCTTTTTCCAAATATTCAATTTTTCCTTTTAATCGTCCGGCACCATACATAAGAAGTGTTGCCACCAGTAAATTCATTGTACGGATCAATCCATTTCCTTCTACCATCGCATTCAGTGTACCTATCACAAGATTGAGCATTCCAAGTGTCATAACCATACGATAGATTCCCTGCAGATGGGTGATCTTTGAATCGATATCCGAGAATAGATCAAACTGTCCAAGTTCACTCTTTTTACGGAAGTAGAGCCATTGAAGAACTCTGCCGATATATTCAGCACCGGTATCTTCCATAAAAGAAATATAATCATCATCTGCTTTACGCATCTCTAAGCGGATGCAGTACATATTCGGTTCGGTTTTTTCAAATGTATATGTGCAATATCCTACATCCACCAGCGACCAGCCTTCAGCTGCCATTTCATTTAACCATTGTTCTTCTTTTTCAAAATCCCATACCCAATACCATCTATGCATTGTCTTTCTTTCTGCCATGTTTATGATCCTCCTAATATTTCATACCCGTTTTTGACAAGCTCTCTTAATCGTTCTACTTCATTTTTCAATACAATCAATCCTTCGGGAGTGATTTGGTAATTCTTTTTCCGGCTTCCGTCAACCACGGGAAGCTGAATGATCCATTTTTTATCAACCATCGTATTTAAGGCACCATAGAGCGTTCCTGCTGCCAGCTTAACTCTTCCGTTTGATAATTCTTCTACCTGCTGCATAATGCCGTATCCATGCCGGGGTTGATATAAAGCTAATAAGATATAATAGGTTGCCTCAGTTAAGACAATTGTTTCTGCCATATGATATCCTCCTGTATTGTCGCCCGATATATCGGAGCTCGATATATCTACTCATAATATATCGGAAGCCGATATAATTGTCAATAGGATAATGAAAACTTCGGTTGAAAATCGATTTTAGCGTGGTATAGTATTGCGAAAAGGAAGTGATATCATGGCAAACTGGGAATTTTATGTTGGCGAAATGATGGCTAAATTGATGACACATCAAACCGAAGGCATCAGCCGTACCACCTTTACACCGCAAAAACCGGCATTCCCTGAAGAGAGCATTGATGAAACCAAATTGGAAAGATGCACTCCGGAATCGGTTGGTATATTAAGTGGGGAAGTTCTTTCATTGGAGGAAAAGCTGGCTGCCAGTACAAAAGCACAGATTCAAAAGTTCATGATGTTGAGGCACGGGAAGGTCATTGCCGAAGTTGGCTATACACCATATGATCTGGATTTATGGCATGTGACCCATTCTATGTGTAAAAGTATTACCGGTATGGCAATCGGCCTATTGGTACATGAAGGAAAATTAAAGACATCGGATACTTTACGGGATATTTTTCCGGAAAGATATACGATGATGAACTTCAATACGCTGTTAAAAAAAGATATTACGGTATGGGATCTTTTAACTATGTCATCGGGAGCAGCTTTTAATGAGACAGGAGCAATCTCCGGGGATAATTGGATCCAGAGCTTTATCGAATCCAATCAGAACTTTGTACCGGGAACGCAGTTTGACTATAATTCCATGAATTCGTATATGTTGTCAGCCATTGTGACCCGGATTACCGGTATCACGATGTTTGATTATTTAAAAGAACACTTATTTAAGCCATTGGGTATTTCCCGAATTTTCTGGGAAACCAGTCCGGAAGGCATCACCAAAGGCGGCTGGGGTCTTTTTATGCGGATTGAAGATATGGCAAAGCTGGGTGTTTTATATTTGCAGGAAGGTATGTGGAACAATAAACAGATCATTCCGAAAACCTGGGTGGAGGAATCCACCTATCCGCAAATTGAGACCGGTTTGGAAAAAAGTCCGCAATACGGTCTGCATATTTGGATCAATTCCGAGCGTCCGGGGGCCTTTGCCTTTAACGGTATGTTAGGACAGAACGTTTACTGTTATAAAGATATTGATATGGTGGTGGTTACCAATGCCGGTAACAGCGAAATCTTCCAAAAGGGTGAAATGCATCGCATCATAACCGATGCGATGACAAACATCACCATTAGCGATACGCCATTATCAGGAAGCGGGGATACATCGAAATTAAGGGCATTTGAAAACTCGCAGTCCGGAAATACTTTCTGGCCGTTTTTACTTCGTGAACAATGGCGGCAGAAGCGGGAAATTGACCGCAGCCGAACACAGTTTAAATGGCTGAATAACTTGAATGATGTTTACTACGATTTAGATATAAAGGGTGTTGGCATTTTTCCTTTAATGGCGCAGGTCATGCACAATAACTTTACCGATGGGATCTCAAAAATCGGTTTTAAAGATACAAAAGATGGCTCTTTCACCATTGAAATTGTGGAAGGCGAAGAAGTGCATTCTTTGAAGTGCAGTTTTGGCAATACATATTCCTTAAATACGATTTCATTACACGGGGAAGAATATATCGTCAAAATGCATACCATCGCAACCACTGATGAATATGACCGCTTTGTATTGCGTAATGAGATTGTCTTCCCGGAAGAGGCTACGATGCGCATTTTCAATATCTATTTCTATGATCATGATGACGATGCAGTACCGGATAAAATTGAAATTCGTATGGATGAATTACCGGGAAGTGAGGTATTATTATCTACGCTGGGTAAAGTCACAACCGAGGGCTGGTTTACTACAATGGTAAAAGGCTACCTGCAAAACAGCGGCGCTATTGATGTTCTTTATCGAACCGCTCAAAGTACGATTTGCCCGAGAATGTTTGGACAGTTAATCAAAGAGGAATAAAAATGACAGTTTTTTATATCGTTCGGCATGGAGAAACATTATTCAACACCAAGAAAATGGTACAGGGATGGGTGGATTCTCCTTTAACGGAAAAAGGGGAAAGCCAGGCAAAAGAGGCCGGTAATCGATTAAAGAATATTGAATTTGATCATGCGTATTCTTCCACACAGGAAAGAGCTTATGATACCCTGCGGATCATGATTGGTCAAAGAGATATACCTATTACCCAGAAAAAAGGTTTTAAGGAATTGTTCTATGGGGATTTAGAGGCCGAGCGCCAGGATGAAATCGACTGGGTATCCATTCGTAAAGAGCACCCGGAGGGATATGCCTTCTGTAACGGGGAAAATAAAAAGGATGCCACCGACCGATTCTTTCATACGATGAAGGGAATCATGGATCAATATCCGGATTCCAATGTTTTGATCGTATCACACGGCAGTATTATCCGCCATGTGCTTGAAAGAATCGATCCTTACTTCATCACATGCGGTATTCATACCGGGGATTTAATCGGAAACTGTTCCGTAACGATTATTGAAGGGGATGAAGATGGATTTCATATTCTTCAATATGGTGATAAAAAATATTAGCCCTTTTGGGCTTTTATTTTGGTCTAAAAACCGATATTGTGTAAATGGAGGAAAATTCAAAATGGGAAATAAAAGATTCGTTACATATGTTGCAGCTATGTGGATGGCATTCTCATTTGTGGGTGTTGAAGCAGTTGTCGAAGCATCGCAAATCAGTGAACCGGTTGTTCAGCAAACGGAAGAATGTGAAAATGATCCATCAAACATTATTGCGGATATTACAGTTCAGGAAACCGAAGAAACTGTCAATATGTCCACGATTCAGGAAACTGACAATTCTTTAAACGATACGAATTCAGAACATAATTCTCCTCCGCAAAGACCCAAAAGTAACAGTGAAATAAAAGATACGGATCAAACAGCTCCTCAGATTGTGGAGCATCCCGATGTATCACCCTATGTTTTGACAGGAAGTGATTATCAAACACCTGTTTATAATTGCTCTGCCAAACTGCCGGAAGGTGCAGTCGGAGGCGATATCACATTTACATGGTATGTGGATGGAAATATCGTTACATCACATGTTAAAGCTGCATCTCAAGTGGAAGAAATTACCGATACATATACAGCTGAGGATTTAAATAACTTAACAGAATATGGAGTTCATCCTGTTTATTGCGCTGTAAGTATGGATGTGGAAGCAGTAGATGAGGATGGAAACACAACGGTAAGTACGGTATCCAATCAATCCATGTCCGTGAACTTTATCGTATGTAATGGGGTCAATAATCAGGAATTATTGGTGTTTTCCGATGTTCATGAGACATTTTCCAATATCGGCAAAGCCATTAATAATATGATGAATTTAGATAATGAAGGTCTCATACCGGGTTTGATTGTATGTACCGGTGACTGGGGCAACAATCATTGGATGTCGGGTGATGTCGGAAGTGAGAATTATTCAAAGACAAAGGATATCTTAATTTCGCGTCTTGAAGCACAATCCGGCGGTATCGATACGGTATTTGTATCGGGTAACCATGAAAACGGAGCAGCCGCAAGAGATGAAAACATCAAAAACAATCTTGGAGTAGAATCTGATTATGATGGAGCCGGTGTGATTTTTGATGGCAGAGTTTTGAATTCGGAACAAAATAAAGGTTCAAGCACAGGCATGGAAAATCTAATTGTATATGGCATTAATTATGAAAATTTATTGACCAATACCGGTTATTCCTATGAAAATATTCTGCCAAATCTTGAACATTTTTTAGAGGAACTTCGAAGCAGCTATGGCGGTGAGCTTGTCGTTGTTGCGGCCCATGCCGGACTTCATGTCTTAGATAATTGGTCAGGCAAAGAACAATATAATATTGACAGGTCCAATGAAATGGTAGCCTTATTAAATAAATATTCCGATCTTGGAGTCAATATTACCTTCCTGTTTGGACATGATCATTCAAAAAGAGAAAGTGAAATGTTACTTTTGCCGGGTGATGAAATCACAAGTACGGTAAGTTATGACCTGAAAGATATCGATGAAGCTGCTGCCAAACAAACGCAGACCTTAAGCTTTACCTATGGTCATGCCGGATATATCACCAACAATATCGGAGGTAAGCAGCGCTATACCGTGATTGAGTGGACCGATTTAAAAGAATCGAATGCTACCGTTAAAAGAACATTGTATGAGCTGGGTACTGAAAACCAAACAGCTGCATCCCAAGTCCTGTATGTAGATACAAATATCGTTACTTCCTATCATTTCTTAAATGACGGGCAAACATATTGGTGGCATAAAGGGGAAGCATCCGGTATGGAATTAAAGGCGGATGCCGACATGGAAGCTGTTTTGGTGGGAGTCATGGTAGATGGACAGATAATCGATGCCAATCATTATCAAGTGAACAGCGATGGAATCACTTTGATGGCTGATTTTCTAAGAACACTTCAAGCAGGTCAACATACAGTAAAGCTGTTACTGTCCAATGATACAGGCCTTTTCAGCAATGTTGAAATGAATTTTACGATCATTGATGAGCAAATAGAAACCAATTCATCTGTAAAGAATTTAAATTCTAATGTTTCAACACCGAAAACCGGTGTTGAAAATGATATCCTGTTGTGGACTGCTGCCCAATTTATTTCAGCTTTTGGGATTGTTTCGATTGATCGAAAGAGAAAAGGCAGTCAATCGTTTTAATAAATCAATTTTGGAGAGGGGTATGGAATATGGAACAATATGGTGATCAAACAGTCATTTCTCAGTTGAGAGAATGGATTCGATTACAGACACGAAATGAATATCAATTAACAGAAGTATCGGAAGATAAATTTATACTGGATACAGCTAAGGCTAAGGGGGAGATCATATTCTATCCTATGGGATTGATGGAACTCATGATCACGGAGAAAAATTCCGATAAAAATATATATTATATGCATTTTGAAATGAATGATTTTGATCATGGAAAGGAATTAATCAACGATATGATTTCCGAATTGATCGCCTTTCAAAATGCAGATTCCACGACAAAGATCTTACTTTGTTGCAGCGGGGGATTAACAACCGGGTTCTTTGCCAAGAAGCTGAACGATACCGCAAAGACTTTAGGAATTCCTTATGAATTTTCAGCAGTTTCCTATATGAATGTATATGAGCAGGGCTTTATCTATGACGGTGTCTTTTTAGCACCGCAGATTGCCTATGAATTTGATAAAATTTCTGCCGTTCTTTCGGATAAAGTGGTTCGCATGATTCCCAATGCGATCTTCGCAAAATTTGACCCGGGTAAAATGTTGGATTTTGTTCGAACGGAAATTGAATCCGCAAAAAAGAAGGAGCCGACTAAATCCGAAAAACTGGAGAAATCTTTCCACAATAACCGCAAGATCCTGGTAGTCGCTTTGATTAACTCTGCAGATAAATGTGAACTGATTTACCGCTACTATAAAAATGGGGATATTATAGAAAACGCTAAAATCATCAAAAAGGTGAATTCTATTCGTGATATCGAAGATATCATCGATACGATGGAAGTCATACATCCTGAGATTGAAGAAATTGTATTGGCGATTCCGGGAACGGTTGCCGAGGATGACTACTATTATCCTTTGTTCACTAAAGAACATAAGGATGTAAAGGGTTATCTGGAGAATAAATACAAGCTTCCGATTACCTTGATCAATGATATGAACGCTACGGTTTACGGTATATATTCACTGCAGAATCAATATGAAAATATTGTGTACTATTTCCAGCCGCATGGCTTTGCGACCGGTTCTGCCGGTATTATTATCAATGGTCAGGTGGTTCATGGCCTTAACGGAATTGCCGGTGAAATGTTCTTTATGACCGATTTATATAAGCTGGAAGATAAGCCGGAAAATATGATTAAGACACCGGAAGGCATGATGGAATTCATGGCACCGAACCTGAAGGCGATCATCGCCATCATCGGTCCGGAAGCTTTGATGATCCATACCGATATGATTCCAAGTGAAGAAGACGTATTAAATGTCTTACACAAAACGTTTAGAGATATCAATATTCCGGATATTAAGATTGTTCGGGAAATTAATGAATTCATGTTGACCGGAGCTATGTTGTGGGGAGTAAATAACGAATGAAAAAATTAGTGATATTTGATGTAGACGGGTTAATACTGGATACCGAACACCAGTGGCAGATTACCTGGGATATTGTTGGCAAAGAGATGGGGCTGGATGGATATTCCGAATTTCTTAAAATTGTCGGTACAACCGGCAAAGATGTCAGCCGGGTTTTAGAAAAGGATTTCGGCAAAGAAAAGGCAGATCTGTTCCTAGAAAAGGTTCGTCAGATCGGACCGGACCGCATTGAAAATTATTTAGAAGTAAAGCCGGGCTTATATGAGCTATTGGATTTTCTCGATGAAATGAAGACCTCAAAGGCGGTGGCAACGGCAACCAATCGTAAGGATACGCTTCATCGTTTTGAAAAGGTTCATATCAACGGACGATTTGATGTGATGGTGTGTGGGGATGAGGTTCATATTCGAAAACCGGACCCGGAAATCTACTTAACTACATTGAAAAAGGCAGGAATCGATGCCAAAGATGCACTCATTTTAGAGGATTCTGTTGTCGGAGTAGAGGCAGCTTACAGAGCCGGAGTGGACTGCATAATGATTCCGGATCTCATTCCACCGACGGATAAACAGAAAAAAGAAGCCAAAATAATCGTAAAAGATTTATATCAAGTCATTGAAATACTAAGAAAAGGGGATATTTAGTCCTCTTTTTATTTAAATGTAACAGATTTCAACATATTTTCTGAAAATATTTACATTTTTTTCTTTACAAAATCAGAAAAAGGATTAATATACTTCTTGTGAAAACAAATTACTTGTTTTCGGGAGGTAAAACTTATGAATAAAAAAGAATGGATTCGTAATTTACATGCGATCATGGAGTACTATGCAGACTTCTATGGCGCAAAAGAAGAAAAGATTACGGAGGTATATAAAAAGGAGATTGAACAGTACGCAGAAATGATGTCTGAGTCTAAATCTTCTAAGGAGCGTGACATGATCATGAGCTTGTTCGCCAAAGCTGCCCGCTCATGGGCCATGGAAGCGGATGAAAAGATGAACCGCAAATATATGGTAAACGAAAACCTGGTAAAGAGTGAATCGGTAAAGAATCATTTAAAGGAAATGGCAAATCGTGTGAAAGGCTTCTTATATCGTGATAAGGTAGATCTTGATACTATGTATCAATATGCCAAGGGATGTAACCTTTACGAAAGTGTTTTAACACAGAATGCACGCCGTTTACAGGCAAGCTTGGTTCGATAAAAAAAGCGTGGAAAGATTTAAATCTTTCCACATTTTTTTTCTTGATTAAGCTGCGCACCAGCCGCCGTCGACGGCAAGCTCTGCACCACTTACATAAGCGGCATCATCGCTGGCAAGGAACAAGCAGGCTCTTGCGATTTCGATTGGCTGACCCGGAGCCGGAGCTGTTGCCAGGTTTGGCTGTAATTTGCCATAAGATTCCATATCCGGCATGCCCATTGCGTTGGCAATTTCAGTTGCGAAACCACCGGCAATGATCGCATTAGAACGGATGTTGTCGCCTTTATACATGTAGGCTGTATTTTGAGAAAGGGAAACAACAGCTGCCTTGGATGCACAATATACGGCACCGGCACAAGTTTTCTTAGCACCTTCGGATGCGATATGAATAATGGATCCCGGAGTACCCTGCGCTTTAAATGTTTGAACGGCTTTTCTTGTTGCATAGAAAGGTCCGAACACATTAACCGCAAATACAGAATCTAATTTTTCATTTAAGAATTCACCAACACCTGCCATGTTGTCCATGATACCGGCATTGTTGACAAGAATGTCTAATTTTCCAAACTTTTCAACCGCAAAATCAATCATGCCTTCGTTGACTTCTTGAGATGAGATGTCACCCGGATATACGGCAACTTTTCCTTCTTCACCGGCTAAGTCAGCTGCCAGCTGCTCTAATCTTTCTTTTCTTCTTGCGACTGCTACGACATTAGCGCCTTCTTTGGCAAACAATGTAACGATTTCTTTGCCCATACCGCTGGAAGCACCTGTCACAACGGCAGTCTTACCACTTAATTTTCCCATGGTTTATTCCTCCTAAATTTTGGTTATTTTTATTATATCGGAAAGGACATCATTATAAAATTAAATCTTTAATAACTTCCGATGCCATGATCAGTCCGGTTACGCTGGGTACAAAGGATACACTGCCCGGAACCGGGGCATTGCCTTTTTTCTCACCGTTAGATGCAGGAACCAAAGGTTTTTCTTTGGAGTAGACAACCTTCAACCTCTTGATGCCTCTTTTTTTAAGTTCACGACGCATAACCTTGGCAAGGGGACACATGGAAGTTTGATAAATATCAGCCACTTCCATATCTGCCGGATTTAATTTATTACCGGCTCCCATCGCGCTGATGATCGGAATGTGATATTGGTCGCAAGCCATAATGATATCAAGCTTGGCCGTTACGGTATCTACGGCATCAACGACATAGTCGTATTTTGTGAAATCGAACTTGTCTCTTGTATCCGGTAAATAGAAACAGTTATGAATTTCTACAACCGCATTTGGATTGATTTGAAGGATTCTTTCTTTCATCACTTCGGTTTTAGCTTTGCCCACGGTGGAATCCAGGGCAATGATCTGTCTGTTGATATTGGTAATTGAAACAGTATCGTTATCGATCAAATCAAAATGACCGACACCCGATCTTGCCAGGGCTTCACAGACATAGCCTCCCACACCGCCGATGCCAAATATCGCAATATGGGATTTTTCTAATATATCCATTGCGTCTTTTCCTAATAAGAGCTCTGTTCTTTCAAAGCGGTTTTCCATATTATCACCTAATTTCTGATATTAGAAATATGGCATTGAAGTATTTAAAAATCAAGGCTTTTGTTTGACGGGTATTCTAAGAGCTCATACAATAAAGGGCAGGGAGTGATGGAATGAACGAACAAAATTTCACAAAAGGTAAGATTTTCGGACCTTTAATGCGTTTTACAGGACCTGTGATTCTGGCATTATTGCTGCAGACGATGTATGGTGCCATTGACTTGATGATTGTCGGAAAGTTTGCCACTTCGGCTGATGTATCCGGGGTGTCGACCGGTTCGCAGATCATGATGACATTTACCAGCGTAGCGGCCAGCTTTTCAACCGGAGCTACGATTCTTCTCGGTCAGCAGATTGGCATGGGCAAGGGAAAAGAAGCCGGAAAAACCATCGGTGCCGGTATTGTCCTGTTTGCGGGCATTGCGGTTTGTTTAAGCTTATTTCTGTTTTTATTGGCATCACCGATATCTACATTGATGAATGCACCTGTGGAAGCTTTTGATAAAACGGTACAGTATGTAAGAATATGCGGAGCCGGAACCTTTGTGATCGTAGCCTATAATTTGATCGGCAGTATCTTTAGAGGTATCGGGGATTCAACAACACCGTTGATTACCGTTGCGATTGCCTCGGTTGTTAATATCTTCGGCGATTTAGCGTTAGTGGCAGGTTTAAATATGGGAGCAGCCGGAGCAGCTCTGGCAACAGTAGGAGCCCAACTTATCAGTGTATTGTTGTCACTGGTGTTTATTGCACATCGAAAGCTGCCCTTTGACTTCCATAAATCGGATATTCAGGCCAATGGTTCTATCATGAAACGGATCACATCCATCGGTGCACCGATTGCCATTCAGGACTTTTTAGTAGGACTTTCTTTTATGGTGATTCTTGCGATTGTCAATAACTTAGGATTAACCGTGTCCGCCGGTATCGGTGTAGCGGAAAAGGTATGTGCATTTATCATGTTGGTGCCGATGGCATTCTCACAATCAGTTGCTGCCTTTACCTCGCAAAATGTAGGAGCTCTGCAGTTTGACAGAGCCCAAAAAGGTCTTACATATGCGATTTCGACCTCACTTGTGTTTGGCTTTATATTGGCCTATTTGGCTTTCTTCCACGGTTCCTTATTAAATGGCTTTTTTACCAATGATACAGCTGTTATACAAGCGGCCTCTGAATACTTAAAGGCCTATGCCATCGATACGATCTTAGTATCTTTACTGTTCTGTTTCATCGGATATTTTAATGGCTTTGGTCTTACTAAATTTGTGATGATTCAGGGAATCATCGGAGCCTTTTTAGTGCGTATTCCGGTATCCTATATCATGGCAGGAATTGAGCCGGTATCTTTGTTCCGCATTGGACTTGCGACCCCGGCTTCCAGCTTTGTACAGATTCTGTTATGTTTTGGATGTTCCGTCTATGTAAAGAAGAAGGTCATTCCGGAGATGTTGAAAGGAAATTAATATGGAAATCGCATTTGGAGAAGATGTTTTTCGTAAATATAAATGTATTCGAAAGCTGGGGGATTCTACTTTTGAAGTATTAGGCAATGATGTACAGGTAGTAAAGATCATTGATATTCCTGTCAATCAATCGGATATCTTTGATCTGTTGATGAAGGATATGAATATGGCATCCATTGAAGAACATTATAAAAAAGAGGCTGACCGTATCACTAAGCAGCTGGAACGTTTTGCCTATATAAAAGAGGATTCGCATATCTTTAAACATGATGAATTTGAGGTCTCTAAGATTCCGGGGGGTACCGGATGGCGAATCAAGATACTTAAGGATAAGATGGTGACTTTGGAAGAATACCGAAAAGTGCATGATATGACAAAGGCAGAGCTTATCAAATTAGGCTTGGATCTATGCGATGCTTTAATGGAAGGATTAAATGCAGGATGCCATCATGGACATATCTGTATGGAAAATGTTTATATCAGCCCTAAAGATCATTTTTTATTAGATGATTTTTCAATCCGGAAATCTAATGATATGATGGATTTACAGAGATTATTATCCCAACTGGGATTGGATGTACCCTGTGAAGAGGATCCATGGAAAATGAAGGAGTGTATTTATGAAATTCAGTGATATTGATTTTTCCGCATTAGGAAGAATATTCGACAATATGAGTGATGAAGAAAAAGCGCAGCTGGATCAATATGCGCAAAATATGATGGAAGGAATGGATTTTCCGACTCCACCGGCACCGCCGGAAGAAGCCCAAGAGGAAGAATCAACCTTCTACGAAACATTAGGTATTGATGCGAAAGAGTATGAACATCTTCCAGAAGCTGCCTTAGATCAGATCGAAGCTGCAGTAGATTTTGAAGATTATTATGAGGATACACCGGAAGAAGACTTTTCCGCCTCTGTATTGTTCTATGCCAAGGCGGTTTTGACATTACTTAGAAATTATCATTATCCTTTGTATAAAGATATCCTGGGAATTGATTTAGGAATGATACAGACAACCACCATACAATCTTTCCTTCAACATTTGGATGAGGCAAATATCGCAAAATTTGTTGAAAAGGAATTTGGCAGCGAGAAGGCATGGAACCAGCACAAAAATGCCCTCCAGCAGGTTGATCTGATGTTGAAGCGGGCAGAATATGATTTTATTTCAATTCATGATCTGCAGGCACTTGAAACATTGTTGTTTAAAGAAGAAGAGATTCTTCGTATCGGTAAACTTACCGGAATTGAAAAATATTTAGAAGCTGAATAAAAAGGAGCAGGCAATTGCTCCCTTTTTCATGGCAAAAGAAAACCTGTCTTAAGACAGGCATGAATTTATAAATTAGTCACCGAATAACGGGTCAACATTGGATTCCAGAATGGCTCCGGATACCAGGTCGATTTCATATTCGTATTCGGTTGTACCGTGATAAAATTTCACGTTAATCTTTGTGAAACCGTCGTCAAATTCTGTATAGGATCTAATGAATGTAACATCGCTTTCGGTAAATCCGGCATTGTTGAGGGCAATTTCTTTTGCCTGGTCTAACGAAATGGATTGACCGTTATTTGATGTAGTCTGAGCAATTTGAGGCGTCATTACTGTTTGTGAGACCTGGCCGACCGCAATCCCTGCCCCTAATAAACATGTGCCGATTAAAGCTCCTTTAATAATTGAAATCATACACAATATCCAAATATCTATTTTAAAATCAAAGAAATTCATGTTGTGGTATAAAAAATATCCCGCCTGATATTTTATTCAGGCGGGGTTTTATCATCCAGAGGGGACTGATTGTTAAGCTATATTCTTAGTCATCGTATCCATCATCGTAGTCGACATCATCATATCCATCATCATGATCATTGTCATCATATGCTGAATCGGT
>JAGAWH010000066.1 GCA_017941505.1 Faecalicoccus sp. | reverse complement strand
TGCCGTTTTCCATAGCTTTCGCTGGAAAGTATGGAGTAGTAGCTGCTTGAAGATATACCGACCAGGGACAGTATCCCTGTCACGGTATATCCGTGTTCCTTTGGCAGCGAGCGTATCCACTGACACAGCTTCTTCTTATGTGCGTGTTTCATCTCCTTCTTTAATTCACCGAGCATCCGGAAGCCTTCATCGACCATATCCTCCATGATCTTTACGATGTTGCGCTGGATGCGGATCGTCTGCGGCGTGGCTGGTGGAAGTTCCATCAGACTCATCTTATCTCTGCGCCTCAGCCGGTATCCCAGCTGATTGCGGACCGATATAGGAATATCTTCCGGATCGATCTCGAAGGTACGCAGGATCTCATTGATATGGAGCTCTCTGAGAGGATAGGCATGCGCGTAAAACGACCTGGACAGCCGGAACTGTTTTAACGTCACTTTATCAATATACGGATGCTCCCTATATTTCTCTCGGAGCTCGTCTGCATAACTGACGGATTCCCTGGAAGGAACTTTCCCGTCAAACCTTTTCTTAAGTGCATATATCCTTTGATAGCCGATCATCTCCGGGTCGAGACCGGCAGCTATGATGCCTTCTTCTATGGACTGTTCAGGATATTTATCATAGAGTTCTTCGATAAATGATGGTGAAAACGCGATTCCTTTTCTACTTTGAATAAACTTTCCTGTGCCGACCAGATGCTCATTGTCAGAGACATTCGTTTTGAAATTAAGAGAATTGGCTCCGAAAGTTTTGTTCCTGCCCCTGGATGGATGACCATCCTTTTTGAATCTGTAGTTGAGATGGTTGATAAAATCTTTTCCAAGAATGCGTGTATCAAAGTCAGACTCTGACAGATACTTACGAATTGTAGAAACAGATGGATCTTTGATCCATGCCTCATACATCTGACATCGGAACTCAAAGGTAAATGACAGTCTGTTGGCACGAACGTACTTAACATTTGGGTTCTTCCTTAATTCAATCATCTGCACTTCTGTAAATCTTTTTGCCATGGTTACAAACAAAAAAGCACCCAAGAGGGTGCCCAGGCACTGTCAAGCACCTGTCCACTCCTTGGGTACCAGTTTACTTTGAGTATCTTTTTATTTCTGAATTGTTTTATGTTACTATTTAGATGGTTTTTATTGTGGAGATGATATTATGAGCAAAATTCAACAAAGTCGATTTATTGAAATCTTTATGGATATTATTTATGTGTATGCTCTAATGCACTCTTCTATCATGCTGGGGGATTTAACAAATGGTATCATCGGCCCATTTGCGATGTTTTCGTATATTTTTCTGATGTTGATCATTTTAGCTTTCAGAACTTATCAAATTACGATTGATGAACGGTATGGAAGTGATTCTGTATTGCGTATCATCTGCAAGGCAGTATCCGGATTTCTGATGCTGTGCTGCATGGGGGCTATGAATGGGGATTGGAACGAAGATTTCTATCCGATTGTCACGATTCTTGGCATTTTATCGCTTGTATTTATCGTACAGTATGGATTTGAATTTTTTGTTCATCATAAAGATGGCCATATCCTTCCCGGACATATGGGAGTGATGGCAGTATGCACTGTCTTCATGTTTGTGTCGTTGATGTTTCCGTATCGGTTTGGAATCATCTGTGCCGCTCTTTCTATCTGCATACCGCCTACGGTTTCATCTTTGTATAAACGATACCAAATGCTGCCTTTTAGCAGTGTAGAGCCGGTCTTGGAACGGACGGGACGCATTTCAATTCTGATGATCGGAATGGGAATTGTCTCTCTTTTGGACTACTTTACAGCACAATCCTTTACCTCAGCATCAATTCCGTTATTCATCATTTATCTGACCATGATTTGGTTTTATGTTTTGGAACAGGATGGACTGCTGGATTTTAATAAAGTGTTAAAAGCACCGTTCAATCTATATAATTTCCATACATTGAGCTGGATTGGAGCAGCTCTTATTACGCTTGTATTTAATTATATGATTCATGAAAGTGTATCCCCGTTTTTTGGGGTTATCGTACTGTATACCGGATTACTGCTGTATTTTGGAGGCATCCTTGCCTTAACCATCTACAATAAGCGGAAAATGAATCTATCGATCCGCATGATGTATATTTATTTGGGAATCTATGCACTCGCATTATTGTTCTCGGCAATATTCTGCTCCAATTCCATGGTGGTTATGGTACTTACATGCGTTATGACATTCTTTGTCACAGCGCTTTTCACCTTGCAGAAAATCGTGTTTCAAAGCAGGCAGCCAAGAAAATGATGTTCTTTAATACAAGGGCATTCTATGATATATTAAAAATTACATAAGATTGAGTTTTAGAAGGAGATTTACTGAACAATGGATGATGATGGTCGATTGTCAATTATAGTAATTGTTTTGTTGTTTATCGCATCTGCTTATCTTGCGCTGACAGAAACCGCATTGGCTTCTGTACAGCGAAATAAGATCAAAACGATGGCAGAAAAGGGGGATAACAGGGCTGTGAAGGTGCTGTATGTCCTGGATCATTTTGATGATGCGATCACAACACTTTTAATATGCACAAATATAGCTCATATTGAAGCCGCTTCTCTGGCAACCGTTTTAGTAACGCGTAAATGGGGATTAAGTGCTGTTACCTTAAGTACTTTTATATTTACTCTGGCGATGTTTTTTATCGGAGAACTGCTTCCGAAAAGTATCGGTAAAAAGGCCAGTGTAAAAATGAGCTTAGCCTGCAGCGGGCTTCTCATTGTGCTAATGAAGATATGTTTTCCTTTTTCCCGTTTCTTGACCTGGTTTGGAAATACCTTTGCCAAGTTGTTTAAATCCGAGGATGAACTATCCGTAACCGAGGATGAACTTTACGATATTATCGAAGATATGGCAGAAGAGGGCAGCATCGATGACCAGCAGGAAGAATTAATATCTTCGGCCCTTCAGTTTGCGGATGTTACCGCAGCCAGCGTATTAACTCCGCGTGTTGATATTTCAGCCATTAATGTTAAGGATGATCCTAAAGATATACTGGCCTATGTAAAAAATACGAATCACAGCCGTATTCTTGTCTATGAGAAGACAATTGATAATGTGATTGGTGTACTGCAGATTCGTAAGTTTTTAAAGAAATATATCGAATCCCGTGCCATACCGGATGTTCGCTCTATGGTTGATCCGGTACCTTTCTTCCATTCCAGTACTCCGGTTGATGAAATTCTCGATGAAATGACAACTAAGAAGTTCAATATTGCGGTTATTACAGACAGCTTCGGAGGAACGCTTGGAATTGTAACCGTGGAAGATATCTTAGAAGAAATCGTTGGTGAAATCTGGGATGAGGATGATGTTATCCGCGATCCGATCGTTGAGATTGCACATAATGTTTATATCGTATACGGAGATGAGACGGTATTGGATACTTTCGAATTTATCGGCTTCAAAGACCCGGAAGAAGCGCAAAATGAAGAGCGTTTTACTAATTTATTGATGGCAGCCTGGGTATATGAACAATTTACCCAGATTCCAAAAGCCGGTGACTCTTTTGATTACTATAATTTGCGGGTTACCGTTAGTGAGATTACACATAATCGAATCGTATCAATTCGTGTTGAGGTAAGAGAACCTAAGAAAGAGGTGAAGGAATAATGGATATTATTATTTCAACTCTGGGAATTGCCTTCTGTATTTTGGCTTCCGCTTTTTTCTCAGGCTCGGAGATGTCACTTTCTTCCTGTAACCCGGTCCGCTTAGAAAATGAAGCAGAAAACGGCGATCGCGCAGCGAAAAGAGCATTAAAGCTGTCACAGGATTTTGATACCACTTTAGGTGCGATATTGGTTGGAAATAACCTGGTAAATACAGCAGCCTCTTCTTTGACTACGGTGCTGGTGATCTTGTTGACAGGCTCGGATCAGTTAAACTGGGTAGGTACTTTAATTGTGACAATCCTTGTCATCATTATCGGAGAATCGATTCCAAAGATTGTCTGTAAGAAATTAGCGAACAAGGTTGCGAAAGCATGTTCCGGAACGATTCAATTTTTAATCTACTTATTTAAGCCAATCAATGTTGTCTTTGTAGGGCTTGTCAATCTGCTTACAAGAGGCATTAAAAATGAACAGGACAGCGAAGGAGAAGCGGTAGAAGAGCTTCAATCCATGATCAATACAGCCGAGGATGAAGGCGTATTGGATTCCGATCGCACCGAACTGGTAACGGCAGCTATTGAATTTTCCGATGTATCTGCCGAAGAAGTTATGACTTCCCGTGTGGACATGCAGGCTATTGATATAGATGATGACCGCGAAGAAATTGTACGTACCGTTATGGAAAGCAGTCATTCCCGCCTTCCGATCTATCGTGAGAGTATCGATAATATTATCGGCGTTGTTCATCTGAATCATTTATTAAAGGCATGGGCCGATGATCAAAACGCAGATATTGAATCATTGGCATTAAAGCCATGTTTTGTATATCGTACGATGTCTCTTCCAATCGTTATGGAAGCCATGAAAGCTTCCCGCCAGCATCTTGCGATCGTTACCGATGAATACAGCGGTACGCTGGGTGTCGTTACTATGGAAGATGTTCTGGAAGAGCTGGTAGGTGAGATCTGGGATGAAACCGATACAGTGGAAGAAGAAGCTGTAATTGTCGATGAAGGTGTAATTCTGGTCGATGGCGATATGAATATCGATGATTTCAGAGAGCTTGTCGGTTTGGAACACGATTCCTTTGACTTTGACAGCAATACTGTCGGAGGCTGGGCTATCGAATATCTGGATAAGTTTCCGGAAGAGGGCGACAGTTTCGACTATAAAAATATCCATGTGGAAATTGTGACAATGGATGAAAGACGTGTAGAAAAGCTTCGCGTTACAATACAAAAAACAGAAGAAGATGAGTAGAGGTTTCCTAAAGAAGCCTCTTTTTTAACATTTCAATTTCACTTTCTTAATAAACAAAGTACAATGAAAGTAACAAACATACATATTTTTCGGAAATGGAGGAAAAAATTATGATTAGAACAAATGTAGTTAAATTAACTACCATCCCGGCTTTCGCTTACCGCCAGAAACTGCAGGCCGGAGATACGGGCATTATCATTGTTCGCCCGGATGTAAAACAGCCCGGAATCGGCTCTATCAGCAAAAAGACAGGAGAAGCCGTACCAACGGTAAATACCGATAAGGATAAGTATCCTTTGGAAGCATTTATTGAGGCTATGGATCTGACAAGAGGCATGCCTTTCAAAAAACAGGGCAGCATCAAGGTAACGAAAGAAATGTTTGTGGAAGAAACAGATGAGCCGGCAGAAGAACCTGCAGAATTAAATGTAGATGCGCTTGCCAAAATCACAGAGCATTATACCGACAAAAATGATAAGCTTTCTTATGATTTAATCAACAAGGAACTGATTAAGTTCGCAAAGAGCAGCACGATTGTCGGTAATATGATCGCAGCAGGTGACAGCTTAGAGGATATCCGCAATTATATCGTTTTGAACAAATTCAGAAATATTGCCGGTAATGATGAGTTAACCGACAAGGAAGTATTCCTGATTGCGGATACTTTGGATCAATTTGATAAGAAGAATGTATTCAAGGATCTTAACGGCGAACTCAAAAAGATGTTAGCTGAGGCTAAATAAGGATTTGAAAAGGGTTTTCACAAACCCTTTTTTAATATGCATATGCATTGACAAAGTATTTAAACAATGATAATTTACAGGTGTAAATAGATGTGCAGAGTAGATCGAAGAGCGTTAAGTGTTTATCGTACAGGGAGTTGACGATAAAACGAAAAATCGAAAGATTTGCGGTTCTTTGGTCGCATCCCGCTGCTACATAAGAAGAGATTACCTCCTGTGTAGTAAAAGGAACTGCGAAAGGAGGTTTTTTATATGAAAAAAGTAAGAGTAATCAGCTTTAGCGCTATGCTGCTGGCATGTGCCACTGTTCTTGGATTTTTTAAAGTACCGATTACGGAAGTAATCGAACTTCGCTTTGCGTTTCTGCCTATTGCGGCAGCCGGTTCTTTATTTGGACCGGTGGTAGGTGCCCTTGTCGGTGGGTTGTCGGATATCTTTGGATATCTGGTTCATCCTACAGGTCCTTTCTTTCCGGGCTTTACCATCAGCTCTGCCCTGCAGGGAATGATCTTTGGCTTGTTTTTATATAAACGTCCTATCACATGGAAAAGAGTGATTTGGGCCAATGTAGTGCAGACTTTGGTGATTACTATGATATTGAATCCAATCTGGCTTTCTGTTTTATACAATATGGATTTCCGGGTTGTCTTTATGTCCCGCTTATTGAAGACAGTGATTATGTTCCCGATTGAGACAATCATGGTATATCATGTTTTAAAAGCAGTAAGTGCTATTTACGCGAGGCAAAGCGTAGTATATGGAAGCTAGCTTAAAAGAAGTATGTTGTCATGAGTCCCGTCTGGGACTTGAAAGCATGACAATCTTATTGGAATATCTTGGGAATCCACAGAAGGATTTAACTTTTATTCATGTTGCAGGAACCAATGGAAAAGGTTCCTTTATTGCGTTTTTAAGCAATATCTTAATACAGGCCGGATATAAGACCGGAGTCTATACGTCACCTGCTCTTGTTGATGACAGGGAAACAATCTGTATCAATAAGAATATGATTTCTGAGAAACAGATGAAGGAATTATCCTCTGTTGTAGCGGACGCATTGATCCATATTAAAGAGGATGGAAAGCTGGTCGCAACAGAATTTGAAGCGATGAGTGCACTTGCGATCCTGTATTTTAAAAAGGAAGGCTGCGATTACTGTATCTTAGAGGTGGGGCTTGGAGGAACGCTGGATGCGACCAATGTGATTGAGAGATCGAAACTTGCCGTAATTACCTCCATATCGATGGATCACATGGGTTTTCTTGGTAATACGATTGAAGAAATTGCCGTGCAGAAAGCCGGGATCATTAAGGAAAACGGTCTTGTGCTCACCATGGATCAGCAGGTGGTACCGGTTATTCAAAGGATTGCCGATGATAAACATGCGAAACTTGTAGTATGTAAACAAAAACCATATGATATTGATTATTCTTTAGAAGGGATCACCTTCTCTTTCGAACATCTAAAACAAGTATCCATTCATTTATTAGGGACCTATCAGGTACAAAATGCCTGTCTGGCCATATGTGCGGCAAGATTGTTGAAGATTGATGCTCTTTATATTCGAAAAGGACTTGAATCTACATCGTGGCCGGGACGCTTTGAGATTCTTCGAAAAGATCCGATCGTATTGATTGATGGTTCGCATAATTTGGATGGGGTAAAAACGCTCTCGGATTCACTTTCTGCTTATTTTGGGGATAAAAAAATATATTTTGTGTTAGGTGTATTGGCGGATAAGGAATATGAAGCTATGGCTGAATTTTATCTGAAGCATGCCAAAGAGATATATACGATTACCGTACCCAATCCAAGAGCATTATCAGCCAAAGATTATAAGAATGTCTTTGCGGGCAAAAGCTCTATTCCGGTATATGCCTGTGATTCTATAGAGCAGGCTGTTACCTCTGTTATGGCTAAGGCAGAAGCGGATGATGTGATTGCGATTTGCGGTTCCTTATACTATATTGGTACAGTGCGCAGGATGTTTCTTTACTAAATGATAAAAATAATGGTAGACTGTTAGTATGGGTTTTATGTTATAATTCGCATAATTTCGTTCAGAAATGTGGTGATACAATGAAAAAAACAATAACAGCAATAATATCTTTAATTCTGGTTGTCTGTGTAGGACTTGGAATTATTTATCGGGATACATTGTATTCAAAGATCAAAAATTTCCTGCAAAGTTCAGGAATGATTTCTTTTTCCAGTATGGAAGGAAGCGGTGAACAAATATCGGAAGATGCCGAATTTCAAGTATTAAATACCGGAGAAGAATATAATTTTGATGCGAAGATCTTTCCTTATCGGGAAATGTTGACCGATGAAATGAAGATTGTCTATAACCAGGTTTATGCCAATGCGGCTGCAGTAAACCGTGATTTTGCGCTGGCTGAAGAGATATCTTCGGACGATTTAGTGACCGTTATGACAGCTGTTTATAACGATCATCCTGAGCTTTTCTGGCTGGCTACCTCGTATAAATATTATTATCATGAGGATGGAACTGTTACAGCTGTTATGTTGGAGTTCTATGATGAGCTGGCCAATGATCTGGGTTATTATCGAAGCATCTTTGACTCCCGTGTATTATCGGTTGTCAATCGGGCAACGATGTATCAAACCCCAATTGAAAAAGAGCTTTACATTCATGATGCCATCTGTCATGCAGCACAATATGATGAATCAGCGCCTTATAACCAAAGTGCCTACAGCGCTCTTGTGGAAGGAAAAACGGTTTGTGCCGGATATTCCCGTGCTTTCCAATATTGCCTGCAAAAAGCCGGTATCAATTGTTACTATGTGATGGGAAAAGCGGATAATGAAGATCATGCCTGGAATATGGTAGAAATCGAAGATGATTTCTATAATGTTGATATATCCTGGGATGATGCGATTTCCGAGGCATATGGTGCCAGTGTTTATCCGTATTTTAACTTAACTGACAAGAAGATGGATGTGGATCATACCCGTGGGGACCTGTCCAGAAATCTTGAAAAATGTACATCTACAAAGAATTCATACACCAATAAATTCGGTGCTACGCTGGATAACGGAAACGTTCATGTAAGCTCCGGAAGCCATATGACCGGTGAAATCCAGATCGATGAACCGGAACAGGCCGTAGAGGTTTGGGATACCAATTCAGAGGTTACCGTGAAACCGGACGGTACAACAGGCGGAGGACCGACACCGGAAGCTCCTGCAGAAGATGCAGCGGCAGTACCGGAAGAAACACCGGCTGAAGAAGTAGTTCCGGAATCGGAAATCAGCGGGGAAGAATAAAGATTATTAAAGGGTAGAAAGAGGATTTCTATCCTTTTTTCAAAGGAGTTATTTTATGTTGTATTTAAAAAGTCTTGAGCTTCCAAACGACAGGGAAGAGTACGATATGATTTTGTATAAGAAAAATATCCACAATACTTTGTATCCGCTTAATATATTTCCACAGAAAGAGTTGGAACATATTGACTTTGAGCCAATTACCATCTTTTATGGAGGAAACGGTTCCGGAAAGACAACGCTTTTAAATATTATCGGAGATACGATTCAAGCTTCCAGAAGAAAAAATGAAAACAGATCCGATTTATTTCATAAATA
>JAGAWH010000065.1 GCA_017941505.1 Faecalicoccus sp. | reverse complement strand
TTGTAATGATGATAAAAGTCGATTGCCTCGTGGGAAGGATAGAAAGCATTTGGATCAGTTACCGGTAAGAAAGTTCTCGGTGTATTTACATCACCACCTAATAACATATCAGGAACGGATAAACCTTTTCCATCTTCGAGATAAGCACCTTCGCATTGGTTACCGGCTACAGCGCCACCCCATAAAAAACCTTTTGGAAATGTCATAATAGTTATTCTCCTTTTCTGTATAAATTATATCATCTATGCATCATCATATGAATGCCCTTTTAAGCAAGATGGCATCCAAAAAAGTGGAGCAAAAACTCCACTAAACCTTCTTTTGATGTGCAAGCCAATGCAGGTATACACCTGATAGCATAGCTTCTTTATAGTCATCCACCTTTTCAAATTCCGGCAGCATCATTTCCGGAATATATTGTTTAAGATTTTCCACGATATAATCGGTTTCCGGAATCAACTGGGTATGGTAGTAAATTTTATCCGGTCCATTAATGGTAATAATACCGGCAATATACGGCATCATAAATTGTGCTGTGCCTTCCGGCGTTTTTAACAGTTCCATAGGATCCGGTATAAATTTATTGATCATCGGTGCCATAAAGGATATTTCTCCAACTGAATTATTATGCCCCATCATTACCTCTCCATCGTGAATGATGCCAATAGAACCATAAGCCATATCATCCGGTTGGAAATAGAAAGCCAGATTTCGATTGTCTTCCGTATTTTGATAAATGCCGTAAGCCACGGCATTCATATCATTTAAAAGATAAATCGGTAAATCCGGATATCTTTCCTTTAAATATCCATAGAAGTCAGGATGTTCACTGGAGAATGGCTCAAAAATATATTGGTCATCGCCTAGAACACCCGGAATCGCAAAGGTTACCTGTTCAATTTCCGGGAAGCGGATCCGCATGGTATCGATAATATCCGTTACATCACGGAAAGTAATCTTAGGCTTAACAACGGCGTCATCCACTTCTACCTGACCGTTTTTATAATATCTGTAGGCAAACTTAACGGCATAGAAACTATTGGTAAAACCAATCGCCAATACTTTTTTATTGTTCTTATACTGCTTGGCAACGATTTCCTGTTTTGTCGTATGCGATTTCTCATAATCTGCTAAATCTTTCTCGATAAAATCCATCATCTTTCCCGGTTCAAATTTCGCAAAGATAGTGGCAGGAATCATATCAACCAGCTGATTGGATAAAACGGATTGAATCTTTTCTAATTCATATCGAATCTGAGGAGCCAAAAATACCGCATCAAAATCTTTACCCATTTGGTAGACATTATGATAAGAAGTTGCTTCAAAGGTATAATCATTATCCAAAACCTGGGCTGCTTCATTCATTTTTGAGGCAAAGAAACCGGTTGTAAGACCACCCGTACAGCAGAATAAGATTCTGGTTCCCTGCTTATTCTTCATGTCTACCAGGGTGTCTTCCATTTCTTCGTAAAGTTCAATGGCATGTTTTAAATCATTCATTTCAAAATGAAGATAGAACGCATAGTCATCGTTTCCGGGTTCCTTAATGATTAATTCACAGATACCCATATCCCAGAAATTCACCGTTCCCGTCGCATAGTCTGTGGTTAATTTAATCGTCTCATCACTTACTACTTCTAAATCATATTGATCGGAATACTGCTTTTTTACATAGTCTTTAAACTCTTCAATAACCTTTGGATCCCCAAATTTCTGCATAGTTTCTCTCCTTTAAAATAGTTTATTGATCAAAAACCTCGGCGCACTGTACAAGGCGCTCAATGATATTAATATGTTGAGGGCAGGCTGCCTCACATTGACCACATTGGATACAATCGGATGCATATGACGCATTTTTTGTCGCATTGGCATAGCGTTTATTACCATCTTCAATGGCGTTAAACAACAATTGACGATTTCTTGCGTCAAAGATGGATGGAATAGGAATCTGCATTGGACATCCCGGTGTACAATAGCTGCACTTTGTACATGGAATAGAATCAATGGAATTCAAAATATCCTGCACTTTTTTAATAACTGCACGTTCCTTTTCATCCAATGGCTTGAAATCTTTCATATAGGAAAGATTATTATCCATCTGCTCATTATTTGACATTCCGGATAACACTTTAAATACACCTTCCTGACTGGCTACAAAGCGCACAGCCCATGATGCATAAGATGCGTTCGGATCGGCTTGATCAAATACTTCGGCAACCTGTTTTGCCGGATTGGCAAGCGTACCACCTTTAATTGGCTCCATAACTACAACCGGTTTGTTGTGCTTGCGGGCAACCTCTAAGCACTCTCTGGAGCGAACAGCCGGGTTGTCCCAATCGGCATAGTTGATCTGCAGCTGAATAAAGTCAACATCCGGATGTTTTGTGAGTAATTCATCCAACATCTCCGGGGTGGAATGAAAAGAGAAACCGTAGTTTTTAACTAAACCCTTTTCCTTTAATTCTTTGGCAAAATCCCAAATATGATAATCGTTATATTTATCGATATTTGATGGCTGCAAAGCATGCAGCAGATAATAATCAAAATAGCCGGCACCGGTTCTTTCTAAACTGGTATAGAACTGATCCTTGGCATCCTGTTCACAGGTTACCGCATGATATCCGGCATTTAATTTTGTTGCCAATGTATAGCTATCTCTTGGATGTCTTTCCACTAAAGCTTTACGGGCTGCTTCTTCGCTTCCCTCATACACATACGCGGTATCAAAGTAGGTAAAACCGGCATCCATAAATTTATCCACCATGACTTTCACCTGTTCAATATCAATAGTACCATCCGGCAGTCTTGGTAAACGCATCAAGCCAAAACCCAGCTTATTCGAATTTGTCATAAATCTTTCCTTCCTTATTTTATCCTTATTTTACCTTAAAACATTTAAAAATATCATCTTGTTTTCCCATAACCAGTAATGTCTTTCCGGATTCAAATACCGTATCCGGCCCGATCGAAGGATCGTAATTTTTGCCTGATTTAAAGGCTAAAAGATTAATGTTGAAACGTTCTCTTACATTAACCTCCTTTACCGTTTTGCCAATCCAGCCACTTGGAATGACAACCTCAACAATGGCGCTGTTATCATCCAGCTTTACAAAATCACGGATAATATCCGAGCTGTATTGAACAGCCGTCCATTCCGCCAGTTCCTTTTCCGGATAAATGACATCATCTGCTCCATTTCGCCATAAAAATTTGGCATGAACGTCTCTGGCTGCTCTGGATACTACCCATTTAGCACCTTTTTCCTTTAACAAGGAGGTAACTTCCAATGAATTTTGGAAATCATCACCGATACATACAAAGCATACATCAAAATCGGATACACCCAGGGAATCAACAAAATTGCCGCTCGCCGCATTACCAATCTGCGCTTTCTCTACATAGTCAAGCACAGCGTTAACTCTTGACTCCTTTGTATCAACAGCCATCACTTCGGCATTTAAATCACTCAACTTTCGGCAGACGTGTCTGCCAAAACGGCCTAAGCCGACTACTAGAATGGATTTCATATGCTCCTCCTATCCAATCGCAATGTCTTCTTTCGGAAGTTTACCCTGTTCCTTTTTTAAGCGGTTAATGGTTGCATAGGCAAAGGTCAAGCCTCCGATTCTTCCTAAATACATCATAATAATCAACAATATCTTGGATGCGATACATAAATTTGGTGTAATTCCAAGTGTTAATCCCACCGTGGCAATCGCAGAAGCGGATTCAAATAAGGCAGCCATCAAGCTTACATCATCTGCTAAGCAGATAAACATACCTCCAAATAAGAATGCGCTCAAATAAATCATTAATATGGCAGCTGCTGTTTGAACCTGGGAGCTGACAATACGGCGGTTAAAGCACTCAACATCTTCTCTTTGATGAAATACAGAGATTACCGACATCGCCAGTACCGCAATGGTTGTGATCTTCATACCACCTGCCGTGGATCCGGAAGCTCCTCCCACCAGCATCAACAATATAATAATTAGCTGACCCGAATCGTCCAAGGCATTTAGATCAACGGTATTAAATCCTGCCGTTCTTGGCGTAATTGTCTGAAATAAAGAATTTAATATTCTTTCCTTTAAAGGAGCATCCGCAAATTCAAAGGCAAAGAAATACAGTGCCGGTATTCCGATCAAAACAGCCGAGCTTACAAGTACGATCTTTGTCTGCAGACGATACTTTTGAAAGTGATATCGATGCTGCTTAAAATCATCCCATGTGGTAAAGCCGATACCACCGATCAAGATCAATGAAATGATTACTAAATTTACAAGTGCAGAATCCTGATAACCGGTCAAAGAAGAAAACGGACTTTGAATTCCCATTAAATCAAATCCTGCATTACAAAATGCGGATATAGAATGGAAAATACTGTACCATACTCCTTTTAAGAAACCGAAATCAGGGATAAAGCGGATGCTTAACAACACAGCACATGTACCTTCTACAAGAGCTGTGACCTTTAAAATAAAGATAGTCATCTTGACAATTCCCTGCAGGCTGGGAGCCGATATGGCAGTCTGCATTTTATTTCGTTCATCCAACCCAATCTTTTTTCCAAACAGCAGCAATATATAACCCGTAAAAGAGATAACACCAAGACCGCCGATTTGAATTAAAATCAAAATCACCAGCTGACCAAACATAGACCAATGGGTTGCGGTATCGTATACCACAAGCCCGGTCACACAGGTGGCTGAAGTGGATGTAAATAAGGCATTTATTAATGGCGTCCATTCACCGGATGCGGAAGAAATCGGCAGCATCAATAAAAAAGCGCCGATCAACATGACCGTTAGAAAACCAAGAGATATCGACTGAAAGGCATTTAATCTTTTCTTTTTCAACATAAATTCATCCTCAAAACAAAGAAAAACCAATAAACGCAGCCAATAAGCCAAGTAATGCCCCTGCCACTACATCACTGATGTAATGTACACCGGAAACTACTCGAACAATCGCTAACACAATACCGATAGCGCATAACGCTAAGGCCGGTACCATATTGGGATATATGGCAGCCCATGTTCCCGCTATCACAAATACCGAAAAAATATGCCGGCTGGGAAAAGAATTCCCTTTTACTTCCTTATATATCGCAGAAGGTGTCTCATATTCAGTATAAGGACGGGGACGGTTAATCCATTTACGAAATAAACTGATAAGAATAAAGGAAATACCCGGTACCAATATCGCTTTGACCAACATTTCCTTTCGATTCAAATAACACCATATCAACAAGTTCGGATAACATAGATAAACACTTCCGGTCGCAATCTGGTTCAAAATATGCATCCATAAAACCAGCTTTGGTCTTTCTTTTAGATAATTCATCCACCGGATGTATGTTTCTTTACTCATATTATCAATTATAAACTATTTTCAACAAATCGAAAATGAGAATACAATGTCAATATTAAGGGAAAATGTCCCAAAATAGTTCGATGATAAGCGGGAAAATCCCGCTTATTTTTATGCATACTTGTGATACTGATGCGCATGTTCCTTGTGATTCTGAAACGATGACAATCTCCACGGATGCGACATCGGAGGAATTTATATTTGCTTTGGCTTTTCAGCTTTTTCCTGGATATCAAAGTTTTTCGACGTTCTACGGTTCTTTAAT
>JAGAWH010000064.1 GCA_017941505.1 Faecalicoccus sp. | reverse complement strand
TAAAGTATCATCTTTAGTCACATATAACACATCCTTTCACTAAGACTAATAGATGATTTAAGTGTAAAATAAAGAAAGGAGTAGAACTATGGCTTTTCACAAAAAAAGCCCACACTCGTAAGAGTGTGTTAGTTCAATAATTGATAATCGAATACGAATAGCCTTTAAAATTGAATTAGATTTACATACAGCGGTATTTCAATGAATACCGCTGTATTTTTATAAATAGAGAAGTTATTTGGGAATATCCATCTCAGTTTTCTTCCAGCTTAGTTCTTGCGATAGCGTATTCATCAAACCATGGCAGTGTGAACTTTAAGATGCCATTGCGTGGCCCTATATGGGTCGATTGTTGTATTCATATTTACTGTTGGTTTACTGTTCGAAATTTTTTTACTGTTCTTTTACTGTTTATTCAGCTTGATTACGGATGATGCAACAGACAATATCGCAATAACTGGTTAAAATGGCTTGTTATCTAAGGGAATCTTCTCTGTTTTTGAAATGATTTGAGTATTATAATTAGAGGCTTTTATAAAGACATCGAAAATAGGAAAGGAAACGGCAGTGCAAGACTGTTTCAACAAGAATCGGAAAAGCTCCTTCAACAGTTTGAACTGTCGAAAGGAGCTTCTCTTTCATAATTAGAATAAATATCAACAAAGACTTTTATTGTTCTGTCGGTTCCATATCATCTCTGCCATGTTTGCAGATTGGACATTGGTAGTCGGCCGGAAGCTGGTCGCCTTCAAATGGCTCAAAGTAACCGCAGATTTTACAGATAAAGCCTTTTTTCTTCTTTACGGTAACAGCTGGGACATATACAAAGTCCTTTTTGCCGTGTTTACAGAGTGGACATACATAATCATCCGGGAGTTCTTTGCCTTCATAGAAGTATCCGCATACCTCACAGCGCCAACCCTCTTTCTGCTGAGTATCAGGCTGTTTTTTCGGTTTGATATGGGCATGATAGTAAGCATAGGTAGCACTCGGTGCATCAGAGAGAACTTTTGCTTCGATCACGTCAGCGATAAACAGGGTAGAAACACCAAGGTCAAAGGATTCAATGACTTCGCATCCAAATACCGCATTGGTGTATTCCGGTATAAATCGAATTCCGTTTGAGAGTCTGTCGTTGTAGTTGACATCCGCAAATTTATCAACATCTCTGCCGGACTGGAATCCAAAATGCTGGAATACAGAGAAAGGTGTATCTTCTGTCAATACAGATACGTTAAATTTACCTGCCTGCTTAATAATATCGGCTGTATTATTCTTATTGATGACAGAAATAGCTACTTTCTTAACCTCACCGGCAGATACCTGAGCTGCCGAATTAATCACACATCCATAATCTTTTCCGTTTAACCGAGAAGTCAAAATCTCGAGGCCGTAATGGAACTTGAAGAAGGATGATGGATCCACTTCTGCTTTTGTTACGAAAGCAGGCTGTACATCTTCAATCGGAGCTTCTTTCTTTTCGAAGAAGGCCGGATTGATGTCTCTGGCAATCGCATCTGCCATGGCATCCAGTTGGGCTACTTTATCTTCTTTTAAAGCAGATTTAATGGTAATCGTATCTTGGATAAATTCCGTGCCCGGCAGCTTGCTGAGTAATTCTTTCATCAATTTTCCGCTCATCGGTCCCCAGGAACCGTTTTCCAATAAAGCGATTTTTCTATTCTTCAAGTTATGTGCCACGATATCGTGCAGCAGATTTTCCATCGTCACGAAAATACCGGCATTATATGTAGTTGCCGCAAATACCAGGTGACTGTTGCGGAAGGCGCTGGAGACAATATAACTTGCAGGAATCACAGATGTATCAAACATTTCCACCGGAACGCCTCTGTCAACTAGTTTACCGGCCAGAATATTTGCCATATTTTCGGTATGACCATATACACTGGCATAGGCAAGGCAGACACCTTTTACTTCCGGTGTATAGGTGCTCCACAGATTATATTTTTCTAAGAAGTCACCAAAGTGGGAACGCCATACAAAACCGTGTAACGGGCATACATAGGCGATATCAAGCGCAGCAGCTTTTTTCAGTACATTCTGGACCTGTGGACCGTATTTGCCGACGATATTTGTATAATATCTTCTGGCTTCATCCAGCCAATCGTGCATGAAATCCACTTCATCGGCAAAGATATGACCGTTTAATGCGCCAAATGTACCAAAGGCATCCGCTGTAAACAAGATCTTATCGGTCTTATCATAGGTCATCATAACTTCCGGCCAGTGAACCATCGGAGCATTGATAAATGTCAATTCATGTTTGCCCACTGAAAGCGTATCGCCTTCTTTGACAACCTGGATTAAATTGGACATATCATAATCGAAATATTGTGCCAACATTGTTTTAGACTTGGCATTGGTGATGATTGTTGTGTCCGGATAGCGGTAAATTAAATCTTCAATGGTTGCGGCATGGTCCGGTTCCATATGGTGGATCACAAGGTAATCCAGCTTTCTGCCGTTAAGTCCATAAGCTACGTTTTCAAAGAAAGTATGTCCGACAGCTTTATCAACGGTATCAAACAGAACGGTTTTTTCATCTAAAAGAAGATAAGAATTATAGGATACTCCGTTAGGGACACCGTAAACACCTTCAAAGCAGGTCAGACGCCGGTCGTCGGCACCAACCCACAGAAGGTCTTCAAGAACTTTTTTTGTGCAATGCATAATTGTAACCTCCTTGTATAGTTACTTTGATTGTAATTTATATTATTGAAAATGAATATCTATCTTATTGATTTTCGTAAGGCAAGGCAAACTATTCCTGAAATATCGGAACCAAACAGATGTCTTCTTTATGTATGAAATACAAAAATGTTGATTTTATGCAGGGAAGAGAGGGACCTTCTCTGTTTTTGAAATGATTCGAGTATGATAGAATACTCTCGAGGATGTAGTTATGGCTAAAAAGAATGGAATATTTGATATATTTGGTGATGTCATCGATGATGTCATCAATAAAAGTGAATTTCTTTCGGAAAACTTGGGCTCTGTGGTAGAAAATCGAAATCTGGAAGCGTTAAAGAAGAAGGAACGAAAAAATCTGAATTATTTTTACGTGACCCGGCAAAAAGATATCGGTGAAGGTGTTTATTCCGTTGTTGATAAACACGGGGAAGAAATCTATAATACCCTTCCTGAGTTTGGAAAATCCGGAAATTTTGTGCTGCATCTTTACAGTAATTACGGAGAAATAGCCGATATCACAAAACGAAAGATTAGAAATGGTGGATTTTTATCTGCACTAAGAGGGGAAACGGAGTATTATTTCCGCTCCAATGTATATCCGCCGGGAGCCATTATTCAAGTTGATCAAGACGATAATAGAAAATACTATACTGAGTTCAATAACTGGATGGTTATGGGGGATGTCAAAAGCGGTAATTATAACTTCTTTGATCAGGATACCGGAAAGTCATTCGCTTCCATTTCAAAGAAATTTAAAAATGCGGCAACCTATTCTGTTACATGCCGCGATGGCGAGGATGAACCTGTCATTATCTTTATGACCATTCTGATAGATATGATTGAAAAGGAATAATATATGGATAAAAAAAGATTTCATTTCAATGATTACTATTCAAGCAGAACATGGAAGATCTTTATAATTCCGGTTATTGTACTTTCATTGATGCTTGAAATATGGCAAAACAATAACGGCACCGAAATATTGGATTTTATACTCATGTGGATTCCCGGTGCGTCCGCTATGGCAGCTACTTATGTAGCGTTAAAGGAAAACGGGGAAACCTTTCATCTTCGAACATTTTTTCGCAAGGTAGGAGTGCGGGGATGTAAACCTACCTATGTACTCCTGGGTATTTTGATACCTCTGCTGTATATTTTGATTCCGTATCTGATTTATTGGAAAATCCATCCGGAAAGTTATAAATATTTGAATGTATCAATGATAACCGTGATAAAGAATATCGGTCCTATAATGGTTATGGGAATCTTTTTCAAGGCAATGTCTGCACTCGGAGAAGAAATCGGATGGCGTGGATATATGCTTCCGTATTTGACAGAAAAGTATGATTTGAAAAAGGCCATTATAATAGTGAGTTTATTCTGGGCAGGATGGCATTTTCCGGTATTAATCGGTGGCGATTATATGGCAGGAGCTCCGCTTTGGTATAAGCTTTCGGCTTTTACTTTCTGTGTTGCCGGTATAGGAGTTATTACAGCTATACTTACTTATCAGGCAAAAAGTATCTGGCCGGCTGTATTTCTACATGCAGCGCATAATAATTTTGATCAGATGGTATTTGGAGCTATGACAAGCGGAACAGATAAAATGTACTATGTCAGTGAGACAGGAATCTTCACGATTATATGTGTTTGGATGTTTGCGCTCTTAATGGTTTTATGGGTGAAAAGGGAAAAATAAGGTTTTTGGCCCTTAATTTAAGAGAGCTCGAATAGTTGATGCAAAAGATGTGCCTTGATTTTAAAAAGAGATATAATGAAAAAGAACAATAATTAGGTATTTTTCGAAAGGAGAACACGTATGAAAAAAGGATTAAAAATGATATTTTCTGCATTCTTGACTATGTTTTTTGTTTTGGGACTTGCCGCATGCTCTCAATCAGGTGGCGGAGCAAGCGCAGAACCAACTGCTTATGAGGTATATGTAACCAATGAAGCAGGTGACCCTGTAGAAGGTGTTAAAGTTCAATTCTGTTCCGATACCGAATGTTTGATGGGAGATACGGACAAAGATGGTATCGCTACATTTGAAAAGGAAGCGGGAACATATACAGTCCATGTCTATAAAGCACCGGAAGAATATGCCAAGGATAAGACAGAATACGAAGCACCGGAAAAACCAGGTCGTATCAACATTACATTAAAAGCTGCTGAATAATTGTGTGACATTTTTGTGATAGTTTACATGATAAAGTAACGATGTAAAAAGAAAACGAGAGGATTAATCGATATGAAAAAATTAATGAGTTTTCTATTAGCAGCATTTATGTTACTATCAATGAGCTGTACAGCTTTTGCAGCAGAAAAAACAGCCGGTTTAGAACCGGGCCAGGAGTTTCCGGATTTCACGGTAACTACAACGGACGGGGAAACCGTTACTCTTTCTGAAGTTTTGAAAGAAAAGGATTTGGTTGTACTGAACATCTTCGCAAGTTGGTGTAAGCCTTGTGAAAATGAATTCCCTGAAATGGAAACAGTATATCAGAAAAATAAAGATAACATGGAAATCATCTCCCTTTCTAAAGAGCCGGAAGATACTATGGAAATTATAGCTGAGTATAAATCCAGCCATGGATTAACTTTCCCAATGGGTTTAATAGACAGTCAGTTTGATGCTGTGGATGCATCATCTGTTCCAGTTTCCATCTTCATTGACCGCAATGGAAATGTAGGATTTATTAAAGTAGGTGCATTTGTTGATGGAAGTGGATTTGAAGAAAAAGTAGATCACTTCCTTGCAGCAGATTATGATGGAAAACCAATTCAGTCTGAAAAAGCAGTTTCATTTCTTAAACCAATTTTGCTTTACCTATTATTAACTACAGTATTAACCGTAATTGGTAGATGGATCTTATTCAGCAAAGCGGGAATCCCGGGATGGCAGAGCTTGATTCCGGTATGGAATACATGTAAAGAATATTCACTTTGCTGGAACACATGGCTTGGAGTACTCGAAACAGTATTGTTGTTTGGACCGACAATCTTAGGTTGGGTACCATTCTTACCGACTTGGACAACGTTCGTACCATCTGTATTCATGATGATCTTACGCTGTATGGAGAGCATTAAGCTGTCTAAGGCATTTGGTAAGGGAACCGGACTCGGTGTCTTCTCAACTTTCTTCTATGGACTTGGAAGAATCATTCTTGGTATCGCAGGCAAATACGAAGGAGAAAAAGCTTAATCCAGTTTATAAGGGTTGTCTATATGACAATCCTTTTCTTTTGAAAATGAGAACATGATTTAATGATATACTTGTATCAACGAGGAAATCGCATATGAAGATTAAAAGTAAAAGAGTATGGATTGCCGGTATGTTTCATCCGGCTGTAATAGAAATCGAAAATGGAAGTATAAAAAGAATAGGCACATATCAGGAGAAGTCGGATGTAAATTATGATAATTTACGAATTGTTCCTGGCTTTATTGATATCCATTGTCATGGTGCTTATGGCTTTGATACCAACGATGCGGATGATAAAGGACTTCGATATTGGTCAAAACACATTGTGAAAGAAGGGGTTACCGGCTTTTTGTGTACGACCATTACCCAATCTCATGAAGTACTATCTAAAGCAGTTAAAAATGTAGTATCTGTATGTGAATCTGACTATGAAGGGGCTGAAATATTAGGAATTCATTTGGAAGGTCCTTATCTAAGTGTTAAGCAGAAAGGTGCTCAACCGGAAGAATTTATTCGACCTGCAGATATAGAAGAGTTTAAGCAGCTTCAAAAGGATGCCAAAGGGAAGATTAAATATATTACCATTGCACCGGAAAATGATAAAGATTATGCGCTAATTCGTTATTGCAGTACGCATGGTGTAACCGTATCAATGGGGCATAGTTCAGCTACTCTAGCTCAGGTGAAAATGGCATACGCAAATGGGGCAAAATGTATGACTCATGTTTATAATGGAATGTCTGGATTTCATCACCGTAATAATGGTATGGCAGGGGCTGCTCTTCGTTTAAGGGATATCTACGGAGAGATTATCTGTGATATGAAACATTCCACACCGGAAGCTGTGAACATCTTTTTTCATGCCAAAGGAGTACATCGCGCTATTATGGTTACTGATTCTCTGAACTGTAAGGGATGTGAACCTGGATCTATATTCTATTTTGGAGGGAATGAAATCAGTGTTCAAAAGGATGGGTCGGCAAGACTGAATGATGGAACGCTTGCCGGAAGTACATTAAAAATGAATGAGGGACTAAGAAATCTTGTAGAAATCGCAATGGTTCCTTTTGAATCGGCTTTGAATTCCTGTACTTCCAACCCGGCAGAGCTATTAGGTATTGCGGATAGAAAAGGGTATATACGGGCAGGAAATGATGCGGATTTGGTTATCTTGGAAGATGATTATTCGATACATGATGTATATTGTAAAGGAAAACAGTATTAATTCTTAACTCATGAAGATTTTGAATTTTAAATCAAGAAGTCTTATGCTTCAGCTATAATGCAGCATGGAAGACAATTTTAAATATAGTGATTTATTGTTAATGTTTAATGATGGAACTATTTATCATAAAGATTGTCTTTCAATCTTTTCATACACTCGGCAACGGTTGTTCGCGGGGCGGCAATGTTAATGCGCCAGAATCCTACACCGGAAGGGCCGAATATAGCGCCATTGTCGAGCCATAGTTTTGCGCTATGAATAATACGGTTTTCAATCTCGGTTTGACTAAGGCCGATTCCCCTTATATCCAGCCAAAGAAGATACGTTCCTTCCGAAGAAATAAGCTTTACTCCGGGCAGATTTGATTCTACAAAACTTTTAACATAAGATATATTATCCTTTAAATATGCAATCATTGCTTGATACCAAACATCACCGTGGGTGTACGCAGCCCATACGGCAGTCAATCCGAGCGTTGACAGCTGGCTGATTCCTGCTGCCTGGACTTCATGTTGAAATAAATCTCGAAGCTTTGGATTGGGAATAAAGATGTTGGATATCAGCATTCCGGCAAGATTGAAGGTTTTGCTGGGAGAAGTACAGATGACAGAAAAATCCTGAAATTCTCTTTTTAGCGAAGCAAAAACTGTATGTCTGCCTTGAAAAACAAAATCATTGTGGATTTCATCACTGACACAGATCACATTATATTTCATGCACAATTCTCCTATTTGGATCAGTTCGTTTTGCGAAAATACCCGTCCGGTAGGGTTATGTGGGTTGCAGAGAAGAAATAACCTTACGTTGTGATCTTTTATTTTTTGTTCAAAATCGGCAAAATCTATATGATATTTGTTATCGCTGCCCAAATATAAATCACTGCTGATAACAACTCTATGATTATCTTCAATGACTTCTGTAAAAGGGTAGTAGACCGGCCGTTGAATCAATACGGCATCGCCCGGTCTTGTATATGCTTTTACGGCCATGGCAAGGGCAAAAACTACGCCGGGGGTTTTTACGAGCCATTCCGGTTGAATTTGCCAATTATGGTGGCGAAGGAACCATCCGGAAACCGCCTCAAAATAGGATTCCTGTACTTCAGTGTATCCAAAGATTCCATGTTTTGTTCTCTCGATAATGGCATCCTCGACATAGGAAGATGTTTTAAAGTCCATATCTGCGACCCAAAGCGGAAGTGCATCCTCCGGCATGCCTCTTTTTACGGCAAAGTCGTATTTAAGGCAATCGGTTCCTTTTCTATCGATAACTATATCAAAATCCAGATTACGTTCCATATGTGTCATTCTCCTGTTCGAAAGTTTTAAAAATTCTTTCGAATTCACCAATAAGGTCTTCTATATCTTCAATTCCGGTAGAAAGACGAAGAGTCTCAGGTGTTATGCCGTTTTTGAGTCGTACTTCAACAGGAACATCTGCATGTGTTTGTGTGGCAGGATAGGTAATCAGGGTTTCGACTCCTCCCAGACTTTCGGCAAATTTAATCATCTTCACTTGTTTTAACAAATCTAGTGCGTGTTTCTCGCTGTCCAATTTAAAAGTGATCATAGAACCAAAGCCTCTGCTTTGGCGTTTCATAATCTCATATCCCGGATGGTCCGGAAATCCGGGATATAGAACTTCTTTCACAATAGGCTGTGCTCTTAACCATTCTGCCAGCTTGATAGCATTTTTGGCGGCCCGTTCCATGCGTATACCCAGAGTTTTAATTCCCCTGAGAATTAGCCAGCAGTCGAATGGAGCTAATGCAGCTCCGGTCGTTTTGATCAGGAAACGAAGCTTTTCCTGTACGTTTTGATTATTTGTTACTAAAAATCCGGCAAGAGTATCATTATGGCCACCGATGAATTTTGTTCCGCTATGAATTACGATGTCTGCTCCCAATAGAAGAGGATTTTGAAAATAAGGAGAAAGAAACGTATTATCTATAATCAAGAGCAGGTCATAACGTTTTGTGATGTCGGCCATTTTGGCGATATCTGTAACATTCAACATAGGGTTGGTTGGTGTTTCGATATAAATTGCCTTTGTGTTGTCGCGTATTGCATTCTCAATGCAGTCCGTCCCACCGGATAAATAGGTAAATTCCAGACCATTCTTTTTAGAAATATGATCAAAAAGGCGTATACTGCCACCGTAAAGATCTGCCTCAGCAATTATATGGTCACCGGGTGAAAATAATTCCATCATCAAAGTAATGGCGGCCATACCGGAAGATAGAGCAAATGCATCTATTCCGTATTCTAAGTCTGCCACAACCTTTTCTAACTGATGCCGGGTAGGATTTTGCAGGCGGCTGTAATCGTAGCCGGTGCTCTGTCCAACCGCTGGATGCGCAAATGTTGCGCTTTGGTAAATTGGATAGCTAATTGCTCCGTAATGTTCATTTGTATTTTCGTCTGCAGCTAAGTGCAGACATCGTGTTTGAAATCCGATTGCCATATAATTTCCCTTTTTTGTAATAAAATACAGAATATTTCGTAGTTCTTAAGCCACTTTTTTATCAAGTGGATACATGTTGGTGCTTAAATATTTCATACCATTATCCGCTAGAATAGCGACGATATTTTTTCCGGCGTTTTCAGGACGTTTAGCGACCTGTACAGCTGCCCATAATGCGGCAGCAGCAGATTGACCGAGGAATACGCCCTCTGTTTGCGTGATTTCTCGTCCTAAAGCATAGGCTTGGGCTCCATTGACATCGATATATTCATCGTAATGAACATCGTTAATAAACGGAGCCTTTGCGCCATCCGGGAAACCCGGATCGCCAAATGGTGCAGTTCCATCAATGGTCTGCGGATCTTCAGAGCCACCCGGACGAGAGACGGGATCTGCCTGAACAGCGACAATGTGTATATTTGGATTCTTTTCACGGAAATAGCGGGATAATCCTAATAATGTTCCGGCGGTTCCGCTCATTGCGACAAGGATATCAACCTTACCTTCGGCATCTTCCCAGATTTCCGGCCCTGTTGTCTGATAATGGACATCAGGATTGCCGGGGTTTGCGAGCTGATTAATGAAGAAATGATTGGTTTTTTGTGCATCGCAATAGGCTTGTATCGCATCCTGATAAAATTGCGTTGTAAAGGTCTGGTTGGCCAGGGCTTGTGCAACACCGGGAACATCCAGCATGCTCTTAAGGTCAGCACCATAGGCTCGAAGAATCTGTTGTCTTTCCGCAGACTGTCCCGGTTCCAGGAATACGGTAAGCTTGTAGCCTCTGCTGGCTGCAAAAGCTGCCAGCGCTATACCGGTATTTCCGGAAGTATTCTCTACAATGGTATCTCCAGGATGAAGAATACCATCCCGTTCAGCATAGCGGATCATGTTCAGAGCAGCACGGTCTTTTACAGAACCGGATGGATTAAAGTATTCCAACTTGCCTAAAATTCTTGCCTTTAGGTCATGTTTTCTTTCATAAGAGGTAAATTCAAAGAGTGGTGTATGACCCACGAGTTCATCAATATTTTTTATAATTTTTCCCATACTGTATCTCCTTTAATGCTTTTTTTGCGGAAGTATTATATAAAGCGATATAAGGATCTTCCAGGTAGGCTGGCTGACAACTCTTTCCCTGCAAATATTCAGATAGAGCTAATAGCGATCCTGCACAGCCGGCGGAACCCTGATAGAGTCCTGTATACGTGTCATTTTTCCATGGTTCATGTCGATTCCATGTTGTATACCAATAACGAAGATGATTTTTCTGAGTGGAATCTCCCAGTATTACAGAGGCTGCCTTTAATGCTGCATTTAAATAACGGCTTTCTCCTGTCATCTTATGAATATGAATTAGAAATTCCAACATTCCCGGTGCTCCGCAACAGTAACAGTTGGTATGCCAATATCCGGGAGAATGAATTGCGGGGGCTCCGGACAACAGTAATCCATTTGCCAGCATGATCACAAAATCCCGATACTTGTTCTCATTTGTAAGCTGATACAATTTGAAGAAAAGTCGAGAAGTTCCTACAGGTCCCTGGCAAACACCCAGATAGTATAGATCTGTTAAATATGTGTCGTTGTATTTGACAAGTGCTGCCAGTCCATCTTTCGCAATATCCGCAATGTTTTGAATATATAATGCAGCTTTTTTTGCAGCTGTAAGAAAAATAGAATCTCCTGTATATTCATATAAGCATGCACAGATATATCCGCACCCTGCTGCTCCATATTCGAATCCGGGAAAATATCCTCCGGATTGCTGAATGGTAGGGAAGGTATCTGTAGGCATGGCATACCATCGCCATCCTCCCCGGGGTGCCTCTTCGTGTTGGTTTACGATATATCTCCCTGCTTTAACAGCCAGATCCAGAAAACGCTGCTCTTGAAAAGTTTTATACATATCAAGAAGAAAGAGGATGTTTCCACCTTCAGCTAAGACTGCATAGTCACCGTACCAATAAGCGGTATCATTTTTTAGATGTACTGCAGCAATGAGATCATTTGCGACCTGATAAACAAAATGACGGTATTTTTCTTCTTTTGTGATAAGCCATAACTCTTTGGCCGCGTATGCTTTGCCTCCCGGACCATGGAAATATCCAATATATGCACCCGGAAGCCAGGTTTGGTTAGTGACACATTCACCGGCTCCTTTATAATTTTGAATGACATAATTGATACCTGCTTTGGCATGATCTAAATATTGATTATCTTTTAATGCATTATAGAGCCGCATATAGAATAGTGCGATTCCGGCTGCTCCTCCATATAGGCATGATTTTGCCAACAGGAGTTCTTCATCATCAACGTCTGTGCCCGGCTGTGGATCCCAATATTCTGCATCATTGTTTTGGTGTCCAAATGTTTCGATCCATGAAGCTGTTTCCACTGCGGTCTGAATTAATATTTTTGTATCCGGCGGTTCAAATACTCTCAACCATTTCGATGTATTCATATCATGACTCCTATTCTTAAAACAATGTATGGTAGTATAGTATCGCGGGTCATTGATTTTGTATAATTCTAATAATTTATTATTTGGTATAGATAAAGATTATATCAACGCTGAAATGTATAGGTAATATATATTGTTAATGTGATGGTTTAGTAATTTTAAAGGTGTCTGCCTGCTAAAAAAAGGCTGTAACGAATTTGTTACAGCCAAAACTATTATACTAGGCTGGCACCGCCACAACGGCAATAACCTGACCTGTGATATAAGATGCATCTTTGCTGGCAGGGAAGGCAGCACAATCTGCGATTTCTTCTGTGGTTACATCCGATAAAATTAAAAACGCCGAAGAAAAATGGTAGAAAAAAACTGCTACGAAATGAATTCATTTCGTAACAGCATCCTTTTGTTTTTAGCTTCGGCTCTGTTTTTCAACAAGGCGTTCGCCACAATAGATGGCACGTAATGCCGGTTTATCAATTTTACCTGTTGCGTTACGGATAACCTTATCAAAGATAATCTTACGTGGACGTTTGTAGCGCGGAAGGTCAACACAGAATTGGTTAACTTCCTGTTCGGTTAATTCCATACCCTCTTTTACCTGAATGATGGCAGCTGCGATTTCACCAAGACGAGGATCCGGTAAACCGATAACGGCTACATCATGAATCTTATTGTTGGCAGATAAGAAGCTTTCAATCTGTACCGGATAGAGGTTTTCACCACCGGAGATAATAACATCTTTCTTTCTGTCTACCAGATAGATAAAGCCTTCGCTGTCCTGTCTTGCCATATCACCAGTATGTAACCAGCCGTTTTTCAATACTTCGGCAGTAGCTTCCGGGTTCTTATAGTATTCCACCATAACACCGCGGCCTTTTACGCAAAGTTCTCCGACTTCACCCTGTTTAACGACATTTCCTTCTTCATCGACAATCTTTGTCTTCCAGTTAAAGCCAGGAAGTCCGATAGCGCCGACTTTTCTTACATTGTCCAAACCTAAATGAACACAGCCCGGTCCTGTCGATTCGGATAATCCATAGTTGGTGTCGTACTTATGGTTAGGGAAGTAACGTAACCAATGTTTAATAAGTGAAGGAGGTACCGGTTGGGCACCGATGTGCATTAGGCGCCATTGGTCTAAGTGGTAATCATCTTTGTTGATCTTACCGGAATCAAGCGCAGCTAAGATATCCTGTGCCCAAGGAACTAATAACCAAACAATTGTACAACCTTCCTGGGATACAGCCGATAAAATCGCATCCGGTGAGTTACCTTTTAATAGTACGGCTCTGGAACCTGTATATAGAGATCCAAACCAGTGCATCTTAGCACCTGTATGGTACAGAGGCGGGATACATAAGAAGTTATCATTCTTAGTTGTCTGGTGATGGATTGCTTCCATTTGAGCAGATTGTGATAAAGCCTCATGTAATAACAGGATCGGTTTTGGGAAACCGGTTGTTCCGCTTGAGAAGTAGATTGCTCCATAATCGCTGTCCTGAATCAGTACTAACGGTGCTGTTGATGAAGCGTTGCCGGCCTGTTTATAATAATCCTCTGCATAAGAAGGAGTTTGGTCACCTACAAAGTACAACAGGGTGTTCTTTTTGATATGACCTGCGATATCTTCAATGCGCCCGATAAATTCCGGCCCATAGAATAATACATCGGAATCCGATGCATCCAGACAATAGCGGATTTCTTCACCGGTAAAACGGAAGTTTAAAGGAACCGCAACCGCTCCGGCTTTTAAGATTCCAAAATAAATCGGTAACCATTCCAAACAGTTCATGAGTAGAATGGCACATTTCTGTCCCTTGGAAATACCGCGTTCAATCAACATATTGGCAACACGGTTTGCCTTTTCATCGAAAACAGACCATGTGATCTGACGACGATAATAAGAGCGGGAGGTCGGCTGGATTAATTCATATTCCTTCCATGTTACACGCTGCTCTTCTTTGATTTCCGGGTTGATTTCAACTAAGGCAACCTCATTTCCATAGAGCTTACTGTTGCGTTCTAATAAATCTGTAATAGGCATAAATCTCTCTCCTTATTTTAAGTAGAAGTCTGCCAGCTTCTTAAATGCCGGTAAGCTTCTTTCAATCATATCTCTGGATACGCAATATGCGATACGTACAAAGCCCGGTGTTCCAAAGCTGTCAGCCGGAACGATCAATAAATCGAATTCTTTTGCCTTAGCGCTGAATTCATTAGCATCTTCGATCGGTGATTTTACGAATAGATAGAAAGCACCGTCCGGATGAATACATGTAAAGCCATATTCTGTTAAGGCATTGTAGATCAAGTCACGGTTTTTCTTATATTCACCGATATCCGAGGCAAGTCCTGTACATTTTTCAATCATATGCTGCATCATGCTTGGGGCACATACATAACCTAAAGCACGACCGGCACCGCATACAGCTGCATATACATCTTTAGAATCGGTGATTTCATCCGGTACTAAAATATATCCGATACGATCACCCGGTAAAGATAAGGATTTTGAGTATGAATAACATACGATTGTATCCTTATAATATTTAGTCACAAACGGAACTACACCTTCGTACACCAATTCACGATATGGCTCATCAGTGATTAAATAGATTGGATGACCATACTCAGCTTCTTTCTTAGTTAATAAATCAGCCAATTTCTGAATGGTTTCTTCGGTATAGACAACACCGGACGGGTTATTCGGTGAGTTCACGATAATGGATTTCGTATTTTCGGTAATGGCTTTTTCTAAAAGATCAAAGTCAATCTGGAAGTTTTCCAGATTGGACTTTACTTCTACCAAAGCAGCCCCTGTTGTTTCCACAAAGACTTTATATTCCGGGAAATAAGGAGTAAAGGCAATGACTTCATCACCCGGTGTATATAAAGCCGTTAAGATAATTTTTAAGGATGCGGCAGCACCACATGTCATATAAAGATTTTCTTTGACAAAAGAAGTCCCCATGCGCTTATTTAAATCATCCACGATTGCCTGACGGCAGGCTGCATCTCCCTGGGCAGATGTATACCCATGTAAATATACATCATCCTTTGTGTTGAGAAGCTCTAATAAAGTTTCTTTTACCTTAGCCGGGGCAGGTACATTGGGATTACCTAAACTGAAGTCAAATACGTTTTCCGGTCCGACAACTGCTTTACGCTGCAGGCCAAATTCAAATAAATCACGGATAACTGAGCGATTGTTTCCGTATTGTTTCATTTTTTCATTAATCATTATCGTTTCCTTTCCCTTCCTTAATTCTTTCATATGCCATTTCAATTCCATCGTCATCATCGTTTAATAAGCGGTTGACACGACTGATTGTAGTGGTAGAGGCACCGGTATGTTTTGTGATTTCCTGATAGGTCTTCTGTTCCAACAACATAGATCCCACTTCAAAACGCTGGGCCAAAGTCAGAATTTCATTAACAGTGCATACATCCCCGAAGAATTTATAGCATTCCTCTTCTGTTTCCAAGGATAAAATGGCTTTAAAAAACATTTGTACTGATTGTGTATGAATATTCTTTTTCATAATTCCTCCGAAGCTGGGATAATACTTACAGCACTAATAATTTAACACTTTAACGCACTAAAGTCAATGATATAAAAAATGTCAAAAATGTCTTGCATTTTATAACATATCGATATAAACTTTATCGTGTCAACGCTTTAACGTGATAAAGCACTAAAGCAAGGGAGGATTTGATTATGTTTATTAAAGCTGCAATGTTAATCGTATTTTTTGCGGTTATGTTGTACATCGGATTTATGAGTCGAAAATATTCGACGGATGTAAATGGATTTGTATTAGGCGGAAGAACAGCCGGACCGTGGATCACGGCGTTTGCGTTTGGTACATCTTATTTTTCTGCCGTTGTCTTTGTAGGATATGCAGGACAGTTTGGTTGGAAATACGGTATTGCCGCTACCTGGGCCGGTATCGGTAACGCCTTGATCGGATCATTATTGGCATGGGTTGTTTTGGGAAGAAGAACCCGCATTATGACCCAGCATTTGGATTCAGCGACAATGCCGCAATTCTTTGAAGCAAGATTTGGCTCACCGGCATTAAAGATCTGTGCATCGCTTGTTACATTTATTTTCTTAATCCCTTATACAGCTTCCTTATATAATGGATTATCCCGTTTATTTGAAATGGCATTTAATATTGATTACTCCATCTGTGTCATCGTTATGGCCGTACTTACCTGCATCTATGTTGTAGTAGGCGGTTATATGGCTACAGCGATCAATGACTTTATTCAGGGAATTATCATGTTGTTTGGAATCTGTGCGGTTGTTGCGGCTGTATTACAGTCACAAGGCGGTTTTCTTGCAGCACTCGATGGGTTAGGACGGGTGGTAGATGAAACAGTTTCTACCACACCGGGTGTATTTAACTCCTTCTTTGGACCGGATCCAATCAACTTATTAGGTGTCGTATTATTAACATCTTTAGGTACGTGGGGTCTTCCGCAGATGGTTCAGAAATTCTATGCGATCAAGAGTGAAAAATCCATTTCAACAGGCGCTATTGTATCTACGGTATTTGCGTTTGTGGTTGCCGGCGGATGTTACTTCTTAGGTGGATTTGGACGTTTATTCTCTGCTCAGATCGATGTTGCCGCCAATGGCTTTGACTCGATTATTCCTACGATGCTCTCAGGTTTACCGGATATCTTAATTGCGGTTGTGGTAGTGTTAGTATTATCAGCTTCTATGTCTACCTTATCATCGCTTGTATTAACATCCAGCTCTACTTTGACATTAGACTTATTAAAAGGTTATGTGATCAAGGATATCGATGAAAAGAAACAGGTATTTATCATGCGCTGCCTGATCGTAGTATTCGTTGCGATTTCTGTCATTATTGCGATTGTTCAATATAAATCCAACGTAACCTTTATTGCACAGCTGATGGGTATTTCATGGGGTGCATTAGCCGGAGCGTTCTTAGCACCGTTCTTATATGGCTTATATTGGAAAAAGACTACAAAAGCCGCATGCTGGTTCAGCTTTATTTTCTCAACCGTATTTATGCTGGCAAATATGTTTGTAAAGCCGATGTTCCCGGTATTATTACAGTCTCCAATTAATGCGGGTGCATTCTGTATGATCTTTGGCTTAATCGCAGTACCGATCATCTCATTATTTACACCAAAACCGGACGCTAAGGTTGTTGAAGAGTCCTTCGCATGCTACGAACAGAAAGTTCTGGTAAGTCAGAAGGAAGCTTTAGCGGACGAAGACTAATGATTATCGATACACATACACATATTTATCCGGATCATCAGGCAGGGCGCATCGTAAAACATTTGAGCCATCAGGCGCACCTGCATGCATTTAGTGATGGAAGGGCGGATTCCCTGCTTCAGTCAATGACAGAAGCGGGGATTTCTGTATCTCTTGTGTTACCTGTCGCTACGCGTCCCGACCAGGTCACAAAGATCAACCGCCAAATGAAGGAATTGAATGAAAGCTATAAGGATCAAATCATTTCTTTAGGGGCTATGCATCCTTATTATTCGGAATATGAAAGAGAATTAGACTGGCTGAAAGAAAATGGCTTTAAGGGTATAAAGGTTCATCCGGTTTATCAATCTGCTCAATTAGATGATCCAAAGTATTTAAAAATCTTTGCCAGGGCAAAAGAGCTTGATATGGCTGTTGTAACCCATGCCGGTATCGATATTGGCGCAATGGACCAGGTGTGTTGCTCTCCGGGTATGGCAAGGCATGTCGTGGAACAAATCGGCCCCTTTAAATTCGTATTAGCCCATATGGGCGGCTGGCACAATTGGGATGAAGTGATTGATACGTTAAAGGATACAGGAGTGTACCTGGATACGGCTTTCTCTACCGAAGCCTTTACTCCTTTATGGGATGGATATTGGAAAGAAGAAGATACTTTCATGTTGTCGGAAGAGAAGATGACAGAAATGATCCATGCCTTTGGGGCAGAGCGCATCTTATTTGGGACCGACAGCCCCTGGAGTTCACAGAAAAGGGTAGTGGAGTTTATCGAAAGATTACCTCTAAACAATGAAGATAAAGAGAAGATTTTTTCACTTAACGCAAAAAAGATATTTGAATTATAAGGAGCAGGTGCGAAATGAAATACTTTCGTACCTGCTCCTTCTTTTGTGTTTACTTTTATTTTGATACATCTTTTAATAAATCTCTCGATATTTTGTACATATTCACGTTTTGCAGAAAATGCACAATAAAAGGAGCGATAATTCGCTCCTTAATGCTTATAGTTCAGAAATTTCATCCTGTGTAAGGATGTGGATGCCGTTGCGGCGAAGTGCTGCTTCGGCAACTTTTGGATCATCTACCTTGAATGTCATCAAAGCTTTGTCTGTGCTTAAGATGGCATACATGTAGTTGATGTTGATATTTTCTTTTGTGAAGATGGTCAATACATCGTTTAATCCACCTGCAACATGAGGAATTTCCACTACGACAACCGGATTTAACTGGTTGATATAGCCTTCCTGTTTTAATACTGTTGTGGTTTCTAAAATATCATCTACGATAATACGTACAATCCCAAAGCCTTCAGTTTCGGCAAGAGATAAAGCACGCATATTGATGTTGTTGTCGGCAAGAACCTGTGTCAGTTCATTCATTGCGCCCGGACGGTTTTCTACAAAAACCGATAATTGTTTAATACTCATGTTTTCCTCCTAGATTTTACGCTTATCGATTACACGAACAGCTTTTCCTTCAGAACGGGTAATGCTCTTTGGAGCAACTAAGGTAACTTTAGCCTTAATACCTAACATAGATTTTAATCCATCAACTAATTCCTTCTGACGGCGGGAAACTTCACCAACATTATCTGTGAACATTTCCGGAGTCATTTCAACACGAACATCCAATGTATCGCTGTTGTTTACACGGTCAACGATAATTTGGTAGTTTGCAGGATATCCATGGTTCAATAATACAGTTTCAATCTGTGAAGGGAATACGTTTACACCGCGGATAATTAACATATCATCTGTACGTCCTCTAGGCTTAGCCATCTTAATTAAAGTTCTTCCGCAGGAGCATTTTCCACGGCTTAATACGCAGACATCTCTTGTACGGTAACGTAATAGAGGGAAGCCTTTCTTATCTAAGGATGTGAATACCAATTCACCCTGGGTACCTTCCGGTAATACTCTTCCTGTTTCCGGATCGATAATTTCCGGATAGAAGTGGTCTTCGTTAATATGCATTCCGGTCTGTTCAGAACATTCGAAGGAAACACCCGGACCGGATAACTCTGTTAATCCGTAAATATCATAAGCTTTGATGCCTAATTTCTGTTCGATATCACGGCGCATTTCTTCAGACCACGCCTCTGCACCGAAGATACCTGCTTTTAAAGGAATTTCATCCGGTGTTAATCCCATTTCCTGCATTGTCTCTGCCAAATATGCGGCATAAGACGGTGTACAGCAAAGAATGGTCGCATTTAAGTCACGGATGAACATAATCTGTCTTTCGGTATTTCCGGAAGAAGTCGGGATTGTTAAGCAGCCAACTTTATGAGAGCCGCCGTTCAAGCCCGGACCACCTGTGAATAAGCCGTATCCATAAGATACCTGGCATACATCTTTATTGGTAGCGCCGGCAGCTGTTAAAGCACGTGCACAGCATTCTTCCCATAAATCGATGTCAGCCTGTGTATAGAAGGCAACAACGCGTTTACCGGTTGTTCCGGAAGTAGATTGAATACGTACACATTCTTCTAAAGGAGCACCTACAAGTCCATAAGGATATGCTTCACGAAGGTCTGCCTTAGAAAGGAACGGAAGCTTCTGTAAATCATCGATGGATTTAACATCTTCCGGTGTAACGCCCTGATCTTCCATTTTCTTGCGGTAGTAAGGAACGTGGTCCCAAACATATTTTACCTGTTTAACGATTTTTTCATCCTGAATTTTGCGCATTTCTTCCCGTGAGGCAAGTTCTACCTCGGGTTGATAGTAATTTTCCATAATATAAATCCTTCCTTTTTTTTCTTTCTTTTTTATGTTAGCTGTTGCGGCCCAGATCAAATGCTTTAAGATTCAATTCAACAAATTTTGCCGGTACACAATCACGTACAGCCTGTTCCCATTTTTCAACCGGGATATCGAAATAACGGGATAAACGTCCCATAAGTACGATATTAACGGCTTTTACAGAACCGGCTTCTTTGGCAAGTGCAAGGCAGTCTAAAGCATCAATCTGAATACCGAGATCTTTAATTTTTTCTACAAGATTTTCCGGATATTTCGCAACTCCTGTGATAACAGGCATCGGATCCATTTCCTGGATGTTGGTTACGATTCTTCCATCCGGTTTTAAGTATTCGATATAACGTGCGGCTTCGAGTTTCTCGAAGGACACAATAAAGTCTGCTTCGCCCTTATCTACGATTGGAGAATAAACCTTATCTCCAAAACGTACATAAGTGACAACACTACCTCCACGTTGTGACATGCCGTGTACTTCCGACACTTTTACATCATAACCTTCTTCTAGAAGGATATGTCCTAATAACTTACTGGCAAGCAGGGAACCCTGTCCACCAACACCGACAATTAATACATTTTTTGTCATATTAAGCTTCCTCCTGTGCCTGCAGAGCACCGAAGCGGCATAACTGCTGACATACACCGCATCCTACGCATAATGTTGGATCCACCATAACGGTCTTACCAGGCTTGCTTAAAGCAGGGCAGCCAATACGCATGCAGGCTGTACAACCGACACACTTTTCAGGATCTACATGAAGAGGCGGATTATGCTTCACATTTTTGAGTAATGCACATGGACGGCGGGAGATGATTACTGATGGCTCTTCAGCTTTCAACTCTTCCTTAACCGCTGTTTCTGTTTCAGCTAAATCATATGGGTCAACAACGCGAACACGGTTAATACCCATGGATTTACATAAAGCTTCTAAATTTACCTTGCCGGCAGGATCACCATGAATATCAAGTCCGGTAGTCGGATTTTGCTGGTGACCGGTCATACCGGTGATGGAGTTATCTACAATAATTACAGTTGAATTACTCTGGTTGTAGGCGATGTTGGCAAGACCTGTCATACCAGAGTGCATGAATGTGGAATCACCGATGACACCGACAGTCTTGGATTCGCTTGCGCCATTGTTTGCCTTGTTGAAACCGTGGATGGAACTTACGGAAGCACCCATACATAATGTGGTTTCAATCGCATTTAACGGTGCAGCAGCACCAAGTGTATAACATCCGATATCACCTAAGGTTGTAATCTTGTTCTTAGAAAGAACGAAGAATAAACCACGGTGCGGACATCCCGGACACATTGCAGGCGGACGAACCGGCAGCGGTTCATCTAAATGTTTACATTCAGGAACTGCCTGATTGAATTTTGCGGCGATTAATCCCTGAGAGAATTCGCCTTCCATCGGTAATACATCTTTACCGGTAACTTGTAATCCTAATTGCTTACAATGGTTTTCAATAACCGGATCTAATTCTTCGATCACAACTAACTGTTCTACATCTTTGGCAAAATCTAGGATTTTCTGAACCGGTAATGGATTGACCATACCCAGTTTTAAGATGCTGACAGAATCACCAAAGACTTCCTTGGTGTATTGATAGCTGGTTGAAGATGTAATGATACCCATCTTTTTACCCGGGTTTTCAACACGGTTTAATTCACTGGTTTCTGCATATTCAATCAACTTTTTAGTACGTTCTTCTACGAACGGATGACGACGGATTGCGTTAGCCGGAGTCATTACATATTTCGCAATATTCTTAGTATATGGTTTCTGTTCCGGTTCTACTCTTTCACCCGGGTCCACTACGCTTTGTGAGTGGGCGATACGGGTACACATTTTGATGATAACCGGTGTATCAAATGTCTCTGAGATTTCATACGCAATTTTTGCGAATGCATAAGCTTCTGCAGAATCCGATGGCTCCAACATCGGAACTTTTGAAGCAATCGCATGATGACGGGAATCCTGTTCGTTTTGGGATGAATGCATGCCTGCATCATCGGCTACGACGATCACAAGACCACCGTTAACCCCTGTATATGACATGGTATACAAAGGGTCGGCAGCTACGTTCAATCCAACATGCTTCATACCGCAGACACTGCGCTTTCCTGCAAGGGATGCACCGAACGCAACTTCCATGGCTACCTTTTCATTCGGTGCCCATTCTGAATAAATGTCCCTGAACTTAGCCAGCTCTTCCGTTACTTCGGTACTTGGGGTACCCGGGTAACTGGATACGATAGAAACACCGGCATCATATAGACCGCGAGCCAAGGCTTTATTCCCTAACATTAATTGTTTCATTTTTTCCTCCATTATCCTTATACAAAAAAATAGTTTACCTATTTATTTTACTATGAAAATCATTATACTAGAAATGAAATAGAAATGAAACAGAAAATGTTAAAAAGGGAGGAAAAATGAAAGAGTTTTCAAGCGTGAAAGAAGCAATTGATTTTTTTCAAGGAGATCGCTTTGCGATGGTCAACGGAATGACCATCGATGAATTGGGAGATGACTGGTGTATATGCTCCATGAGTCTGAGAGAGGATCATAAAAATGCCAATAATACGGTAATGGGTGGAGTCATGTTTACCCTGGCGGATTTCGCCTTTGCGGTAGCTTCCAACCAGATTCATAAAATTACGGTTGTACAGAATGCCAACATCAATTTTTTAAGTGCACCAAAAGGAAATAAGTTGATCGCAAAGGCAACATGTAAAAAAAGCGGTAGAACTTCTACCGTGATGATTGTAGATATTACAGATGAAACCGGAAGAGATGTCGCACAATATGTAGGCACCGGATATAAGCTCTAAACAAATTTTAAGGCCCTTACTTCTAATCTTACTTGTAAGGGCCTTCTAAGAGATAAATCTGTTCATGCTTACTCCTTTCTCTTATTTGATCTATGTTAAATACCTTGTTTTGTACTCTATCTATAGCGGTATGTTAACTATAGATAGGAAGCTTACTTTCCCATTGGTCTGTCCTTCTTTCTTTGTACCTTTATTATAATGGGAGAAATGAAAGATATATAAAAGTTGTCCAAATTGGTAATAAAAAAGGAAACTTTGTCCTTTTTTTAAGGATACTTTAAGAAAAAGATTTTATATTGTACATGAACAGAACAAGGAGTGATGAAAATGAATAAAAATTCTTTAATATTTGCCTTAACAATCGGTCTTGCGATGAGCGGATGTGCTTCCGGAGGTAATGATACAGCCACCGAAGAAACGACAGAAGCTAATGAAACCACAAAGACTACATCCAACACCATCTCTAAAGAAGATATTACAGTGGATGAAACATATGAAAACAGTGCGGATGGTGAACATGCCATCAGTGTAGAAGGCGAGGAAAAGACCTATGAAAATATCCAGGTCAATAAAACCGGAAATGCGTCCGGGGATGAAGCTGACTTCTATGGTGAAAATGCGGCTGTTTTTGCCACGGAAAAGGGAACACTTACTATTTCCAAGGCAATCATTGAAACCGATGGAGAACACGCCAATGGTGTGTTTAGCTATGGTGAGGGAACAACGGTTACTATTTCGGATTCCGTCATTGAAACAAGCGGTAACTGTTCCGGCGGTCTTATGACAACCGGCGGAGGTACGATGATCGCATCGAATTTAAACATTCATACAACCGGCAATTCTTCGGCAGCGATTCGCTCTGATAGAGGCGGTGGAGATGTATATGTCACAGGAGGTAACTATGTGACCGATGGCAAAGGATCACCGGTTATCTATTCCACTGCCAATATCAATGTAGAAGATGCTTACTTAGAGTCTACGGCAAGCCAGGGTGTTGTCGTAGAAGGAAAGAATTCGGTAACGCTTACTAACGTTGATCTTGTTGCCGACAACAATACGCATAACAGCGATAAATCCGATATTTATGAAGCTGTCATGATCTATCAATCCATGTCCGGCGATGCGGCAAGCGGAACTTCATCCTTTACAATGGAAGGCGGAAGCTTAACCAATGAAAACGGTGATATTTTCTTTGTGAACAACACAGCCTGTGAAATTAATTTAACGGATGTATCAATCGTCAATAACGATGAAAGCGGCAATTTCTTAACGGCCAAAGCAGCCGGATGGGGAAAAGAAGGATCCAATGGCGGTAAGGTGAATATGACCTTAACCGATCAAAAACAGACCGGAGATATTACGGTTGATGATGTTTCGGTATTGAATTTATATATGAATAACTCCACTTATGAAGGTGCCATCAATACCGAAGGTCAGGCAGGTCAAGTCTATGTGGAACTGGATGAAGGCAGTACCTGGAAATTAACAGGGGATTCTTATATTACCGGTCTTACATGTGATAAGGATGCCATTGACTTGAATGGATATACATTATATGTGAATGGTGAAAAGTATGAAGAAGGAAGTAAATCAGAAGGTACTGCAGTTGAGATCGTGACAGAGTCTGAAGGCGGCATGGAGCCGGGAGATATGGAAGGACATGGTCCGGGCGATGGAAGTGAACCTCCTGAAAAGCCGGATGGAAATGAGCCTCCTGAAAAACCGGACGGAAACGAACCGCCGGAAAAACCAAGTGAAAGTAAAACAGATTCCAGCACAGAAGCATAGTAAAAGACGGCCGATTCGGCCGTCTTTTTGTGTGACTATTATACAAGAGCACCGATGGCAGAACCATCACGAATAGCTGTCATGATTGTGGCAGGTTGTTTTGCGTCTCCGATCAAATATACATTTTTATCGGTCGCTGCAACAATTTCATGATAGAGATTCGCATTTGGCTTAAATCCAATCGAGATGATGACAGTATCTGCTTGAAGTTCGATTTCTCCATCCGGAGTATCGGCCTTAACGGTATTTTCATTTACCTCTGTTACTTTGGCGTTCAGATATTTATCGATTTTCTTATAAATCACCAATTCATTCAACATATCATGGCACATTTGAGGAATCGGATCGGCTGTCGTTAGGACAAGATCATTGCGGGCTTCGATAATGGAAATATTTTCTTTGCCCTGATCCTTTAACCAGATGGCGGTTTCCGTTCCTACCTGTCCTCCGCCGATCACAACTACATTATTTCCGACTTTTTCCGGATGTTCTAAAGCATCAATGGCGCTCATCACATTTTTGCCATCTGCTCCCGGCAGCGTTTTGGCAGTAGAACCGGTGGCCACAATAATTTCATCGGCATCCAGCTTATAGACATCATCCGCGGTAACTGCTGTATTATATTGAATTTCTACGTTTAATTTCTTCAGCTGTAATTTAAACCAATTGAGTAAGTCTCTGTCGTGATTCTTGAAATCAGGAATCATGGAAGGAAGGATCAATCCACCTAACTGACTGCCTTTTTCATAGATTGTTACTTTATGACCGCGTGTTGCCGCCACTCTGGCAGCTTCCATACCGGCGATACCGCCGCCGATAATCGCAATCTTTTTCGGGTTGTCTACCTTTGCGTATTTTTGGTGCTGGTAGCGCTCCGCAAAGGCATCCGGGTTTACCGCACACTGCATCGGCATGCCGGATAAGACACGTCCGATACAGCCGTTATCACAATAGATACACGGTCGGATTTCTTCCGGATGTCCGGATTTTACTTTCGCAGGCCAATATGGATCGGCTACAAGTCCACGGGCCATGGAATGACAGGAGATCTTTCCTTCTTCTAAGGCCTTTTCAGCCATATCTGGATCGGATAATTTACCCGGAACAATTACAGGGATATTAATCGCTTTTTTGAGCTCATATGCTTCATCAATATAACAGCCATCCGGCATATACATTGGTGGATACAACCAATAGATGGAATCATAGGTACCGGTTCCAAACAAGATGCCATCATAACCGGCTTCTTCGAGCTTTTTACCAATGATCAAGCTTTCTTCCATATCACGTCCGAATTCTTCATATTCCTCTCCAGGAAGGGCTCCCACTCTTTCTGCTTTCATATGCGATTTGGTACCAAGACGTGTTGTTACGACAAAATTCGGACCTGTCTGGGCTTTGATTCCCTTAACGATATCAACAAGAATCTTGATTCTTCCATCAATACTTCCGCCAAATTCATCCGTACGCTGATTAAATGCCGGAATCGCAAACTGGTCACCTAAATATCCGCCTTTAATACCGTTGATATTGATGCCGTCACATCCGGCTTGATAAGCCATGATACCGGCCTGAATGGATGCATCAATGAGTGTATATACTTCTTCGGTAGTCATGGCACGGCACATTACAGAAGGATCATAACGATTGGCAACCGGGGAAGGGGCAACCGGCTGGTTTTCCTGGAAGGCAGGAACCGCGGTACGACCGGATCCCAACTGAATTTGGAAGAATAGTTTGCAGTTATAGCGGTGACAGCTTTCAACCAATTTACGTGTCTGGACTAAGAACGTATTTGGTTTGGCGAACGGCGGACGGGTAAAATCAGTTTTCTCTAATCCGCATGCAGGGAAAGAAGCGCCTACAAAGATGGCACCAACGCCGCCTTTAGCGCGTTCCGTATAATACGCAATCGTGTCTTCGGTTAGATTCTTATCTTCATCCAACCAGCCAAGCGGAAGCATAGGGCTCATCATAATATGATTTTTGACTTCGATGTTCCCGATAGTAAAAGGTGTAAATAACGCTTTATATTTGTTTTCCATACCTTGCTCCTTTCTATAAAATGTTGTTTACTACATATATTATCTATCCAACATAAAGTGGTTACAAACAAAATATGACATCTTAAGTAAGCTTAAGCTAACCGGATAAGTGATACAGATTTCTGTTAAAATATGATTATGAAAAATGCAATATCCCATTCTTTTCCGGTTCGAAAAGAATTATTGTCCAAACGCCAATGTCTAAAGGAAAGTAAACGTATTTTATCCAAAGGATATATTCGAAATATGACTCGCAAACAAATCGCAAGGGAGATCTATTTTCATGCGGCAGCCTATTATTTTGCCCTTTGGTTAGAGAAACACCATATCCATTGGGATTATATCAAGTCGCATGCCCAAACCATCGATTTAGAAGATAAAGGGGATACCATGTTCCGGCGATTTTGTTATTATATTCTATGGATGTTTCCTTCTGTTAAATAAAAAGGAGTGTGTAGGATATGAAGAATAAAAAGGCGCTGATTGTACTTCTTTGTGCAATATTGGCTGGCTTTGGGATTTATGCCTTTTCCCAGAATAATCCACCCACAGAACCATCCGTTATTGTTGAACAGGCATCAACGGATTATTCCGATAAAGAAAATTGGGCTTATTATGGGATCGGAGAGAATAAAGATGTCGATCTGTTTCTGATTTGTCCGACCGTGGATGTAAACGATGAATACAATATGAAGCTTGATGATAAGTATACAAAGGATAACTTTGTGGGAGCTTTGAATATGGAGAGGGGAATCTATGAAGAGAACACACGGATGTTTGCACCGTTCTATCAGCAGATTGCCCTTGGAACTTATGTATTAAAACCGGCAGAAAGAGAAAAATATCTTCAAATCGCATATGCAGATGTTTCAGCTGCTTTTAGATATTATTTGGAAAATGAGAATAATGGACGTCCGATTGTATTGGCAGGCTTTTCTCAGGGAGCGGATATGTGCTACCGATTATTAGAAGAGTATTTCGGGGATGAAGATCTTTATGATCAGTTAGTTGCGGTATATGCGATCGGCTGGCCATGTACAGAAGAAATGATTGAAAAGTATCCGCAGATCAAACCGGCCCAGTCCGAAGATGATATCGGTGTAGTCATCAGCTTTGAATGCGAGGCAGAAGCAGTTGTAGATTCCTTTATCATTCCAAAAGATACCAAAGCAGTAATGATCAATCCACTCAACTGGAAAACCGATTCCACTGTGGCCGATAAAACGTTAAATAAAGGTGCCTGCTTTACAACCTACAGCGGTGATATTGAAAAGGAGATACCGGAGTTATGCGGCTGTTATATTGATATGGAACGCAGAGCTTTAAAGGTTGTCGATATTGAGCCAAAAGATTATCCGGCTGTACTGGAACAGCTTCCGGAAGGTGCATATCATATTTATGATTATCAATTCTTCTTTAGAAACCTACAGGAAAATGTGAAGACAAGAATTGAAGCTTATCAAACGATGCATACAGAATAAAAGGAGCAAAAATTGCTCCTTTTATTCTGTTAATGTAGTTTTAAACCAATTTTTTTCTAAATAACGGCCTACACCGTCACTCCAAACATCATATTCTGTGATATCCTGGGCCACGGCCTTGGTCGCATCCGAACCGTTGATAAGGCATACACCCCATCCGGCTTTTTCTAATAAACCGATATCATTATCCAAATCACCAAACGCAATGACTTCATCGAGTGGGATATTTACTTCTTTGGCATAATTTTCCAAAGCCAATCCTTTGTTGACGCGTTTATCCTGGAATTCAATGGTCACATGGTCATCGGTACGAAACGTAATGACCGTATGCCAGTCAACATCCCCAAATGCTGCTGCCTTGGCAAGGATTTCATCCTCTAATTCCGGCAGGCAATGCACTTCGATCTTACCGGTCGGGTTGGCACAGAGAAAATCAATGTCGCCGATTTCCACATGCGAACGATTTCTTTTCTGAGAATCTCTTAAAAAGGCATCCATCCGTTTTGCCCGGATCATTTCATAAGCTCTTTCATAAATGATGATATTACAGTCATATGGCATTAAAAATTCCACAATCTGGCGGATGCTGTCGACAGGAAGCTGATAGAAATGTTCAATTTCATCTCTGCCTTTGGTCCATAAATCGCCGCCGTTCATACCAATCGCAAAATCGAATTCAAAACCTAAATTCCAATCCTTAGCTTTTCCGATTGTATTTTTATCCATAGGTCTGCCGGAGGCAATCCCAACCAAAACACCTTCATCATGAAATTTCTGCATGGCAGCTCTTGTCTTAGGCATTAAATCGCCGCCTTTAATCGCAAGCGTACCATCGATATCTGCCGCAAAAACGGATATTTTTTCCAACATAAAAATTCTCCTTTGTCATACCTAACTATTCTAACAAGAATATTAAGAATAATAAATATAATTATTTTTTTCAGTGTGACATTTGTGTGACAAATAAAGGACTATCTTATCCCCGTAAACAGAAAAGAATTTATGATAGATTGTTTACGGAGGGAAGAAAAAAATGATTAACAGACAAGAACTTAAATTAAAAGGAAAAAATGCGTTTCGAAATAACTATTGGCCATGTGTATGCGCTTCGATCGTTTTGACAGTGGCTGTTACAGGTATTATGTCCTACAGCACCTACAGCGTACAAAGCGGTGACCAATCGACAGTTGAGACAGCTGCTGCAGCTTTGGTAGGTGGTATTTCTATCATTGGTTATCTATTGTTGAAACCATTGGAAACCGGAGGAAAAGGCTTCTTCTTAAAAAATTCAGATCGACCGGCATCACTCAATGAGTTAGCGCGCGGATATACGCAAAGCTTCTTTAACGGAATTCTTACGTATTTCTTAAGGGATTTATTTATCGCGTTATGGTCGATATTATTGGTTATCCCGGGTATTATGAAAGCTTATTCTTACCGCATGGTACCGTATATTTTAGCTGAAAATCCGGATATCAGTCCAAGAGAGGCACTCAATCGTTCTAGTGCTATGATGAATGGATATAAAATGGAAGCTTTCATGTTCGACCTTTCCTTTATCGGATGGTATTTACTAGCTGCAGTTACACTGGGCCTTGCCGGTATTCTTTATGGTAATCCTTACCGTTATGCCTCTGATGCCGAGCTTTACAAAGAACTACGCAATCGAGCATAAAAAAACGCCAGAGATGGCGTTTTTCTTTTAGAATATTTCTTTAAGCAGGGAAGGCACCTTATCGATATCTACGGTATATTGACCCTGTTGAATAACAGAATTGCCTCCACCTTTGGATTGAAGAGCTTCGCGAATTTTGTTTTGATACGGCTTTAAATCAATTTCTTTGGATTCAATCATATAAAAGGAATTGGAATATACGCAGCAGATCTTTGCCTTATGGTGATCAACCATATAATCACAGAACTGTTTGATATGGAAATTTGACCAATCTTTCTGTTCAAAGATCACCAATGGTTCATCATGGAGTGTCTCGGTCTTTAATTCATAATATTGATGATAAATCTTAGAAAGCTCTTTATCTTTTTCCAATCCTTTTTCAAATAACTGGGTTACTGCAGCAGCTGTTTTATTTGGTTTCGCTTTTAATGTCTGGGAAATGGAACGGTTTTGATCATGTTTGGAAACATAATCTAAATACGCTTTTTTTCCGCAGAGCAGTTCTAAACGTACACCCTGTTTATAATTCATTAAAGAAATAATTTTAATGATTCCGATTTCTCCGGTCGTTTTCACATGCGTTCCGCAGCAGGCACAGATATCCACATCCTCAATCTCCACAATACGTATGTCACCGGTTAACTCTTTTTTAGAACGGTAATCCAATGTCTCTAATTCTTTATCATCCGGATAATAAATTTGAACCGGACGGTTTTCATAAACAATCTCGTTTGCCTTCTTTTCCAATCGGTGGATATCCTCCCATGTTAAGGGACCGTTAAAATCAATGGTGATCACACCCGACATATGAAAGCCGACATTATCATATCCAAACTGTCTGTGGACTAAGCCGGAGAATAAATGCTCGCCGGAGTGCTCCTGCATATTTTGAAAGCGGAAATCCCAATCAATCACACCATGAACTTTTTCACCTTCTGCCAGCGGCTTATCTGTATAGTGAACAATTTCATCCTTTCGGTGGACAGATAATACTTTCACATCATTTAAATATCCGATATCCGAAGGCTGGCCTCCCCCTTCCGGATAAAATGCGGTTCGATCAAGAATGACCTGGTATTGTTTCTTATAAGGAGTACAGGATATTACCGTCGCATCAAATTCGCGCATATATGCGTCCTGATAGAATAATTCTTTCATGGCATACCTCCAAGTTTTTTACTATACTAATTGAAAAGAATGGCTTTTTTGTTATCCTGTGTTATCATAACTTGAAAAAAAGAAAAAGGGAATGTTAGGAGAATGGATATGAACTATTTTGGATGTTTTTATTTAGATAAAGAAAAAGATATTATCGTAAATTTATATACAGATCAAGATAGAATGTCCTATGTTCTGCAGACACCGAATCATAAGACAGGCAATTTGATAACCAATCTAGCCAAAATCTGCGATCTGGATATTGAATATGATGACCAAGGCATGAAAATTATTAAAGGAGATGTTCCGTGTTACATAACCGGCGATAATCAAAAGCTGTATGTATTCCGATTAAGAGATACGAAGGTTGCCAATATTTATCCGGATGGAACCATTGAAAAGAAAGCTTCTATTCCGGCTATCTCCAAGACATTGATGTCACAGACCAAGGATTATCGGATTCCTTTTAAAAAGTCAATCGTTAAGACATATATACTCAATGAATGTAAATTTAAAACTGACCTACATACCCATATGAATGCCAATCTATCTCCGGATATTTTGATCGCATTGGGTATATTTCATCAAATTGAATATCCACTCTATTATATAAAGAAGTTAGGCCTTCATTGCAGCGAAGCACAATGGGAAGGGTTAATTGAAAAGCGCAATCAAGTCAGTGAACAATATAAAGATTCCCATCTGACAGGTAAATATCTAGTCCGAAAAATCGATGACAATACTTTTATTAACTTTGCGGATTTGATTTTAAATAATTTGGAAAATGCCGAATACAATATTCGGAAAATTCGTGCTTCTCTTACCATTCGAAAGGATGGACAGGCGGTATTTACCAATTTGGAAAAGGTATATTTATACCGCTATGTTTTCTGTAAAGGAAAAGAATATCCGGAAAAGATGGAACTGCACAATGTGACAGATATTCCTGACAGGGATATTGTCCGTGCTGTGCAGAGAATGAAAACCGATCATCAAAATGATTCCTATAAAAATATGACGCTCTTTCAAAATAAGCTTTTATGGATCGCTCGAAGCTTCCGTGATAAGGGTGTGGAATATGCCGAAATATCCGATACAACCTTGGTTAAAAAGGTAGAATCGATTCAGATGTTGAAGCAGGTTCATGAGATTATGCCGGCGATTTTCGAAGAAACCGGAGTGCGTATTCGCTTTTTGGCAGCGCTTCGCCGTATTCCTTTGACGATTGTCAAAGACCAGATTGTGACCGGCGACTACTTCCGTGAAAATTTGGAAGTGCTGGAAGCCGTATCCATTGATCCCTATGTGGCAGGATGCGATATCGTGGGTGAAGAAATCAATGACATCAACGATTTAAAACCGGTCATCCGGGAAATTGTCCGCATTGCCCGTAATGATCCGACATTTGTGGTGCGCATTCATGCCGGTGAAAATGACAGCCTGCGTGATAATGTATACAACAGTATTCAATGTGTAAAGGATTCCTTAGACGCAGGGCAGAACATGCCGTATATGCGTATCGGACATGGTTTGTATACAGCTAATCTACGATCTAAAAAAGGCCGGGAATTAATTCATGACATTCTGGAAAATCATGTCGTATTGGAGTTTCAGATTACATCCAATGTTCGTTTAAATAATTTAAGCATGTTGGATAAACATCCTTTACGTCAATATATTAAAAAAGGCATTTCCTGTGTGCAGGGAACGGATGGAGGCGCTCTTTACGGTACCGATTCCATCGATGAACAGCTCTCTTTAGACAAACTTCTGAATTTGACATACGAAGAATTTATTGCCATGCGCAAGGCGGAGGATAAGGTCTTATCGATCAGCTTGAAAGCCTTTGATACGAAAAATGAGCAGATGGAAGCGTTGATGAAAGACGCTTCTTTGGAAGAGATTCTTTCTAAGCGGATGGATGATGCGCATTCCCGCATACGCTCTGATCATACAGGACTTTTAGAGAGTGAAATGGTTCTAAAAGAACATATTTCACAAATGCCGTTAGAAAAAATTCCGGTTGTATTAATGGGAGGAAGTTTTAACAGTGATACCCATCATACCCGTTTAAAGCCGGAAGATATCAAGATCATCGATGCCCTGCTGGATAGGCTTGATCCCGCAAAAGTATTCTTTGTGGTCGGCCATACGGTTCAGGGATATGAAAAGTATTTAATCGAGAACAATAAAAAAGGATTTGAGATTTACGCTTTTGTACCTGCGGTTATCACGAAAACGCAGAAAAAACGGCTTTTAAAGGCAGGAGTCAATATCCGAGTTTCCATTGAAACTTCACCAATGGGTGTTTATAAAAGCTTTGCCTATGAAATCTTTAAAAGAAGAGTGGCGATATTAGTTGCGATGGATGGTAATTCCAGCGGAGCCAATATGATTCAGGAAGCCAATAACTCCCGTTATAAGTGCCGCATTTATGTAGATAGAAGATCCCGCCTGCTTCGATCGAAGGCCGAATCTTTACAGGGATATCTGACCTTGTTTGATGATGCATCTTTTATTGAAGATGCACAAAGTTTTATTGAAAAGAACGTCCAGATTGAAACTTCAGGGATATAATAGATGTGTAATGTATTATCTTGATTGATGGAAAGGAGATCCACTTTATGATTCAATTTGGTGATGAAAAAGTCATTCAACAGCTTCATAAATGGTTAGCCCTGCAAAAATCCAATGATTATGTAATGAAGAAAAAAGATGAAAACCATTATCAATTCATTACCGATTATGCGATAGGGGAACTAAACTTTTATGATATAGGCGTTATGGAACTGATGATCACAAGTTTAAAGACAAACCAGACCGCTTTTTATCTTCATTTTGAAATGGTGGATTTTGACCGTGCCAAAGCTTTGATCAAAGAGATGGTCACCCAGTTAATCAAGATGAAAAATGAAAAGACCACACGGATATTACTTTGTTGCACAGGCGGCTTGACGACAGGATACTTTGCCTCAAAATTAAATGAAGCCAGTGAAACACTGGGAATGGATTATCAATTTGATGCCGTATCCTATACCCATGTCTACAGCCGCGGTTTCCACTATGATGGAATCTTTCTGGCTCCCCAGATTGAATATGAATTGGATAAGATCCAAAAAGGGTTGGATGGTAAACTTGTCGCAATGATTCCACCGGCTATTTTTGCCCAGTTTAACCCTTTGGAGATGGTTGAATTTGTGAAGAGTGAATTGGAGGAATATCGAGAAAATTCCCTTACAAAGACGCAAAAAGTACACCATACCTTTAAAAACAGAAGAAAGATTCTTGTGATTGCCTATTACAGCCAGCGGGGAACGAGACATCTTTCGTATCGTTACTATAAAAACGGAAGTGTGGAAGACGAGGCAGACATCATCAAAGACCAGAAAGATCTGCGGGATATTGAGGATATTATTCAGACAACCCGCATCCGCTATCCGGAAATAGAAGAAGTCGTGCTGGCGCTGCCGGGAAGAGTCAGTCATTCCTTGTGTCTGGATGATTATATCGGGGCAGGAGTAGATGATATTATCGGATATCTCCGTTCTAAATATAATTGTGAATTTACCGCTGTAAATCATATTAACGCAACTGCCTATGGGTATGCTTCTACCCATGAGGATTACGATTCCATGATTTATTATTATCAGCCTATGCGGACCTATGCCTCTTCGGCGGTTATTTACAACGGTGAAATCGTGGAAGGCAAAAACGGAATCACAGGAGAGTATACCTACTTAAATAATCTTTTCCGTTATTCGGATACACCGGAAAATTTGGTTACAACGCCTGAAGGAACCCTGGAGTATATAATCCCGAATTTAATGGCATTGATTCTTTCAGTAGGACCGGAAAAATTATTGTTACATGGGCCGCTGATTCCGGATGTGAATGTGATTTATGATGAATTGAAAAAACGGATTCCGGAGGATTCGATTCCGGAAATCAAAGAATTGATATATGAGAAGGGAGCTATGTTTATCGGTGCCATGTTGTATGCGGTAAATACATAAAAATATGAAAAAAGGAATTATTTTTGACTTAGACGGAACTTTATGGGATTCCTCCCAGGCAGTTGTAGACGCTTGGAATTATGCTTTGAACGGGAAATATCGGTTCACACTAAAGCAGATGCAGTCTCAAATGGGAAAAACGATGGATGATATTGCCTATACGCTGTTTCCTGATGAAACAAAAGAAGAGGCTCTAAGACTCATGACGATGTGCACGGATTATGAAAATGAATATATTGAAAAGCACGGCGGAAATTTATATCCGGATGTCCGGGAAACCCTGGAGAAATTAAGGCTGGATTATCATCTATCCATAGTTTCCAATTGTCAGGAAGGCTATATTGAAGCCTTTGTGAATTATTATCATTTGAATGATTTGATTGAAGATACGGAAAACTTCGGTCGCACCGGTAAAGGCAAAGCCGATAATATCCGCCTGGTGGTGGAAAGAAATCATCTGGACAAAGCAGTCTATGTCGGAGATATTGAAGCCGATTATAAGTCATCCTGTGAAGCGGGAGTTCCTTTTATCTTTGCGAAATATGGATTTGGACATGTAGAAAACACACCGTATATTGAAAAGTTTTCCGATTTACCGGAAGTAGTAAAGGCGCTTTAATCGAGCGCCTTTTGATGTTAATGGTTTTTGTCAGGATCAAATACCTCTAATCCGGCATCCCGGATTGCCTTTTCATATTCTTCACGGTCAATCTCACCTTCGGCAAACATCCTTTCTAAATTTTCCCCGAACATTATGGAAGGCTTAGCGTCGGGATTTGGCGGGTAGGCAAGAGCAAGTTCGTGAGGGGCCCATCCACCCATTGAAAATTGATGTGTATTATTATACATATCCATGAAATATTTCAAAATCATATTGGCTTCTCTTTCATCCACTTCAGCACCGGCATCTTGAAGATAGTCAAAGAGCATGGAAACTATGAGGGTGAACTTCATATATCCTTTTTTGATCGGTTTAACGATCATGGTATATATGCGCATTGATGCCGGGAGGGACATATTGTTCTTGAATTCTTCCAGCTTTTTGCGGTTATAAGGAGAATTATTTTCGGAATATACTCTCAGTATATGGTAATCTAACTGATCCATGTAGGAGTAATCCTTCAACTTTTTGCGGAAGTTTGGATTTCGAATTTTTCTTCCTTCTTCATTTGTGATGTATTTTTGTTTACAGATTAAATTTTCCAGGCAGATTCTAAAATTCTTTGCCTCCAGTGTTTCATAATCATCCGTAAATACAAGAATATCTTTCGGAACATAAAATGGGTATTCATAACGCTGCTTATCGATGTACAACAGCTCATCTCTGGCAAAGCCTTCCTGCCCTGTCAAATCCTTTTTGATCAAGAGTCGGAATTCTTTTCCTTCTTTCTGCCCTTTATATATTTCTTCCATTTCATAAACACGATAAGGCAGATTCTGCCTGCGTACTATATCGGAAAACGCAATCAATTCTTTTTTCTTAATAGAAGGATATTTGTTTTCAGATTTCAGTGCCTTGTACACATTCCATAATTCCTCAAGCATGATAATGCCGTAAAGATTGGAGGCACAATGGTAGAGTTCATATAGAAAATCAGCTTTCTTATTATCGATTTGGGCTTCTTCCAGCATCTTGAGGATTGTCTTTGAAGAAAGAGGTCTAGGGTATGCCATAAAAATCACTCCGTTTCTACATATATATTATCTTAAATTCTAATGATTTTAGGAATAAAGAATATATTGTTGTATATTATTTATAGTATTACAACGGAGATCTATTATGAAGACAATAAGAAAGAAAATTCGATATTATTTTGATTTATGGATGTCCAAGGGATCCGGGTCCATGATCTTGTTACTGTTGGGGGCAACTGTCATATTGGTGTTGATTTTAGGGTTGCTGGCTTGGATTGTGTTAAAGGCTATGGGGTACTCCATGGGTTCTTCTTTATGGATTACGCTTCTTCATACCTTTGATCCCGGTGTGATTGCAGGAGACCAGGGCAGCCGCACATTCTTATTTTTGATGTTATTGGCGACGCTTGTCGGAATGTTGTTTATGGCGTTGTTGATTGGTTTTTTAAATGAAGCCATTACGCATAAAATGGCGGATATTGCCCGCGGAATTGAACCGGTTATTGAAGATGGTCATACAGTGATTCTCGGTTTTAACGAATCGACTTTTATCGTGTTATCGGAGTTGATTCTCGCCAATGAAAATCAGAAAAAACGCAGAAATGCCGTTGTGATCATGGATGAATTTGAAAAGCAGGATATGGAAGAAAAGATTCGGGCAAGGTTTCCGGATACAGGAAATGTTGTGGTTGTATGCAGATCCGGTTCTGTGTTCAGCTTACATGACTTGGAAAGATGTTCCATTATGACGGCTAAATCCATTGTGATTACTTTAGAAAATGATTTTGATACGACCAAGGCTATCTTAGCTGCAACGCAGATGTTGAATGCGAACCAAAGTAAGGCAAAAGGCTTTATAACCGCAACAATTGGAGAACAGATCAATGAGCATGCCGCCAGAATTGCCGGCTTTGATACCCGGAGTCTGGAAATAAAAAAGAAAGAGAAAGACAGACTTGAATTGCTGATGATGGAAGAAAATGTATCCCGCATCGTGACCCATACCTGCAGGCAGTCCGGACTTTCCAATGTGTTTTCCGAACTTTTCAATTTTGGAAACAGTGAATTCTATATTATTGATGAAAGCCCAATCTATACAAAAATGATGAGCGCTATGCGAAATAAAACGATTCGTGAAATTAACCGCTGCCTTCCGAATGTAACCGCCATCGGTGTTATCGATGAAAACGGGAAGGCTTTAATCGGAGACCCTAATGAAGTGGTATTGAATCCAAAGGATAAATTAATTGTATTTGAAAAGGATGATGATGCCATCGAATTCACAAATCCTATGGAGATATCTTACACGCCAGCCCAGGAAAAGTTTCACAATGCTCCGGTTAAGATATTGATCATGGAATGTAATTCAAAGCTGCCGATGATTCTGGAAGAGATGAAATACTACTTAGGACAGGGGTCTATCATCTATATTGCGGCCGATTCCGATGAACTGGTGCGTCTTGTAAAGGATGAACACATTACCGAATTGGTAGATGCCGGTATCGATGTAGTGGTAAGAGAATCGTATGCGATCTATAACAGTGATAAGGTTTATGAGCTGCTGGAAGAATATATGCCGGATTATGTTTTGATGTTGTCAAGTATGGATGAAGATGAAAATAAGGCCGATGAAAAATCACTTCGTTTATTATTGTATGTGCAGCAGTTCAAACGCACACATCCGGATGCTGAAATCGGTCTGACCTGTGAGATGCGCAACGTGAAAAACCAGGTGCTTGCCCAGCATACGGTTACCAGTGACTTTATCATCAGTCGTAATATTGCGGCGCTGATGATGACACAGATTTCCGAAAACAGAGATCTTAGGAGCGTATTCGATCAACTTTTATCCAGCGAAGGCTTTGAGGTTTATATCAAGCCGGCTAAATATTACCTAAAACCGGACAAAACAATGAATTATATTTCCGTTTTTGATGCGGTTGCAGAAAAGAAAGAGATCTTGATCGGCTATATGGAAAACGGTGATTTTATCAGCAATCCGTCAAAAAATACCCGGGTTTCTTTTGATGGGGAAACTCTGCTTGTGGTGTTGGCGGAAGAACTTGCGGTTATGGAATAATAAATAATGGAGAAATAATATGCATTATGTAATGTCAGATATTCACGGATGTTATGGAGAATATCAATTATTATTGAAAAAAATCAATTTTTCAGATGAAGATGTTTTGATTCTTCTGGGAGATTATGTAGACAGGGGACCGGCTCCGATTCCTGTTCTATTTGATATGATGAGTCGGCCCAATGTATATCCGTTGATGGGCAATCACGATTATGTGGCATACTATATTATGTCAAAAATCGGAGTGGATTATGATCCGAAAGAAAGTATCACAAAGTTTCTTGAAGGTAATGATCTTGTCAGTTATTACTATTGGCAAAAAGATGGCGGTAAGACCACGATGTCACAATTTGGCAAGATAGAGCCGGAATATCGCAAGGCTCTTCTTGAATATATGTCGACCTTTTCCTATTATGCAGATCTTACCGTCAATGAAAAGCGCTACATTCTTGTTCATGCCGGACTCGGGCATTTTGATGAAGAAAAGGAATTACCCGATTATACCGTAGGGGATGTTGCCTTTATGCGTCCTGATTTTTCTAAGCGGTATTATTCAGATGATAATACCGTTGTGATTGTAGGGCATACACCGACCGGACTGGTACGACAGGACAGGCAGCCTCTGGTTTATGAAGGGGATCATCTGATCGACATAGACTGTGGCTGTGTCTTTGGAGGAAACCTTGCCTGTATGTGCTTAGAAACCGGCGAAATTACTTATCAGCCATCGCTTTTGCGTCTTGCCGGACAGAAGGAACAATCCGAGAAATAAGTTGAGTTTTAAAGATGGGTATGTTACGATTTGACATGCAGATATCTTTCAGAGTAGTACAACTGTTTGTTTGGTAAACACAAGAGGTGAGCGCATGTCCGATGAATTTTTTATTTTAAAGCGAAAGGCAGTGCCGGAAGTCCTGTTAAAGGTTGTAGAGGCAAAACGCCTGGTGGATACAGGGAAAGTGGCTTCTGTGCAGCAGGCAGTGAACCAAGTCGGTATATCTCGCAGTTCTTTCTACAAATACAAGGAAGATATTTTTCCTTTTCATGACAATTTGAAAGGCAAAACGTTGACATTATTGGTTTCGATTGATGATAAACCCGGTGTTTTATCGACCCTGTTGACAACCATTGCCCGATGTCATGCCAATATTTTAACGATTAATCAAAGTGTGCCGATTAACGGAATGGCTTCTGTTACCATATCTCTGGAAATCGGAGAAGATACTCAAAATGTTTCTGAACTTGTTTCAGGTTTAAACACGACCGAAGGTGTACATACGGTGCAGATACTGGCACGAGAATAAATAGAAAAGGCGGAAAACAATATGATAAATGTTGCAGTAATGGGATATGGAACAATCGGTTCCGGTGTAGTTCGCGTATTGGATATGAATGCGGATTTGATCGCAAAACGGGTTAAAGATGAGGTGAAGGTAAAATACATCCTTGATCTTCGTCAGTTTGATGGGGATCCATATGCACATCTCTTAACAAATGATTTTAATCAAATTATCGAAGATGAAAATCTGGATATCGTTGTAGAGACAATCGGTGGAACCGGAGCTGCATATATGTTTGTGAAGGCAGCTCTTGAAGCAGGCAAAAGTGTTGCGACATCCAATAAAGCACTGGTCGCAAAACATGGACCGGAATTGATGCAGATTGCCAAAGATAAAAATGTCAGCTTCTTATTTGAAGCCAGCGTTGGCGGCGGCATTCCTATTTTAAGAACATTGCAGACAGCACTTACCGGAGATGATATCGAAGAAATCACCGGTATCGTGAACGGAACCACAAACTTTATCTTATCGAAGATGGCAAATTCCGGCGCAAATTTTGATGAAGTGTTAAAAGAAGCTCAGGAATTAGGTTATGCGGAGCTGGATCCTACGGATGATATCGAAGGATATGATGCAGGAAGAAAGATTGCGATTATGACAAGCCTTGTATCCGGTAAACAGGTATCCTTTGAAAATATTTATGTAGAGGGAATCTCTAAGTTGACTGCACAGGATATGGAATATGCGACAGCATTAGGTCGTTCGATTAAGCTGCTGGCCACTTCCGTAAAATCAAACGGTACGTATTCTGTTATGGTAGCGCCGTTTATGTTAGAAAGTTCGCATCCGCTTTATATGGTTGAAGGTGTATTTAATGCGATCTTTGTGAAGGGAAATGCCTTAGGTGATTCTATGTATTACGGGTCCGGGGCAGGAAGTCTTCCAACCGCAAGTGCCGTTGTGGCAGATATCGTAGATATTGCCAAACATCTTCATACTAATATCGATATGGCATGGTCAAAAGAAGAGGCTGTGCTCGGTGAAAGCGATGATAGTAAACACGCCTTCTTTGTCCGTGTTAAAGAGGATGTAAATGAAGATCAAATCGTTTCCCTTTTCGGAAATGTAGAATATGTGAATGCAGGTATTCCGGATGAATTCGGTTTTGTGACAGGTGTTATAACTGAAAAAGAAGCCCGCGAAAAATTGAAAAATTTACCTGTAATTTCAAAAATACGTTTAGCTTAAAAGGTACTCTTTAAACTGGTCCCAAAGTCAAGGACAAAATGTTGACAGTTGATCAGAAAGATAACCGGCAGACTGCAGGAATAAAACAGTCTGCCGGTTTTCATATGTTTTGTTGCTGGGTGACCGGACCATCTGGATCATCCGAGGCTAGC
>JAGAWH010000063.1 GCA_017941505.1 Faecalicoccus sp. | reverse complement strand
TTCTTTATCATCATTCTGCCACAGGTCATCAAGCGGATCCTGCCGGCAATCACCAATGAGGTCATCACGCTGGTAAAGGATACCTCGCTGGCCTTCTCGATTGCGTATGCGGAAATGTTTACACAGGCCAAAGCGCTGGCAGCCGCCGAAAAGAGCATGATCCCGTTTGTGGTCGCTGCGATCTTCTACTATGTCTTCAATTTCCTGGTAGCTGCTTTGATGGAACACTTTGAAAAGTGCATGAGCTATTATGAATAGAGGTGAGTCGGAATGAATATATTGGAAATGAATCATATCAAAAAGAGCTTTGATAATACGAAGGTCCTCGAGGATATCAATCTCACCGTTCGCGAAGGCGAAGTCGTCTCTATTATCGGACCGTCCGGTTCCGGAAAAAGTACATTATTACGATGTGCCACCTTCCTGGAAACCATGGATGACGGAGAAATGAAGTATATCGGAAATACGGTTGTCCGTTCGGAAAACGGCCATGCGGTATACGGATCCAAACAAGACCAGAGAGAAGCATTAAGCTACTTTGGTCTGGTATTTCAAAACTTCAACCTATTTCCACATTTTTCTGTTATGAAAAATATTACGGATGCCCCGATACGTATCCAAAAACGAGAGAAGGAACAAGTATATAAAGAAGCCCGTGTCCTGTTGGCTCAAATGGGATTGGAGGACAAAGAGGATGCGTATCCATGTCAGCTATCCGGTGGTCAGCAGCAACGAGTCTCCATAGCTCGTGCTCTGGCATTAAAACCCAAGATCTTCTTCTTTGATGAACCAACCAGTGCCCTGGACCCGGAATTAACACTGGAGATCCTGAAGGTCATCAAGCAGCTGGCAGAAGAAAAGATGACCATGGTCATCGTCACCCACGAAATGACCTTTGCCCGCGATGTGTCCAACCGGATCATCTTTATGGAAAACGGTGTCATCGTCGAAGACGGAAAACCGGAAGATCTGTTTACTTCGGACAACCAGCGAACCAAGGAATTCCTGGGAAAATATTACGGATAAAAAAAGAATTCGAAGAGTTGTTATTCCTCTTCGAATTTTTTCTTTCTTTTTAAATACATCACCATCGAATTGTAGTTATCGTCCCCGGATTTCAGAATGTACTTTTTTGGTCCATTGACAAACTGCACTCTACGTTCACCAATCTGCTGTACCTTCACATCTTCCCACTTCCACACATCTTTTCTGGCAAAATGATCGGTCACCACAATTTCTTCATCACTGACGGTAATGCTCTTATTGAAATAATTCAACAAAAGGATCAGCCCGTTCACAAAGACAGCCCCATACATGAAGATAAAGATGATGCTGGTCCCCATCGTCGCTTTCCCTTGCGTCAGCATCGTAATCGTATTGACAAATAAATAAGCGGAGGCCGCCACAACAATAACCGGTAATAATAAATTCGATCCGGATTTCTGTGTACATTTAATTTTCTGCATAATCATTCCTCGATTCTTTTTTCATTATAACGAATTCTTTCCCTATTTGCATAGAACCTTCTTTTTTTTCCTTATCGTATGTATATTTTAGAGCTTTTTAAGAATTCCATGTGTCATTCTTAAGCAAACATGATAAAATACTCTTGTGTATAAATATATAATTAGTAAGGAGAGAGATTATGAAAAACTTTATGAAAGAATTTAAAGAATTCGCTATGCGCGGCAACGTCATGGATATGGCTGTCGGTGTTGTAATCGGTGGTGCATTTACCGCTATCGTTAACAGCCTGGTTGGTGATATCATTACTCCATTGATCGGTATCATCACAGGTGGTGTAGACTTTACAGGATTAGCTGTTACAGTCGGTGATGCCAACATTACATATGGTAACTTTATTCAGGCCATTATCAACTTCCTGCTGATTGCGCTGGTTGTCTTCACATTGATCAAATCCATGAACAAGATGAAGAAAGCAGAACCGGCACCGGAACCAGAACCGGAAGTAGACGAAACCCTGGAAACATTAAAACAGATCCGCGATCTGCAGGAAAAGAAATAAACCTTGAAGTCATGAGAAATCATGACTTTTTTATTATGTATAAATTCATGATGAATATGTGAAATGATGTCAAAACTTGATTCTTGTCTCTAAATATTGTATAACTGCACCATACACTTTTTGAAAAGGTGGCCATTATTACACATTTATGTGCAATATTTCAATATAGGAGGTGCATGCTATGGTATGAAATGTAGTCGTCAAGTCAATTATGTCAGCCACTATGCTGTTTTCTTCAACAAACACATGGAAAAGCTTTGACAGTATAGGAGAAGAGTATTTCGTTGGATCCTCTGTGCAGGCAGATACGCTCACAAAGAAAAGCACTGAGGAATTAACCAACAAAGATATATATGTTAAACAACCGGAAGGCAATGTACAATGTACATTGTACTCTACGGTTATGATGCTGCGTCGTGATGCCATTCTGGATGGAGACACAAACTGGAAAGAGATTACGGTCGATTCTGTTGAACAGGTGGCCTGGAGCGGCAGCGGTTTATTGTATGAATTTACCTACGATGATATGAACGTCAAAACAACCGCGAACACATTGGATCCGAACCTTAGTACGGAAGAAAAAAAGAAGGTCCTGATTGAAGCCCTTCAACAACATCCAGAAGGAATCGTTTTCTATGTAGCCGGTTATAATGCGATGCATGCCGTTTTATTGACTAGCTACGATGCTGATTCGGATACATTCTATTGTTACGATCCGGCTATGTGTGCACCGGATGCCATCATCCCGATCATGGACAGCAGCTATGCCACGACATATCATATTGAAGATATGGATACATTGATCGCATCCATGAATTACTACTGGTATGTAGAATAATAATGAACCACCGGCTAAGTCTAAGCCGGTGGTGATTTTTTATAATTTCTATTACATCTCTACAGAGAAAACAACACTATTAGAGCTAAAGAGGTTCTCGTGATATTCCACTTCAATGACCTCTGCATCGTAAGGGACTTCAAATGTAACCGTTCCTTTCGTTTTCCTTCCAGGGGACAGCGTTGCTCCTAAATCATCCTCCCGACTGAATACCTGATCACAAGATACTCCATTAGCGTAACAATGAAAATCAAAACTGCTGATATGCTGATCGGAATCGCCGGTATTTTCAAACTCTAATTCAACAGAAATATAATGATTGTTCTCCTTTGGTTGAATAAACATATTATCACTTACATATTCACCGCATGATACGTAAGTTATATTCATTTCTTTTCCTTTTATGGTATCTCCTACCTTGTAGGCACCTTTTGTAGCTTTCGTATTCTGTTCTAATTGTATACCTGAATCCTTATCTCCTTCATAAATGAATTTAAGCTTCTCATTTGAGAAAAGGTTAGAGGTATATTCAATCTCTATTTCTTTTGCATCCACTGGGATCTCAAAATAAATCTGTCCGATTTCACTTCGTCCGGAAGGAAGCGTAGCGGATAAATTTTCATCGCCTCCATAAT
>JAGAWH010000062.1 GCA_017941505.1 Faecalicoccus sp. | reverse complement strand
GTATCATTCTTTGAAGCTGATAAGGTGTAATCATCACATCAAATTTTTCGATCATTTGAATTTCCCCCTTTTAAAAGTACCGTTATAGTGTACCACAATTAGAAAAGAAGGTCCAAAACGGACCTTCATGTTAATATTTATAAATGCGAATCTTTCCAAAAATACCGTATTTGGTTTTTTCTTTTGTGAGCATTTGACGAAGGTTGGTATAAACCGTCAATTTGATATGATGGCTTCCTGCCTCTAATTGATACAGCTCAATGGATGGCTCATCCCGCATCCAAACGGTATGAGACTTTCCATCCAGTTCAACGTGGCACCAGTCATACATTTCTTCTATTTTAATACGGTAATCTCCTGTTTCTTCTACGTGGAAATCTCCTTCATAAACCATCTTACCGGCATCAAAGTCGAGTCCTTCATTTCCCTTAAACGGTGCTTTTACTTCCATACTTTCACCGGTTTGGTAAGTATGATCGACAAAGTAGCGTGAATCTGTATTAGGAACCAAAGGATACAGGCTCAAAGTCATAGAATCGATTTCGCCGACTTTTTCACTGACAAGGGTATGAATATGATCCAATTCCAGTTTTTGGTATTCATCTTTGGTGACCGTTGTGATCACAACCGCTTCATCCTTTTTCATTCTAAATTTCAAGCTGAATCCGGCATCATCCCGCTTATATGGAAGCGCGTAATAATTACCTGTTGTATAATCCAGCCATACCGGATATTGATCTTCTTCCAATTCCAGCTTTAATGTCTTTTCACGGAAGCGGTGCTCCTTATCAATGGTCGGATAGATACTGTCAGGATGGAATACAGCCTTATCCGGATTAATTTCTTTATAGAATCCATAATCAACCATGGAATAGTTGTAGAAGAAATAATACTTGCGTTTTTCATCTTCTACCACGGTACTGATCACTGTCTGCGGTTCCAAATATTGACATCTTTCCGGGATACCGTAACGGAATACTCTTCTTAACAGCTGATCAAAATCATTGGCACGGATACATTTATGGTACAGCTCCATCACAACAGCCTTATGATCTACATCCCCCACATAGAATGGATCATCTGATATCGAGCCATATACATAGATAGGGAATCCATCATCAGCCAGACGAGATAGAATCTTGATATCTTCATTGGATAGAACCGTTCCATCCATAATGATCATACCCTTATAAGCAGGGCCATCTACATCAAGTACTCCATCTGTTACAACTGCATCCTTGAGTAAAGAAGGTGAGACAAAGTCATAGCTGTAGCCTGCCTTGATAATATCCATACCATCTTTTAATAAATGCCAGCCATCTTCCCCTTTACCATCATTGATAAAATCATGACGACAGATTGCCAGGTCTACCTTATGTGTTTTTTGTAAGATACCGTTCATGCGGGCAATAGCTGTCAACATATTGTATTCAGATTCAATATCCAGCGTGCGGTTCCAATAATTGGAAGCCATCTTTCCAAACGCTTCGAATCCCGGCCATGCCGTATTTGGGACAAAGCCTTGATCGTTACCCGGTCCATCATATCCTCCGCGATAAGAAATTCCATGGAATACCTGCTGGTTCATGCCGCCGGCCCATCCGCGTTTGATCCACCACATCAAATCCTCGGGACTCTGACCATAGGCATTATCAAATTCTGCCGAACATTCAAAGGAATAGATTGGCTTATGCATCACATGAACAGCGCCTGCCATCACCTTTAAATTATCAAAGGTAGGACGCTTTAATGCCTCGTTTTCCGGACAGCTTACAGCAGATACGGAGGCATCCATCTCAAATGGCTTATTATAAGCCACTTGATAACGAAGCTTCATATTCATTTCTTTGGCCATAGCCTCCAACGGTTTTAAATGACCTTCTACATAACAGCTTGTCAAAACATCGTAGTAATCGCGTTTTACAGCACGGGTAAATACATCATCTTCAAAACAATATCCGGCCGGATCATTTTTCGGGTATGTATCCAGGGTTGAAATAAGGGTAAGATACGGTCTTATATCATACCCCTTCTTTTCTTTGAAAATTGCTTCAAAGCCTCTTGTCCATTCCATAGATACCTTATATTCCATAGAATCACAGAAAATATATTCAAGCACATCATCGTATTCTTTAATTTGCGGATAAATCACAGAAAGCCAATAATTGCGGCAGATGGCAGCCCCTTTTTGACTTAGATGATCGATCACATAATAATTGCCTACTTTATGGCAGGCAGGCTGCTCATAAAACGCAAAGATTCGATAACTGTCTTCCATATCTTTAAAGTCATATTTTAGATGATCACCATCCACAAAAGGCATCAAATCCACATAGCTGTCTTTTTGAAGAATGTGATCTTCTATCTCTTTATACATAAATATCGAATTCAGTTTAGATTCAGCTTCTTCATGAACGATTCGTCTTTTAGGAAGTGAAGCATTCTCTTTCATTTCCGATACTGTTTTGGTGCCCCATGTCAGCTCGTACAAAGCGCCTTCATCATTTGGATTGGTTAATGAAGGCATAGAAATCGGCCATGCCGGTCCATTGGCAATATCAACTGTCATGCCTTCCTGTCTGGCAGTTGCCAGGATAGCTTTTAAACCATCAATGAAAGCCTGGGAGCCCCATTCATAACCCAGTTCCGCTTTCTGTCCAAACGGGAGTAAAGAAACAACTTCAATACTTCCAAATCCTCTTTCTTTTAAATCCTTTACATCATATTCTAAATCTTCTTTACGTGTCATTCCTGCAGGAATCCAATATCTTGCCTTGGGGCGATATTTCATTGGCGGATTTTTAAATGTCATTTTTTAACACTCCTTTTGATTGAATTCATATTTCAAAATTTTACAATTCGGTATCCGGAAGCCAGCAAATTCTTCATTTGTCATATCGTGAAAATAGGATTGAACGACTCTGGCAACACCGCTGTGGGATACAAGTAAAATGGTCTTATATTCAGAGATTTCCTGAATTTCATCCAGTAAATTATAAATTCTCTGTGCCATCTGAAACATCGTTTCTCCACCGTTATAATGATTGATAAACTGCATTCTGGCCTCTTTAAAAACTTGTGAATGCCGGTCCGTTCCCTCAAACGAGCCAAAATTCTGTTCCAATACCCGTGGCTCTTCCTTTAACGGAATTCCTGTGTTTTCCGCAATACATACTGCCGTCTCTTTTGCCCTCGATAAGGGTGAATACCAGATTTCATCAATATGTAAATTGGATTGGCGAATGATATCAGCAGCCTGTTCAGCCTGTTTATGCCCGGTTTCTGTTAATCCAATATCTGTGATACCACAAACCTTATTTTCGACATTCCAAAAAGACTCACCATGCCGCACAAAATAAAAACATCCCATGTCTTCTTCCTTCTTGATCCTATTATGTGATTTTGAATGGTTACGCTACCTTTATTATAGTTTACGCCATCCCATAAAAAAAGAACAGTTTTAAAAACTGCTCTAATAGGTTGATGCGACAGCTTTCGTAATCAGCCATCTGCCATTTTTTTGTATTAAATTACAATCCTGCTGAAGTCTCCAGGTATGTCTTCCACCGCCGTAAACAGCTGCATTCACCTGCGTTTTTCCTTCCAGTGTCGCAATATGATCACTAATCATATCGACTTCGATATCATCATGATGATATTCATAGTAATTTAAAGTCCCATCCATTACCGCATCGATAAACTCGGATTTATTCATACGGGCACCCGTCATATGGACTAACTCAAAGCTATCATCCAGAACCGCTGCCAGACCATCAGGCAGCTTCGCACTCATGGTGCGATACATTTCTTTATAGGCTTCTTTAACGGCATCCATTTACAGACACATCCTATAAATATTTACAACGTCTTCCTTTGTGAGAGGACGATATCCGTTAATCACACTTCCATGCGTGCAGTTCGCAGCCATTTCTTCAAACTTAGAATCATCGATACCGCATTCTGTAAGCGTACTCTTTAAACCTAATGTTTTATAAACATAATCCGATAAAGTATCGATTGCCCTCTGGGAACCTTCTTTGATGGTTGCGGATGGTGCTAAACCTAATACATTCACGCCAAAGGTATTGAAATCTTCATGTACGGTTTCATCGCGGTCATGCAGGTACTGCATCCATCTAGGCACCAGAATCGCCAGGCCTAAACCGTGGGTTAAGTCATAATAAGCGGATAATTCATGTTCCATGCTGTGGCAGCTGGCTGCCTGGCGCATACCGCTGGTACAGAAGCTGTTGAGCGCCCAGGAGGCTGCCCATAATAAGTTAGCACGGGCGCTGTAATCATCCGGTTTTTCTAAGGCGATCGGAATATTGTGATATACCGTTCTTAAAAGACTTTCCACAACACCGTTTTGAAGTTCATATTTCTCATCTTTTGTGAAGTAGTTCAAATCAAAGAAATGACACATGATATCAAAACCACCGCAGGCTGTTTGATATTTAGATACCGTAAATGTATTGGTCGGATCTAAGAAAGATACCTTTGGTCGAATCGCTTCCCCGTTATATCCGATTTTTAAATTTAAATCCATATTGGAGATGACACAGCTTTTATCCATTTCTGAACCGGTAGACGCTGCCGTTGGCATTGCGAATACCGCTAAAGCCTCTTCAATCGGTTGTTTTCTTTCAACTAAATCCCAGCAGTTATCCCCTTCATAAACAGCTGCTGCCGCAATTCCCTTTGCGCAATCGATGCAGGAGCCTCCGCCGATTCCAAGTACAACCTGGATATCTTTTTCCTTACAGAGAGCTGCTCCTCTGTTTACGGTTGTATGGCGGGGATTTGGTTCTACACCGGATAATTCATAAACTTCGATATCATTGGATGTAAGTTCATTCATCACCTTATCATATAAACCCATCTTTTTAATGGACCCACCGCCGTATACAATTAAGATACGGTTTCCGTATTTTTTAACTTCCTTCGATAAATTGGAAAGCTGATTCTTTCCGAAATACACCTTAGTGGTATTTTGAAATGTAAAATCGTTCATATTGCACCTCTATTTCACACATTTCTCGGCCCATGATGAAACCGTTGATCTTGAAGTAGGAGCAGCTGCTCCATGGACAGCTAAGCCTTTTCCAAATTCGGCTCCTTTGCAGATGCCTTTTAAATCCTTTTCACAATGCCCTAAGCCACTTCCTTCGTGCGTCATTAACGGGAATACCTTCTTACCTGTGAAATCTAAATTTTCAATGCAGGAGAAAACCGGCATCGGATAGGTTCCCCACCAACATGGTCCACAGATGAAGATATTGTCATATTTAGAAATATCTTCCAAATACTTTTTCAACTCCGGACGGGCATGTGCTCTTAGTTCGGCCATTGCCTCTTCGGTACATGCGGTATAGTCGGGATCGTATTCCTTTACCGTTTCAATCTCAAAGAGATCTCCGCCAACGGCATCACGAATAAATTCCGCCACAATCTCGGTATTTCCTTTTTTTAGATTTTTGATAGACCCATTTACATAGTTCTGTCCTTTTCTTGAATAATAGATAATTAAATTGTTCATTTTATTTACTCTCCTTGATCTGCAGCTTCATTGATGATACGTAATGCGTTTAATGTACGTGGATATCCCATGAACGGAATACATTGAGAAATAATCTTGATCAAATATACCTTATCGTTACCTAGGCGCATATTAGCGGCTGCGTGTCCTAACAGCTGCGGTTCACAGCCACCCTGTGCATATAAGAAGCAGAAAGTAATCATTTCACGATGTGCTAAATCCAAACCTGTTCTTGTGTAATAATCACCGAAGCAGTTATCAGCCAGCCAATAATTGATATGACGGCTTTCTTCCGGTCCGGATTTCCAGAAATCCTGCATAGAATCGCCGAAAATATCAACCTGGGCTTTCGTACCCATTTCACGACGATTGTCTATTGTAGTTGTTGCCTGTCCTTCCAAAGGCAATTCAATACCGCGGCTTTCCAAAATTTCATTAACAGCCTTTAAGAACGGAAATATGCGTCCGATTCCTAAGTAAGCTGTTGCCTGATAAACGATTTCCTTAATCTCTACCGGATTCAGTGCTCCAAAATTCAATGAAGCATTAACCATACCTCGAAATTCATCCACGCTTTGCGATCCTAACAGCACCGCTAAGATGGCCATAAAACGGTCATGATCAGATAAATCATCATGGTTTACCACCTCATCAAATGCGAAATTATCAAATCGTTCAATAAACTCCGGATCGGTTCGTAAGAAATCGGATACATATCCGGGAAACATCTTTTCATGGTATTCTTGCGCTTTATCTGTCATTTTCATATTGTTGTCCTCCATTTGTTAAGAAAATTGTATAGAAATCATGATTGTTGCTCAATTTCATTTTTGGGCCTAATAAATAAGAAAAACTGATGAAGCATATCTTCATCAGTTCATCAATTTCATAATTAAATCCGCAAATTCTTCAATATAGTAATTGGCATGGACCTTCTCCCAGAAAATGCAGTAATTCTGAGTTAGCCGTGCTCCCTTGCGATATAAAGGAATGCGAGTCAATCCTTCCCTGCAGGGCTTAAGTGTCCCGGCTTCTTCCATCGGCATAAAGCCGCGGTTTCCGGCTGCCATCAAATGTCCTTCTTCCATGCTTCGCACCCATAGAAGATGATCCGGATAATTCAAGGTATTCACAAAATAATCCCGTTCTTTTTCCTGCTCTTCCGTTGAACATACTACAATACACGGATATCCCCGCAAACCTTCCATATCGACCTTTTCAAGGCGGGCAATCGGATGATTTGTAGAAATTTCGATAGATACCGGGGCTCTGGAAAAAATGATATTTTCATATTCATCGCTGAATTTACGGCGCTGGTCGCTGATTAACATATCGACCCTGCCTTCTTTCAACATATGATAAAGCTGTTCATGGTCGCCAAAGGTTATGGATACATCCACTTCCAGATATGTTTTGGAGAACTGTATCAAAGCTTGATGCAGCTCCGTGCAATCATATCTTCGTAAGACACCGATTCTTAATTGGGATTCATCGTCTTCTCCGCGGCGAATTGTTTCCCGCTTCAATCTTTCGACATCATCCAATATCGCTTTACAATGCCGATATAGATATTCTCCTGCCGGTGAAACGGTAAATTTCTTACCACGACGCACTAACAGCTGTACCCCTAATTCATCTTCTAACAGTTTCATCTGCTGCGATATCGCAGATTGGGATATGTAGTTGATCTCAGCGGCTTCGGTAAAGCTGCTGGATTCAATCACATCCATAAAATATTTCAATTGTCTAAGTTCCATATTATCCCTTTAATCGTAATTTCGCTTGCCCAGACCTTCATTTGCGATCATCCGCTTGATTGTCATTACCACCGGAATGATCATAATCACAACGCCTAGTAAGGCAACTGACCGTGCCCCAAAACTATCAATTAAAATACCACTGTATAATAAAGCCATCATGCCGGAGAAGCTCGAATACATCGCATCACCCAGGCTGTGTGCTCTGTTTTTCAATGCGTAAGGTACACTGTATTCGGTAATCTCTCTTTGTGTCGGCAGCATAATACCATAGGAAACATTATTTAAAACCGTACCGGCAATAATCATATATGGAGTTACCGCAAACAAGTTCATAAGGTGAGTTCCTAACACAAAGGCCGGAATCAAGAATAATCTTAGATTCACAGGGATCCGTTTTAATAAACCGGAGCCAAAGATAAATAAAGCCTGTACCATAACACCGATAAACGAATCGAGACCTAACATCGATACATCGCCACCTACACTTTGCAGGAAGACAATTTTCAAGTTATTGACAGGTGAAATCGATAAGCCTACCAAAAATAAGATAATCAACACAAACATATACGGCTTGATCTTAAACAAATCTTTTAAGGAACCGCTGTCTGTTACAGCCTCCATGGTCATAACCACTTCGAAGCGTTTCTCGCGCATCCATAAGCCCAAAAGAACAACCAGTACGGAAAAAAGGATAATAGCGATTGGCTGGACGATATAGCCAAGCGAGTTAATCAGATTCCCCAATATTAACATCGTAACCGCAAAACCAACCGAACCCATCGCTCTTGCCTTGCCGTAAGTTTCACCGCTCTGGTTAAAGTTTCGAAGCATCCAGGAATCCAGATTGGAACCTAATGGAATCAACAAGAAACCAAGCAGAGGATAAAGACAGGCGGATACCCAGATATTCCGACTTGCCATAAAGAAAATAATCAAAGCTAAAACACCGGCTGTCGCAAATTCCGGGATAAATACTTTTTTATTGCTTTTGAGCTTATCGCATAAGCCACCCCAGAAAAAAGCACCAAGAAATGCACATAACATGTAGATAGCCAAGACAATACTTAAGATTGAATTACTTAAACCACATGCCAGCATATATGTCGTTAAAAAACCAACCGATGATGCAAAAAAAGCCCAATATAATGCATCCAATAGTGCAAAGGCCCCAAATTCTTTTTTACTGACTTCCATGTACTCTCCTTTATTACTTTTCTAAAAACGTTTTCAATGCATCCAATTTTGATAAAGCACATTGTACACCTTCATCATAGGCAGCCTGCAGCTTATCCGGATTTCTTTCCATTGCGGTAACATCCAGCGGCTTGGAAGGATAGAATAAAAAGGCATTGCCTTTACTCTCCTGTTTGAAACAATAATCTGTCGTTTGATTGTAGATGATGTGTCGGTTTTCAATCGCTTTAATAAAATCCGGATAATCCTTGTACATAGCACGAATGAGCGGTAATAAATTATTCTTCTTTTTGACATAGCCTTTGGGCTGCGTGAGCACAACAACATTCTTTTTGTACCCCATATGCTCCATAAAATGGATAGGGATAGAATCTCCTACACCGCCATCTAACAGCTTCTGTCCATTTATGTCTACAATCTGAGAGACAATCGGCATCGAAGAGGATGCGATAAACCATTCCATATCGATATCTGAATAGATGGTTGATTTACGATATGCAGCTTTTCCTGTCTCTAAGTCTGTTGCGACTATATAAAACGGCATGGGATTGGCATTATAGGTTTCATAATCAAAAGGATATAAGACTTCAGGAAGATCATATCGAACAAATTCCCGGTCAAATACATTTCCTGTCTTAAAAAAAGAACGGTAGCTTCCATAGCGGACATCTTTACAATTTTCCAAATTGTATTTCAATACTCTGCCGATCTGCTTGGACTTATAGTTACATCCAAAAGTAGCTCCGGCAGAAACTCCGATACCCGCATCAAATTCAATTCCGTTTTCTAATAATACATCCATGACACCGGCTGTAAATAAACCGCGCATGGCCCCTCCTTCAAATATAATTCCCGTTTTCTCCATAAAGTTCCCCTTTTCTTTTTTATTATAGCATTCCACAAAATTGTACCAAAACATTTCGAGTTACTATTCTTCCATTCCTTCTTTTACCCCTTCGGCGATATCTTTGGCCGCCTTTTTCAAAGAAGGAGACATCTGATCTGCCATTTTATCTACCATTGGTGTGATTTCTTCCATTCCTTCCTTAATTACAGGAAGACTTTCCTGTAAATTATACGACATGATTTTTCGTGAATTGGCCATAACAGCCAAAACCAATCCAACACCAAATAAGCCACCGCATAAGATCCAGCCAAAGCCAATTAAAGGCACCTTATTGTAGTCGATAAAATGTCCAAACAACATAAAGCCACATCCAAGAAAACCAAGTCCGCCGATAATCATCATTATCTTACTGATAAGACTCAGCTTACGAACAGATCTTTGATGTTGGTTTTCATTTAAGTATTTTCTATCGCTCATTTTAATCACTCCTGTATTTAGTTTATCATCAAAAAAAAGCCCATACAATTTGTATGAGCTTGTGCCTCAAAAATAGATTCTAACCTACTTAAGATTTAATTTAGAAATCAAAGCTTCCTGTAACACAGCAGAGAAATTAACATTCTCTTTTATGGCTGCATCATTTAACCATTCCGGTATGGATAAAGTCTTCTTTACTGCTTTATTTTTAAAAAGTTTTGCGTATTCTAAAGAATCATAGTCTACCAGCATAACTACTTCACCCGGATATTGTTTTATAATATTACTCATTTGAGAAGGCTCTGAAATTGATCGCACATACAAATCATCATCTTGATCTAAATATAATCCTAAAGCCTCTTTTGAAGAATTAAATGCAGATTCAATAGTATCTCCATAGGAAAAGCATCCTTCTAAATCAGGAAACTCCACCCAATATGAATTGTTTTCAAAATGAAATACTGCAGGATAACTCACTTTAGACATTGTATCTCCTCCTAGAATAAAGTTCCTTTCCTTTATAACACGTATTATTACGTATTTCAATACCCTCAAAAAAAGCCCATACAATTTGTATGAGCTTGTGCGTAAAACAATAATGAGAGAATTAACGCTTGCTGAACTGTGGAGCGCGACGTGCACCTTTGAGACCGTATTTCTTACGTTCTTTACCACGAGGGTCACGTGTAACAAATCCTGCAGCTTTTAATACCGGACGATAGTCTTCACTTGCTTCCATTAAAGCACGAGTGATACCATGACGCATAGCACCGGACTGACCAGTGAATCCACCACCATGAACGTTAATTAATACATCGAACTGATCTAATGTATTAGTTAATTCTAGAGGTGAGCGAACAACCATACGTAATGTTTCATATGGAAGATATTCATCCAATGTTTTTCCGTTTACTTCGATATTTCCAGTTCCCGGGCGTAAGAATACACGAGCAACAGATTTCTTACGACGTCCTGTACCAATGTACTGAACGATATTTGATTTTTTCGCAGCCATTTTCTATTCCTCCTATCCTTTCACCTTTAATTCAACAGGCTTCTGAGCAGCATGTGGATGTTCGCTGCCTGCATATACAAAAACATGAGTGCGCATCTTATCACCAAGTTTTGTATGAGGAAGCATACCCTTAATTGCTCTTTCAACCCATTCAACTGGATATTTCTGTTTCATTTCTTTTGCTGTACGAACACGTAAGCCTCCGAAATAACCAGAATGGTTGTAATACTTTTCAGTATTCAACTTGTTACCAGTCATATCGACTTTGTCAGCATTGATTACGATTACATAATCGCCACAATCCACATTTGGTGTAAATGTAGGTTTGTGTTTTCCTCTCAGAACATGAGCACATGTTGTTGCAAGACGACCTAAAGTTTGTCCTTCACCATCTACAACATACCAAGTGCGTTTTACATCGGCTGGTTTAGCCATAGTTGTTTGACGCATTTCTATTTCCTCCTTGATTTGAGCGTTACCGGGGCTCAAAGGCCAGAGTATAGCCAAATAATATGATATTCAAATTCAAAATAATTGTCAATGAATTATTGTTTTAATTTCTTATAATTGTGGTTATCAAGTGATAATGTCTTAATAGTTATCGTGGGAAAATGTCTCAAACGATTTTCAGATTACTTGTACCATCTTCTAATGATTATGTATGCTAGCTATGTTTTCATCAGGAGGTGTGAATCAAATGAAAGAGGTT
>JAGAWH010000061.1 GCA_017941505.1 Faecalicoccus sp. | reverse complement strand
TTCTTAAACAAGATGGCTTTTGCCTCAAAGTAGTTATCCATGGTACCGTGGTAATCCAGATGATCATGGGTAAGATTGGTAAATACTGCTACATCAAATTGAATTCCATCTACACGGTGCTGGGCAAGTCCATGGGAGCTTACCTCTAAGGCACAGGATTTCATTCCGCAGCGTACCATATCCGCCAGCTTTTCCTGTAAGAAGATAGTATCCGGTGTTGTCAAGTTTGGTGGAAGATGTACATTTCCGTAGTCAATAGAAATGGTTCCGATATATCCGCAAGGCTCTTCCAGTCCACGGATATAACGAATGATATTGGCAATCGTACTTTTGCCGTTGGTACCCGTAATTCCATACATTGTCATCTTATCGCTTGGCTTGGAATAGAAAAGCCGGGCGCACTGATTCATGGCTGCGGCTACATCATCCACTTTGATATAAACAGCTCCTTCGATCATATCATCCAGATCCTGGGAATATACAACGCACACAGCTCCGTTTTCTACGGCATTGCGGGCAAACTTATGACCGTCATAGCGAAATCCCGGTAAGCAGAAATAAATATCCCCTGCCCGTACCTTTCTGGAGTCGGAGCACAATCCGGTAATATTAATTGTAGGCGCATTTTTAAACATTTTGCTTAAACGCATATTAAATCCTTCTTTCTATACAACATAATATCCATCAGGATGTACCTGTAGATTTTCCACCAGAATTCTTCCTTCTAATGGTTTTGTCTTTGTGATACGCACGGGATGATACTGTAAAGTATATCCGGTATAGTAATCTTTATTTTCCGTTTCAATTAACACAAGAGATGAATTAAACCGTTTCATATCTTTTAAGCGCAGCTCATTTGAAAGCTTCAATAATGTATTGGTCCTTTCCTTTTGAATGGATCCATGTACCTCTCCTTTTAATTTAGAGGCAGCTGTTCCATCTCTTTTTGAATAAGGGAATACATGTAAAAAGGAAAAGCCAATGTCTTGAATATTCTTTACGGTTTGCGCAAATTCTTCATCACTTTCTTGAACAAATCCGGTAATCACATCGGTTGAAATGGAAATATCCGGTATCTCCATACGAATCTTTTCAACACGGTCTTTGAATTGTTCAATGGTATAAGGACGGTTCATCCGCTTCAGTGTTTCATTAGAAGCCGATTGCACCGGAATATGCAGATGATGACAGATTCGCGCATCTTCCTTCATTAATTCCAATAATTCATCGCTGACTTCGGTAATCTCAATGGAAGAGATGCGATAATATACATCCTTTGAAGTATGCTCTAATAACAGCTTTAATAAATCCGCTAAATGCATACCGTGGTCATAATATCGCCCGGTATGAATCCCTGTCAATACGATTTCCTTATGACCTTTCTGTTCTAAGGTCTTTGCGATCGAAATAACCTGATCGTGCGGAAGACTTCTTTCTCTTCCCCTGGCAAACGGAATAGCGCAAAAGGAACAGAACTGGTTACAGCCATCCTCCACTTTTAAGAAAGCTCGATGTTTTGTCTCAAAACATGTGATCGGCATTTCTTCAAAATCAGTAAAGGAATCCACATTTTCTACCAGATCTGCTTTTTGGTCTTTTTCCATGAGTTCGTTGATCTTTTCAACCAGCGCTCCTTTATATTTAGCACCGATAATCAAATCGGCATCCAGGTCTTCTCTTGCCTCTTTGGATGCATGCTGGACATAACAGCCCACCACAACAATCTTGGCATTTGGGTTGAGGCGTTTTTCCTGATGAATCTTTTTACGACTTTTTTGTGCAGCCATATTGGTGACCGTACAGGTGTTGATGATCGATACATCACACGGTTCATCCGGACCGGCTTCGATATAACCGGCTTTTTTTAGCTGTTCTACATAAAATTCACTTTCATAGGCATTGACCTTGCAGCCAAGGGTTGTGATTCGAAAACGCATCACAAGACCTCCTTGTCTACGTGTTTCTGATATTCAATCGATGAAAGAATATAACACGCAGCCGTTTCTGCCCGTAAGATGCGGCTTCCCAAAGAACATGTCTGGAAATGATCATGTCTTAACAATTCAATTTCCGCATCATCAAACCCACCTTCCGGTCCGATACAGATCGTAATGCTGGAAGGATTGGATTGAAGATATTTGGCAAGATGAACTCCAGTTTCAAATTCCTTTTCATAAGCTACAAGATTTAACTCCGATTGAAAGTCAACCAAAGTCTCCACCTTTTGAACCGGTGTGAGTTCCACCAGATCATTCCGATTACACTGCTTGCAGGCATCTAAGATAATCTTAGACCAGCGCTCCAGCTTTTTCTGTTCCTTTTTTTCATCCAGCTGTACAACGGTATAGCGGGATACATACGGAACAATGCGCGTTGCTCCCAATTCACATGCCTTCTGTAACATCCATTCAAATTTATCCTGCTTAATTAATGCCGTACATAACGTAATGTGTTCAGACTGGGAAGGAACTTCGATTTTATCAAATATATATAAATATGGTTTTCCATCCGGATGGGCTAAGAAGACATTGTTCTCTTTGCCGACTACGCGGACGGTTTCTTTATTGTCAGTCCTTAATACATCAAAAAGATGATGAGCCTGATTCTCATCTAAATAAATTCTTTGATTTAAGGATAATTCCTGTTCTACAAATACCTGCTTCATTCATTTTCACCTTCACTTGCCAGCTGCATCAATTTCTTGACTTCAAATGGTTTTAATTTACGGTACTCACCCGGTTTCATACCATCCACATCAATAAAACCGACCTGTACACGATGTAATCTTCTAACCTCGTATCCAAGTCCTTTCATCATGTTCTTAACCTGATGGTTTTTACCTTCATAAATCGTCATTTCAAAGCGGGTGCGCTCTCTTGTGATATCGGTATCTAATACTCGGATCTTAGCCGATCCATACTTTTCATCAGCTGTTACCAAGCCTTTTCTTAAGCGGCGGATATCATCTTCTGTTAATAACCCCTGTAAATTCACAAGATAGCGTTTTGGAAGATGGTAGCGGGGATGGATCATCTTATTGGTAAAATCTCCATCGTTGGTCAAAAAAAGCACACCGCTGGTATCCCAGTCTAAGCGGCCAACCGGATAGATTCTTTTATCTTTAGGCGCAAAGTCCAGCACGCTCTTTCTTCCTTTTTCATCATGGGCTGTACAAAGACATCCTTTTGGTTTATTGATGACATAGTATACCTTGTCTTCGCGGGTTAATTCCTTTCCGTTTACCTCGATCAAATCGTTACCGGAAACCTTCACTCCCATTTCCGTAACAACTTCACCGTTAACAGATACTTTTCCATCGCGGATATATTCTTCGGCTTTTCTTCTTGAACAAACGCCTGCCTGGGCAATCACTTTTTGAAGTCTTTCCATAATTACTCCTTATCATGATCAAATAATTCTTCGTCACCGGTACGCTGCGGTAATTCCGGAAGTTCTTCCAGCGTCTCTAACTGAAAGGTATCCAAAAATACATCGGTAACTGTATATAATAATGGTTTTCCAATAATATCTAATCTGTCTTTTGCTTCAATAAGACCGCGGTTCATCAGCTTTTTTAACATCATTTCACAATTCACACCGCGTATTTCTTCAATCTCTACACGGGTTACCGGCTGTTTATAGGCAATGATGGCCAGCGTTTCCAAAGCTGCCTGGGAAAGAGTTGCCTGTTTGAATTGTTCAAACAGCTTCTGCCCAAATGGATATACCGTCTCCTTAGTTACAAATTTATATCGTGAAGCATATTCGACCAATTCAATTCCGTGCTCCGGTTTATCATATTCTTCCTTTAAAAGCTCGATGGATTCTTTTACGGCACTGATATCATTGATTTCCAATGCCTTTAGTATCTGCTCCAGGGTTAATCCTTCATCTCCGGATAAAAAGATCAAACCTTCTATTAATGAGTTAATTTGATTCATCGTTTCTCACACTCCTGACCCAGATATGATGTTCATCTACAGAAAAATCCAACCACCTA
>JAGAWH010000060.1 GCA_017941505.1 Faecalicoccus sp. | reverse complement strand
GTTCGTAGGCTCGGAAGTTTTGTTAGCCCCTTCCTTCATCTGGACATCGCTGTCTTCCACTTGGGGTTCACTACGCTTGGCGGTAACTACCTGCGGTTGGACTTTCACCAACTAGAGATGTGCCATGCCCGACACACTTAATAAATCAGGGAGTTGATTAGCTCCCTGATTTTGGTTGAGCTTTTAATGCCTGTTGATAAATTCCTAAAAGAGCATAATAATTCACAATATCCGGCCAGCGGTTGGCAGGATGATAAAAATCGATGACTATACGATTTTTGCCAAGAATTTTCAACAAGTGAAACCTGTCATCCGGATTTTCCGCTAGCTCAGGGGTTTTGTCTAAAACACATTCATATAAATGCCAAAATGTATTTCCGCATATGATAATTTTAGGATCGATCAGCTCTATTTCTTTTTTAATCATTTCTTTATCAGATTTCGCATATGCTCCGATCTCATCATAGTCAGAAGTATTTTTACCATTACTTTTCTTAAGATTTAAAACTGCGATTTGTCTAATTGCCTCATTTGGATTTGTAAAATCAAGCATTTTTCCATATTTACATATTTTTTTAGCATTCGTATTTTGTATCCCGTAAGTCCACTGAGTCACGTGTCTCCATATTCTATATTTATTGTGATTATCAATAAGCCATTCGGTAAGACTCCAATCCTTGTCACCGCCATATGCCTCTTTTAACACAAACAAGATTTTCTTATGATCGTTTTCCCATTTTTCGTAATCTACGATTCCATCTCTGATAAAAACGTTATTTCCATGATCGATTACAACATTTTGATCCTTATTATCTTTCATATTTACGGATGCTTTCTTTTTCCACTCTTCAAACAAGTTTTCCAATTCTATCTTTTTGTTTTCATTACGCATATCATGTCTCCTTATTATCATAATATCATTTATATTTTATATCACCACGCAATTTATAACTTTTCGTAAATCCGGATAAAGATCTATCCATTTCTGATCAATCCTTTATTCTTTTAAAAACAATACAAAGACTGAACAACGCCAATTAGGAAGTATTAATATATCTTACACATATTATATGCATAATCATGTTCCAAAAACGGTACATAAAAATCCGAGCTATTCACTCGGATTTTTTTAAAATTCAATCGTATATTCAAATCGCTTCTTACTTTCTTTTTTAGCTTCATCCAATATACTGCCGGTTGTATTAAATTTAATCCCCTTTAATACCCCATCAATTTTAGCGGCCTCATTTTCCTTGATTCCGGAAGAAGTATTGTAGTCAAGACGGAATGTCTCCGACTGTAAAGGATTTTCATCAAACAGACGCTGGCGAACCAAGCTTTTGATGGATTCATTAGAAGCCCAAAGCTCTAAACTAGGCTCTTTCGGCTCTTTTCCAACATAAGTTGCCTCAGCTATGATTCCTAAATATTCATAATTCTTTTCGGATTTTTCTTTTTCTACCTTAGGACCGGCTTTCTGTCCCAAAAATCCAAAATGAATACCGGCTCCAGTCTTTGATTTATTGGAAGAAAGTCTTTCCTCCATAATCTGCACCTTAAAGTGTTTCGCGCCTAACTCCTGGGCAATGCGTTTTAATTCCGCAACCCTCTGCTCTTTTAAGTAGGTGAAATATTCGGTAATTTCAATATATAAATGATCATCTAAAGGATGAACATAATAAACCGAATCCTCTAATTTCGGATAAAAGCGAACGTTATCGACGGAGGCAAAATCTTTCTGATATACGGTCATCAAATCCGTACCTTTTACTTCCTGCCAATACCCTATGGAATCGGGATATGATTTCTTTCTGCGGTCTTTTTCCACAACGCGGATCATTTTAGGATACGCAAAGCCTTCTTCAAGATCTGATAAAAAGACAGGTCTGTCTTTATCGAATTGCTGCTGGCGGTTGGTATCATCTAATCTTTTAACGACCTTGCCAAATACATCAGCCGCCTGTTTCAAAGTATCCTGGGCAAAATCTGTTGCCACATTGGCTGCGTCGCCGACAAACTTAGCAGTATTTTCAGCCACATCCTTTGCCCCATCAACGACTTCATTTACATCTACGGAAGGTACTCTGAAAAATTTTGGCTTATCCGGTTCTATTATCTCAATGTCTTCATCTTTCAAAACTTCTTTTTTCTGATTCATTGTTTCACTCCTAAATCAAATATATTATACCTTGTATCCGGTGAAATAGTTATATATCTTTTTGTCCGAAACAGTTAACTTACTCATTAGTACAAGTGTATAATGAAAAAAGAGAAGTAATTTCAAGGAGCATTATTATGAAATATGCATATATGAACGGAATCATCCTGGATGGAACTAAAAATATGGAACCGGTCTATGGTAAGACAATCATTGTAGAAAGCGGAAAAATCAAAGATATTGTATCCGATTTTGTTCCTTCATCCAGTTATGAAACAGTCGATTTAAACGGCGCTTATATATTACCGGGTTTGATTAACCTGCATGTTCATCTGGCGACAAGCGGAAAACCGCCAAAGGCAGATTCAAAACCGATTGACTACAAAAAGCTATATGATCTTGTCACCAAAAAACCGGTGAAGGTAATCGTAAAAAAATTATTAGGCAGCTATGCCAAAATGGAGTTATTCAGCGGCTGTACTACCATTCGCACGGTAGGTGGTATTCTCGATTTTGATGCGATTCTAAGAGATGAAATCAAGGCCGGAAAACGCGTTGGTCCGCGTATTCTTGCCGGAAATACAGGTATTTCTGTTCCAAACGGCCATTTTGCCGGGTCTATTGCCACGATTGCTGCATCTCCGGAAGAGGCGGTTGAACATGTGCATCAAATCGCAGCTACTAATCCTGATCTGATCAAGCTGATGATTACAGGCGGTATCATGGACAGCGACAAAGAAGGAGAACCGGGTGTTCTTCGCATGCCTCCGGAAATTATCAAAGCGGCAGCGGATGAAGCGCATCGTTTAGGATATATGGTAGCTGCCCATGTAGAAAGCCCTGAAGGTGTGAAAGCTGCTTTAGAAAATGGTGTCGATACCATTGAACATGGGGCAAAACTCAACGATGAAACCATACAGCTCTTTAAAGAACGCAAAGCAGCCCATATCTGTACCATTTCACCGGCTGTACCGTATGCTGAATTTGACCTTTCTGAAAGTCATGCCCTTCCTGTCGCAAAGAAAAATTCGCATATCGTATTAGAAGGTATTCTGGAATGCGCTAAGACCTGCCGTGAAAATGATATTCCGGTAGGATTTGGAAGTGATGTAGGATGTCCGTTTATCACCAACTATAATTTCTGGCGCGAGTTATGTTATGCCAAAAAGTATTTAGGCTGGTCGGAAGCTGAAATCCTGTATCGAGCAACTTTAGGTAACGCATCCATTGTCGGCATTGATAACGAGACCGGATCAATTGAAAAAGGAAAAAGTGCCGATATGATTATCGTAGATCAAAATCCTTTGGAAGACTTATCTGTTTTAAGAAATCTGTCTATGGTTGTGATGAAAGGACAGATTTATAAAGATCTTAAAATCAAAAAGATGAAAGATGTCGATACATTATTAGACAAATATATGTAAAAAACAGCGGTGATGTAAATATCATCGCTGTATTACTTTTTACCAGATTGCCACGCGATCTTCCGGAGCTAAATACATGTTGTCGCCTTCCTTGATATCGTAGAAATCAAAGAATTCCTGATATTGTTGGAGAGTACAGTTAACCCGGAGATAATCTAATGGATGAACATCAGTCAAATTTCCGATTACAGTCTCCCTTTTATATTTTGACAACCATTGGTCAGCGATATCGCGGTAAAAGGTATCATAATCAAAGTTCTCTTTTTGTGATGCGAGATTCAACATGCACCGCATCGAACCCATATCGGCACATGCTTCTCCGCATACAACTTGTCCATAGTATTTCTCTCCGTTCCAAGGAATAATCGCATCATAATATTCAATCAGCTTCTGGTTTTTTGCGTCAAAGGCTTCCCTGTCTTCTTTAGACCACCAGTCATTGAAATTACCGTTCTTATCAAATTGAGATCCTGTGGCATCAAATGCGTGAGTAATCTCATGTGCTGTCGGGAATACTAAATACGCATACATTTCTTCATCGGTCATATCCGAACGGTAGAATCCGGCATTGGCGAAGGCCCCGTAAATACAAATGGAATTGGTCTTTGGATCATATGAGCAGTTAAAGAAAGTTGGTGGGACATCCCATTTTGTCGGATCGACTGGTTTATCCAGTTCTTCCACTGCACTTTTTACATTGTATTGTTGGATAGCGTCTAATGCATCCACAACACTTCCTCCATCTTCTTTTCCTTTGAAATTCAACGAATCGCAATTGTATGGAGTCCAATCATCCGGGTATAAGATCCGCATTGAAATTGCTTCAAGCTTTTCAATGGCAGCTGCCTTTGCCTCATCGCTTAAGAAATCCGCATCATTTAGAATATCATGATAAGCATCGATAATACTTTCTACAAACTGGGTAATTCTCTCTTTATCTTCTTCTTTCAGATATGCAGCTGTATACAACTCGGCTGCCGGCCATGGAAGAATTTCAATAACGTTATTGGCAGCATTTATCGCATCATCCTTCATTGATGTTCTGCCGGAAATCGCATTCAAACAATCCCAATACCACTCATAACTTTCTCGATCGAGATAGCCGGCCATATCTAAAACATTATGCACAATCAGATAATCTTTGATTAAATCCAAATTATCTTCCTTATAAATTTCAGCCAGTGTATCCGGATATCTGGGAGATAAAAATACATATTCCTGATGATCAGAAACACCCATCTTTTTTTGAAGGTAGTCAACTAACGGTGCTGTCCCTGTTTTTTTCTTAATTCCATTAAGGGTATAATTGTCTGCGATCTTAGAATAATAATCAGGGCTGTTCATTTCTTTTGTCGTTAAAATACCTTTGGCAAGAAGCTTCTCCATTTCCAGACAGTTATCAATCTTTGCCTGGGCTTCTTTTTCGGAATATCCGCTCTTTACCAGCATCTTTACAACCAGCGTTGATTTTGCCTCTTTTCGTATACTGCCCCGCTCACTCATCTGGTCATATTCAGCAGAATCTTCCATCAGCAGATCCGGTGTTCCTATAGATCCGACTTTTTTGGTTGAATCCTGGAAATCAATGGTTGGGCCAAACTTCCATAAAGATGTTTGGGCAAAATGAATTGGTGAATCGACTAAATGACTTGTCAACATATCTAATGATTCGATTTTTTCAATCTGTTCGATTGAAACAGTCAATGGTTCAGTTCCAATCTTATTTCGAGTGTCCCAATCCATCAGCAGATTATAAAAGTCATAAGCCAGCTGCTGGTCATGGGTTTGAGGATTGGCTTCGGTAAACATAGCCTTGAAATCATTGTCTAATTTTTGACCGCCCTCATCAAAAAATCCGGCTGAACTTTCATCGGAAGGAATTTCAAGTTTTGTTAAGGCATCCTTATTAACCGCCAGATAAAAATCATCTTTCAAATTGGCCGGTGTATCCTCTGTAACATTGCCTTCCAATATACTGCATAGCCAGGGAACACCGGAAGTATAATCGGTTTTAGATTCTGTATTATCACTCTGTCCGGAACTGCATCCGCAGATGCACATAGATCCGATCATTAAAGCCGCAACAGCGCTTTTCCATTTTTTCATTATCTTTCCTCCTAGTACCGTAGGTAGTGTCAAAAATCGGCTATTTCGACACAAATACACCACCTCAATATTTGTTTATATCTTTAAGTTGTGATACTTCTTTTTGGACAAAAAAAGGATGAAGCCGTTATACTAAAGTTACCACACATTAGAAAGGAGCTTCACCCGTGGATAGTATAACACAACTTTTAGATCTTGTTAAAATTCTTCAAACTAATATATTTACTTTTTCTACTCAGCTCGAGCCTCTCCTACTGGCAAAGGAGATTCCTGACAATCTTGCCCGTAGAATAAATTCCCTGGAATTTATTCAGCTTGTTGATGACTGTTCAAAGGCAGTCGAAAGATTATCTGATTTCATCAATGTCCTGAATCCGGAACTGGCAAAGCAAATCAAAAGCCTGCTGAAAAAGCCAAGGAAATCAAAGGACCACATGATTCCCTATGCAGATTTCACCGTAGATGAACCTCCCCTGTTCGATTGGGATGTGAAGGTTTCTACACCGTCCTTTTCAGAGCTGTACCGGCAGGCTGAACTGAACAACCATCCAATCACACCGGTAAGGCGCCGTACGCCTTTCTCATTTGAAGGCACATGTCCTTTCTGCGGTGCTCCCAAACAGTACATCTATGACAACAGTAAAGGTAAAGGCCAGTTCCAGTGCAAGGCCTGCCATAACACCTTCACCACCAAGACGACATCATCTGATGAAATCGGCATCTACTGTCCTCACTGCGGCCGTAAGCTCACTGTTCAGCACGATCGCAAGGGCTATGTTGTCTATTCATGCCAGAATAATAAGTGTCCCTATTACAAGAAAAATAAGAAACTCTTCAAGGAAGGCAAGGCTGAACACCTAAAGACTTCTTCCGGCAGGGACCGCTTCCGCTACCATTACCGTGAATTCAAATTTGATATGGAAACCTTGAAAAGAACATCAGAGTCCGTCGGTTTTGATATCAATAAGATACATTTCGACCAGAAAGTTTTGGCACTGGTTCTTACCTACTATGTCAATTTTGGCCTCTCATCCCGTAAGACAGCCCTGATCCTGCGTCAAGTTCACGGCTTGAACATATCTCATCAGACCATCATGAACTATGCATCCAAGATATCGAGACTGATAAAGCCTCTGGTGGATAACTATCCATACCAGCTTGGAAATACGATGGTTGGCGATGAGACCTATGTCCATGTCAAGGGAAAGAATAACTATGTGTTCTTCTGGTCCGATCCTGAAAGGAAAATCATTACTTCCTATCAGATCAATGCGACAAGGAACACGCAGGATGCCTGCCAGTCAATCTATGACGTACTTTCCAAATATAAGGAAATACCGGAAGATCTCCTGCTTATTACAGATGGGAATCCCATCTATAATGCAGCTCAGCTCTTCTTCCATCTCAATCAGATTGATTTCACGCTCAAACAGGTCATAGGTGTCAAGAATCAGGATGATACATCCAAAGAGTACCGCCCATACAAGCAGATCGAAGAACGGCTTAACCGTACATACAAGCAGAACTACTATGGCACCAACGGCTACAGCACACTGGAAGCCGCCAATGAATATATGGTGCTGTATGTGACCTTCTTCAACTTTCTTCGCCAGCATTCAGCTCTCAAATATAAGACACCGGTTGACGATGGACTGTTTGAAGAAAACAGCCTGATGCCGGACAGATGGCTTAAGCTCATTGAACTGAGTTCTCAATATCATCAATCGAATTGATCCACAGATCGAATTTTTAAGATTCTATCGAAAACGATAGGATAAGTGCGCCCATGAAGGGCGCTTTTCCTTAAATTTGCACCTGAGGGTGCAGTTCATAGAATGTAGGACTCTTTTTCAGACCTACATTTTCTAATCTAAAAGGTAGTTTTCATAAATTCTTTACACTACCGTACCGTATCTTTTAAATATATTATAGAGACTTTCCTCATTTTTTAATCTATTAATATTTCAATACGTTTAAAGATAGAAATACTTAATCAATTTCCGGTGTTAGCGCCAGTCGACTTTGACCATTTCGCGCCAATTTAAAATGACCAAAATGAGCCAAGTAAAATTGACCAACGCAACAATTTATACTAATTGTTATTTAATCGTTTTATCTGTTCCAGCTTCAAGTGAGATTGTTTTTGTCTTTCTACCGCGATAGCTTTCTCCCTTGATCATGAACACTGTAGAATCGTCAAAGAATCGATCCAGGGCACAGAGCAGCGAATCCTGTTCGATAAAGTATTTGCCCCATGTGCTTGGAATTTTGTTGCTCGTAAAGATCATGCAGTTAGGTCCTTCTTTGTTGGATCTTCTATCAATGATGTCGAAAAAGATCTGTGTATTTATTTCATCGAATACACATCGTCCCACTTCATCGATGATAAGACATGACGGCTTTACAAGCCCATTTGTTACTGATGCCACTTTGCCATATTTTCTCGCATTTGTGAGCTTTTGATTTAATTCAGTTGCCTTTAGGAAATATGATTTCATTCCTTTCTCGCATACTGCCCTTCCAAATGCCATTGCCAGGTGTGTTTTTCCGATGCCCTGTGGGCCGATAAAAGCCAGATTCTTTCTGGCATACAGAGGAGCCAGGGTAGAGATATTCTTCAAAGATTCCACATCTTTTCCATGGATGCAGCTGAAATCAAAGTTTTCAAATGTTTTTGGTTCTTTTCTTGGCAGTCTGCTGAACTTAAGGCATCCCTCAACCACAGCGTCATTGTGCTTCTGGCTGAGATAATGGAATACTGTATGAATATCCCTGATGCTCTGTTCACACATGCCTTCCTTCTGCACAAGCGTAGCTATTTCTGCGGAAGACAGATCAATGCCCAGTTCCTTTGCATAAAGAGCTATCTGATCAAATATTGACTCAGTCATCCCACTTCACCGCCTTTGCGAAATTGAACTTTTCAAATGCAGAGGAAGGATCCGGTTCTTCCAGCTGCTGTACGGTGGTCCTTACCGGAACGCTTGGATGCTCCTCTGGCTGTATCACGGCATACTGGTCCCTGCAGAAACTGTCCTTACGGCTCCAGGTTACATTATGCTGCACCAGTTCCTGTGTCAGTTCATCGTCGTAAATATAGATCGTATAGGCATCCCTTCTTATCCGGCAGAACCTTTTCGTATACCAGTACGGGACTCCAAATCTTCTGCCTTCATAGTTGACGAAGCCGTCATAACTGATTCTTCTCATAGGGCATAGATACTTCATCACGTCGTGATTCATTGTCAGAACAGCTGTTTGGTTACTGCATTCCTCCAAATGCTTGTCATGCGGTACACAGTCAACTGCCTTATGATATTTCCCATTCTGCTTGTTACACCATCTCAGGGCCTCGTAGTTAAGATCAGTTATATTGCCGAATATACGATCGGCTAGAAAATTTTCTTTGACGAATCTTACAAGGCGTTCTACTTTTCCTTTAGTAAAAGGATGAGCGACTTTGCACAGCTTGGTCTTAAAACCAATGACATTCATGAATTCTTCATAATCTTTATTCCAGATAGGATCGCCATCTGGCCCGCGCCCTGTCACAACGCTTTTCATGTTGTCCGTCAGAACGGTTTTAGGAATTCCCATATAAATGAAGGCATGGATCATTCCTATAAAAAGATGCTCCTGCTTGGCATCGGGAAAAAATTCTATATATCGTTCTCCACAGTGGTGGCAGATCATCGCAAAGCAGGCGGCACGGTATGTACTGCTGCCATCCGGTTTAGTAACTTTCACAAAGCCCCAGTCCATCTGATATGATTCACCGGGACCGGTCTGATAACGGCGGCCACGATTACCCTGTGGGCTGATTGTCTGCCTTTGCGCAGGGACTAGATTTTCATGAGCTGCAATGTAATATTTGAGCGTGCTTTTACTGCCGGAGTATCCTAATTCCTTGATACGGTCATAAATTACTTCAGAATTCGTAACACTTTTTCTGAGGTAATCATCAATTACACCGGTATATCCGGTCAGCACAGTGTTGTTAGCCTTACGGCCTGTATTACCGTGAGGCATGACTATAAAGTTATTTTTCTTAAGACGTCTGAGTAGGTGTCTGGGCAGATTTGTACGTCTTCCCAGCTCTGCGAGATTAATATGATCAATATCAAATTTATCCCCGTATTCAGCTTTCATTTCTTCAATGGCCTGTGTTACCATATCTTGTAGGCCATTATCATCTCTATTTGTTTTCATTATCCTCCTTTTAAATTGTTGCGTTTGGTCACCAACAATTCTAGAAGGTTTGAAACAATTATGTAATAGTGGCCGTTTTAATTTGGCTGAGTTTGGTCAAAATAGTTTGGCGCTGAGTGGCTAAATTAGCCTGGCGCTAACACCGGAAACAATTTATATTTTGCGGCTAAATTCATTTCCTCATTTTTATTGTCAATGAATAATTCTCTTTCAAACTTTATGTTTTCATGGTTTAGGCACAGCTCAAGAAAACACAGAAAGATTCCAATATCAATATGATTAAAATGAACGACTCCTTCAACAGGCATCACCCATTTTCGTTTCGGGCTTTTATAACGAAATACAATCAGACAATCATCTTCATGATCTATAATCCATGGCTGTGTATTACAGGCACTGGGCGCAAAACGGACAATATCTGTTACACCATCCATTGATTCTCCCTTCCAAATTTCATCGATATTCTTTCTTTTGGATTTAAACATATCCTTTCGAAAGCTATGTTCCGGAACTTTACAGATCGCAATCATAATGACGTATTTCAAACCATGATAATCCGGCATTTCTGCCTTATTAAGTCCAAACCAAAGGGTTCCGATATTCATCGAGGCCAGATACAAATCGAGCTGTTCACCTATATAGCCGATATTCATCAAATAATTATCCTTCACTTCGCTGTAAAGACCGATTACTTTCTCCTGCCCTCTTTTACAGGTTGTTTCATCATTGTCAATAAATCGCATCTCTACATGAATATCCGGATATAAAGGCTCGAAGGATAGAAAGGCAGTTTTGATTGCTTCATATTCCTCATCTGAAATATGATAGTCTTCACTGTAATAGCGTTTTGTCTTAGTGTCCTTAAAGGTATGATATGATTTACGCTTGAAAATCATAGGGTATAGATTGTTGTTCATATTTATAGTTTCATTGAATTTAAAATTATTTTCAATACTATAATTTCTGTTCTGATGTTTCTTTTTCCTGTGCTTCCAGAATGACATCATCGGGTCCGATATGAATGATATAAATATGATTACCGATATTGTTGATCCCATTGACCAGATACAGAAACTTATCATATCTGGATCTAGATATATATGTATACGGATTCACGAAGATAAAAGGATATGGTAAAGATAAGGTCGCAAAGGATAAAAGAAATGCCAGATTAAAACAAATTCGCTCTTCAAACGCTATGGAATTTGATTGATCCAGCTTCTCATCAAAGTATTCCTTATACTTTGCATGATTCGGTACTATGGCTTTAAAAAAATAATAAGCCAAAACCGAACAATCCTTAAGATCTTGGTTTTGAAGATGAAATACCCTTTTAAAAAATATAAACTCATTTTTCAGGTACCATGATGCATAATCATGAATCACAAAATGTGTTATATATTTTTTTGGGTATACCCGCTCAGCCAAACAATGAAGATGAGTATACGGATTCATCTTCTTTTTTTTGTTCACTACCCAATATAATTGCGATGTATCCTCTATCCATTCATCAGCCAATTCAACCAGGCATGATAACGGAGTATCATCAGCGGTATATTTATCATTTCCGGAAATTAATCTTTTGAAGTTTGTGTTTTCTGCATCCATCATTATTACCCTCCAACATAAGGGTAAATAATGGTATGTACCGAAAACGGGACATCATGTTAACTTACTCGTATACGGAAAGTGCTGCCCGTAGATTTTCTTTAATCGCATTTCTTAAATATTCCGGTTTTATAACCTCGACAAATAATCCGTACTGCATGGCCCAATATTTGATCGCTTCCGGGCTGGCATACAGGGTAATTTCCAATTTAGTCCCTATTTGGTTGACATGTATGTTTCTGCCAAACCAATCGACTACATGATCCAACATCCACTCTTCAGTAATAAAAGTGATTTGTTCTGCCTTATCGGCAAACATATACGGTCTGTAACAGGATAAATCGCGATAATTGATTCCCTTTTCGAATCCCGGAATCCGTCGAATATCCGTTCGTAAAAAGGAAGTCTCTTTAACAGTCGTCATATGATCTACACGATAATATCCCATACGGTCCCATTTCTCGTTATAGGCCATGAGATAATAGCGCTGATTATGGAGAAGAAATTGGTACGGGCTCAATTTCATCGTAGATGATTTATGCATCTGTATATCCTGCCCATACTTATTGTAGACACATTCAATTTGTTTATTATGATCAATGGCTTCATCAATAATTTCTATATTTAAGAATAATTCTTGATTATCCGTCTTGCTGAATTCTTTGATCGCATATATATTACGTATCCGTTTCTTAAAGTATTGGCTGGATAAGTCAGATAGCTTTTGAATTAAATCATAAGAATGTTTTTCATTGATATATCGGCTTCCAAGTACTCCGTCAATCAATAATCGCAATTCAGCATCACTGAAGGGTCTTTCCTGCATATAGCTGCCATTCTTTGTTGTACATACCCCAAAGTCCATCTGTTCTAACACCGATAGATGACGCGCTATGGATTTTCTTTCAGCCGTTATGCCATACTCTTTTTCAAGAATTTCAATAATGTCCTTTTGGGTTAAATAATGATTCGCATCGGAATATTTTTCCATGATCTGCAGAATATATAAAATGATTAATTTCCTTTCGTTTTCCATATGATTTCCTCTACTGTATATACTTTACCATGCCTTGTATACCCTATCTATGCCAAGATGGAAACATACAAAATATAAAAAAACAGCTGATTTTCACAGCTGTCTATATTATCTTAGAATTTATGGTGTCTTCCCTGATTTTCAATTTTTTCATTTAATAACCAGGCCAACACATGAATAGCCTGCGGGAATAAACCCCGGCTGATCAAATCATCAATTTCCTCAGCAGAGTATTTGACAACTTCTACAAATTCGGAAGCATCTAAATCCTGCTTTTTGGTTTTCTTACAGTTTTTGGCACGATAAATGTACGCATAATTATCGGATAGTGTTGCCTCGGCAGGAATCATCATCATATAGTCCCAATGATCGGACGTATATCCTGTTTCCTCCAGCAGTTCACGTTTGGCAGCATCCAATGGTGACTCTACCAAACCACTTTCATTTTCTCTTTTGTTTACGTACTCATGCTTACCGGAAAAACGAATTCCTCCGGCCGGAAATTCTGTCGTAACACGACCGATTCCATGACGGAATTGGCGAACACATAAAAATCTTCCAGACACATCGCTGGCAACGATGACGGCATAACTTCTACGACTGTAGTTGTAGAATGGCCCATATACCTTTCCATCCGGCATGCGATAGGTTTCCCTTCTAAAATCAATCCATGCGTCCTTAACAATGTGTTTGGTGTTCTCCAGTTTCCAGACAAGGTCCTTATCTTTTAAATCTGGCATCTTGTCGAACTCCTTTCTGTATAACTATGTTAATATTATCCAATAAAAACACTTTTTTCGCAATTTGAAATGTTTTCTTTTGAAGAAACCCCAAATAAATAATAAATTTTTTTGATAATTCTCGTTAATTTTTTAATTTTCAAAAAAATAAATTTGTTAACACAATATCTGATACATTAAAACGTCTTATTTAAAGAGAATTGTTTTTAAATCAAGGCTTCCTACACCATCAAAATGCAAATACAGAGGTTTTTTGCCATTGGAACAGCGAAGGGTAATAATCGCAAGCTGCCAATCATCATCCCGCATTTGAACATTGATTTCACCGATATAGCGGGTATCCCGTTTCTCGGAAACATAAATTTTGCCATAGAATTCGCCGCGGATTTCTAAGTATAAGCGCTTAACATCGATGTAATTAAAATACTTATACCCAATAACCGTATTCTCACAGATATGTGAAATATAGGATTCATACGGTGTACATACAATACGCGGAATCTTATCGATCATCGGATTATCATAGTCAATTTTTGTTAAGGTATTGCGATTGGTAAGATAACATGCGATGGCTGCCGGATACGATCCCTGTGCAATCAAAGGTGCCCCATTTAAGCCGCAGCTTGTCATCCCTGCCATTTTAAAAGTACCGTCTTCATTCATCATTAAGCGCTCGGCACATCCCTGACGTGAGAATTGTGTACCGTTTGTCTGTCTGTGATAGAAAATATAGTAATTGCCGTTGATATAGGCGATGCTGCCATGATTATTGCCAATCCAGTTTCGCGGAATACGATTCCCCTTAAACCCGAGATCCGCATTCGAAATCAAAATACCTTGATAAACAAACTCTTTATCCGGATATTGACTTATCGCATAACAAAGTTCATGCGACCGATTGGATGAATACATAAAATAATACAGTCCGTTATACTTGCGAATGGAGGATGCTTCATAGAAACCATGGCCTTCAAAAGATGTTGCCTTGGAATGTAAGCCGGAAGGAATAAGCGGCTTAGGTGCGCGTGATACAGTCAACATATCATCAGCAAGCTGACATACCATCGCATATTCAGATAATTCAGCCGGAATCACTTCACGCAGATATTCCATATCCCCTGCCGGCGCAAAGCCATAATAAAGATAAATCTTACCATTATCATCTACCAGACAGGCCGGATCAAAAGGCATATAGTCATTCAACAAATTGCCATCGGCATAGTGAACATGTCCATAGAATGTAAACGGGCCTTCCGGTTTTTCGGATATCGCAACACTGATCACCGGTACAGTACTTAAACAATAAAACAAATAATACCGGCCATCTTTTCCTTTAACACAATCCGGTGCAAACAGGTCATATTTCCCATCTTTATTTAAAGGATCCTGTGTTTTGCGATAGGTTTCCCCATGATTTGTCCAATTGGATAAATCATCGATTGGACAGGACCAGACGGTGTAATTCTGCTGGCAGAATGAATCACCGTTTGTTTTATCATGAGACCCATACACATATAATCGCTTTCCGAATACATGCGGTTCTCCATCGGGTACAAACTCCCATAACGGTAAATATGGATTAAATACTTGATTCATCATCTACTCCTATTAAAAACAGAGGCTTTCCCCCTGTTTTATTCATCCTCTTTTTTCGATTTGATTTTTAAACTGTTATAGCGCATATTTACAAATGCCAGCATTAGGAATACAACTACCGCAAAGACCAAAGCTGTCATCAATGAAACCGTATAAGTACCAAAAATATCATATAAGCTTCCGTATAACGCAATCATCACAGCTCCGCCGACAAAACCAGCCAGACTGGCTGTCGCATACTTGGATGAATACTCTTCGTCACTGACAAATTTCCTGCCTCCGATTGAAGGGCCAACCGCTGCCAGGGCATAAATCGAACCAAAACATAACGGTGCAATAATACGGAAGATTGAGGCACCTGTCGGTACAAACATGAACATGATAATTCCGATAATCGGGAAAATAGAATACAGCCATAAAGCTTTAAAGGTTCCCATTTTATCTGCTAACGCACCTAATACTAATTTGGTACATACATTAGAAATCATACTGAGCGAGAGTACTGAAGCAGCTGTAGCGGCATCATAATTCAACGTCGACATATAAGCAGATACATGAGACCCGAAGTTTGCGATCATGGATGTCAACATCGTAAAGATGATCAACATAATAGCACCGTTTTTCATACCATTGTTACGATATTGAGACTGAGCTACTAAATCCTGGTCGATTTCTTTATATCCATATGGATTTAATCCGACATCTTCCGGACTTTTTTGAAGAATAAACAATCCGGTTGGAACTGTTAGAATAATAATGATGATTCCCATAGCCATATAGCCGACACGCCATCCCGCAGATTGAATGACAGAGGCAAATACCGGACCCATCAGGGCACCCGCAGCACCTGAGAAGCTAAACGCAACACCGGTTACTGTCGATAATTTATTATGAAACCAGTTAATCAATACCGTATTGATAGTAATCGTTGCACAACACGCATATCCGATACCGGCTATGATTGCCGCGATATAGAATAAAAACGGAGTACTAAACAGCGACATTGAGAATACCGCAAGACCTGCCATCAGACCACCGGTTGCAACAATCAACTTCAGATTGATGCGTTT
>JAGAWH010000059.1 GCA_017941505.1 Faecalicoccus sp. | reverse complement strand
TTGTCTCGATCTTCAAGATAAAAGACTTTCTCCTTTGGATGAACCGCCTTAAATTTGAATTATCGCATATCTATCTCGCGAATCGGATTAGTATGTACAATTTCAAGCTCATCGATAGCATATGAGTAGATGCCGTTAACAATAGACTTGTCATGCAAAACATGAATTGACAAATCGGTTTCTGTGTAATGCTGACGGTACAAGTTTGACATCCGAACCAATTTTAAACTTGGGAAAAAGAGCAGGGGCTGCCATACCGACAGCCCCCTTGAAATAAATCAATTTGAAAAGCTATTTTACTACAACTTTAAACACTACAGCCTTCCAGGCAGATGCCTTATACTTTGCATTACCGGCTGCCTTCACTTTGACTTTTACTTTATAAGTCCCTTTCTTCAGACCTTTCTTAACAGCGATCTTGCCGGTCTTTTTATTAATGCGGAACATTTTCTTATAACTCTTCTTGCCCTTTTTCACAGCAGCAATTTTAAAAGACAACTTGCCTTTTGCATTTGATATCTTATATACTTTTGCTCTTCCAAATTTCTGTGTCTTTTTCTTTAGGCGTTTATACTTAATAGTGACCGTTTTCCCCGTTATATAGCCACTACCTTTTAAAGTCATGGGATTTGTGGCTTTAGCAGGCACAACATCAATGGTAACCATAGCGAAATCAGGAACTTCATAATTTGAACTTGGATACTTCAACGTACATTCAATAAATACAGTTCCACTACCAGGTTTTAGTCCGGTAACTGTACCATTCTCATCCACAGAAATAATGTCTTCGTCTCCATTTTCAAAAGAAAATATCGCCGGCATTTTCTTATCAAATCTGGGAGAGATAACTGCAGTTTTTCCAACCGTAATGGTCATATCTTCAGCAATAAGCTCTAATTGGATTGGCGCAATGGAAACTCTCTTCTCAAGAAGCTGCGGTTCTGTAGATCCATGGCTTTCATCGCCTACCACTTTATACCAGATATAATACTTGCCTGCATCGGTTGCAGTCGGAATATCTGTGGAGAATTTACCTGTTACCTCTGTTGCCGTACCAAGAGCATATTGCATCTCACCGTTTTCCGCCTGGCCGGCTTCTACGAGCTCCTGTGGACTTTCATTATAAATAAGTCCGGTCTTAGCGATAGGTGCTTTGGAAACAACAGCGGAATTCATCTTAATACTGAATGGACAGCTTCCATGATAATCTCCTATGCCTTCAACTGTAAAGTTCGCTGTTTTTGTTGACTCATCGTAATTATTATAGGTTACTTTATAATCAACATTCTTGACAAGATTGGCTGTTTTAGGAGCAACCTGGCCATTTTCAACTGATGGGAAATACTTAACGGAAATATCCCCCGCAACAGCTGCTTCCAGTTCATCTGTTGTATCACAATCATAGTTTTTCTTTACTCCGGATATATTGATTAATTGTTCATCCAATTCTTTAGCAAGAATTTTTGCCTTTATAGCGTCAGGATCTTTATAAAAATCATCTAAGAACCAGATATCCGGATGTTCCATGAAGTTTGAAATATAATTACGATAAGGAGCATGATTCGTTCCGGATACTCCG
>JAGAWH010000058.1 GCA_017941505.1 Faecalicoccus sp. | reverse complement strand
GACCGACAGTTTGTCTCCTTCTTCCTTCAGATTCCACCTCACGATGGACACCCTTGAACTTGACTAAGCCTTAGGGGTTACCACCCTCGACTGGAGGTACGTTTCAACCTCCGAGATATGCGCCATGCCCGGCACACAAAATAAAGATTGCCATTTACACGGCAATCTTTTTTATCTATTTAAAAGCCTTTTTAAATTTATCAAACGGGGATTCCTTTTGAGAAGCTTTTAACTGCTGATATAATTCCTTTTCTTTTTTAGAAAGTTTCTTAGGAATTTCTACAGTAACTTCTACATATTCATCACCCTGCTGGCCATTTCTTGTCTTAACACCTTTTCCTTTTAAACGGAATTTTGTGTTTGGCTGAGTGCCTTCCGGAATCTTTAATTCTACATCGCCGTAAACAGTCGGTACATCGATTGAACATCCAATTGTTGCATCTAATGCACTGATTGGAACAGTAATACGGATATCATTATTATCACGCTGGAAAGTAGGATGTGGATTTACCAATACTTCGATATATAAATCTCCGTTTGGTCCTCCATTAGTGCCTCTTTCACCCTTGCCGGCAATACGAATCTGCTGGCCGGTCTGAATACCTGCCGGAATCTTGATATCTAACTTGATACGCTTTCTATCATAGCCTTTACCATGACAGTGCGTGCAGAAACGAATAATCTTTTTACCGGTTCCGCGGCAGTCCGGACATACGGTCTGCTGCTGAATCACACCGAATGGCGTACGCTGCTGACTCATAACATAACCGCTTCCGTTACATGTTGAACAGGTTTCAACATCCTGCGGTGTTTCCGCACCGGATCCATTACAGTGCTTACACTGTTCTTCCACATCCATTGTGATCGTTTCTGTTTTACCGAAAATCGAATCCATGAAATTGATCCGCATCTGACGGTAACGATCCTGTCCCTGACGCGGTGCATTGGAGTTTCTTCTTGTAGAGCCGCCAAATCCACCGCCAAAGAAAGACCCAAATATATCTCCTAAATCACTGAAGTCCGTAAATCCGCCGCTGGCAAATCCTTGAGAACCATAAGCACCATCCATACCGGCAAAGCCAAACTGGTCGTAGCTGGCTCTTTTCTGCTCATCGCTCAACACTTCGTAGGCTTCATTGATTTCTTTAAATTTTTCTTCTGCATCCGGTGCTTTGTTTACATCCGGATGGTATTGGCGCGCTAATTTACGGTACGCCTTTTTTATTTCATCTTGCGTTGCTGTTTTGTTTACACCAAGCACTTCATAATAGTCTCGCTTTTCAGCCATGAGCATCCCCTCCATACCATAGGAAGAAGTCCCGGCGAACCGGAACTTCTTTATTGATTAGTTTTTCTCTGTAAATTCGCCATCAACAACGTCGTCGTTAGGATTAGAACCTGCACCTGTGTTAGGGTTCTGCTGTGCCTGCTGCTGATACATTGCCTGTCCGGCAGCCTGAGCAGCGCGTTCTAAGTTTTCAAGCTTAGTCTTAACAGCAGCCATATCGTTTTCATCAAGAGATTTCTGTAAGTCATCTCTTAACTTCTTCATTTCTTCTGCCTGGTTAGCATCAATCTTATCTTTGTTGTCTTCAAGCATGTTGTCAATCTGAGAAATGAATCCATCAGCACGGTTTCTCAAATCGATTTCCTCTTTACGCTTTTCATCTTCAGCCTTGTTTTCTTCAGCTTCACGAACCATACGGTCGATTTCTGCTTCACTTAAACCGCTGGAGTTCTGGATCGTAATGGACTGTTCTTTACCTGTTCCTTTATCCTTTGCGCTAACGTGTACGATACCGTTGGCATCGATATCAAATGTTACTTCAATCTGAGGAACACCACGGCGAGCCGGTGCAATTCCTGTCAGCTGGAAGTTACCTAATTCTTTGTTGTCAGAAGCCATTGGACGCTCACCCTGTAATACACGGATGTCTACTGCAGGCTGGTTATCAGCAGCTGTAGAGAAGATCTGAGACTTGCTGGTAGGGATTGTTGTGTTACGCGGAATTAATACTGTCATTACGCCGCCCATTGTTTCAATACCTAAGGACAATGGTGTAACATCTAACAATAATACGTCTTTAACATCACCGGAGATAACACCGCCCTGAATTGCAGCACCCATAGCTACTGCTTCATCCGGGTTAACATTACGGCTAGGTTCTTTACCTAATGCACGCTTAACTGCTTCCTGAACAGCCGGGATACGAGTAGATCCACCAACTAATAATACCTGGTCGATTTCAGATTTAGAAATCTTTGCATCGTGGATTGCGTTATCAATCGGCACTAAAGTACGTTCTACCAAATGACGTGTCATATCATCAAATTTAGCACGTGTTAATGTTGCTTCAAAGTGCAGAGGACCTGCAGGACCTGCGGAAATAAACGGCAGGGAGATCTGTGTCTGCATTACACCGGATAAATCCTTCTTAGCTTTTTCAGCAGCTTCTTTTAAACGCTGCATAGCCATTGGATCTGCAGATAAGTCGATTCCGTTGTCCTTCTTGAATGTAGTAACCATCCAGTCAACCAATACGTTATCGAAGTCATCTCCACCTAAGTGAGTATCACCGTTTGTAGATAATACTTCAAATGTACCATCAGCTAAGTCTAAGATAGATACATCGAATGTTCCACCACCAAGGTCATAAATTAATACTTTCTGTTCTTTGTCTGTCTTATCAATACCATAAGCTAATGCAGCAGCTGTTGGTTCGTTGATAATACGTTCTACTTCTAAGCCGGCGATCTTACCAGCATCTTTAGTAGCCTGTCTTTGTGCATCGTTGAAGTATGCAGGAACAGTGATAACTGCTTTGGTAACCTTTTCACCAAGATAATCTTCTGCATAACCTTTTAAATACTGAAGAATCATTGCAGAGATTTCCTGCGGAGTATACATCTTGCCTTCTGCTTCCACTTTTTCAGAAGTACCCATTAAACGTTTGATCGAAGAAATTGTGTTCTTGTTTGTTACAGCCTGACGTTTTGCGGCATCGCCCACAATTCTTTCACCATTTTTAAATGCGACAACACTTGGAGTAGTGCGGTTTCCTTCTGGGTTTGGGATAACCTTTGCTTCTTTGCCTTCCATAACTGCTACGCAGCTGTTTGTTGTACCTAAATCAATTCCGATAATTGCCATAATAAGTTTCCTCCTTTTTTTACTCACTGACCTTAACTAAAGCCGGTCTTAATATTCTATCTTTCAACATATATCCTTTTTGAAGAACTTCGACCACGATGCCGGATTCAACGCCTTCTACTTCTTCCTGCATTAAGGCCTGCATGGTATTGTGATCAAATGGTTTGTTTAACGCATCGATTTCTTTTACACCTTCGCGTTCCATAACCTGAATCAGCTTGTTTTGAATCATCTCAAAGCCCTTAACATAATTTAAAACTTCTTCATTTTCAGTTTGAACATTCAACGCAAGTGCCATTGAATCTAAGATTGGTAACAATTCCAAACCCGCCTGCTGGAAGCGATATTTCTTTGCGTTATCCGCTTCCTTTTGAAGACGTTTCTTCATGTTTTCCGTATCGGCATATGCTCTGGCAAAATCATTTTTTGCCTTATCAAGTTGTGCTTTTAGATCCTCGATAATTTCTTCAGGGCTTGGTTCTTTTGTTTCAGGTTCACTCACCTCAGGCTCTTCTGAAATCGCATCCTCCGTTACTTCTTCACTTACTTCTTCATTAACTTCTTCTTTGATATCCTCGTTATTCATTTCGTTTTGACTCATCATCGCCACCTCCTTCTACGGAAAAGACTTCCTCAATCACGTTAGACATATAATCCATTAATGCAACAACTTTTGAGTACTGCATTCGATTCGGTCCGACGATCATTAATTGTCCTTCCTCATCATTGTTGTAATGGAATTTGGTCGTGATGACAGAACAGTCTCCAATCTGGAGCAGCTCATTTCGGGAGGATATATGTACCGAAATATTTCCTGCCTGATTGGTCCATTGCTGGAATAGCGGTCCGCTTTCCAGTATGTTCATCAATTCTTTCAGACGGTTCACATCTGAAAATTCCGGATACGCCAGCATATTACCGCGACCCGATACCGCAACCTTCTCAGTCGCAAATCGCATAAACGCTGTCACAAAGGCCTCAAACAATATCTCATGACGAACTAACTTAGCAGCCATAAGCGGTTCTAATTCCCGCAAGCGGTCAACCACTTCATTAATCGGCGTTCCGGTTAGATGGTCATTGAGCAGATCCGTACAGTTTTTAATATCTTCTACCGATACATTCTGCCGGAATCGGAAAACTTTGTTTTCGGTATGACCCTGGTCGGTCACAAAGATTGCTACAGCACTGGTACTGTTGATCGGAATCAACTGAATATGCTGAAGTTTCTGTTTTCGACTGTCAGGTCCTAAAACAATACTGGTTAGATTGGTCATCTGTGATAAGATACTGCAGCTTTTCTCAACAACCTCATCCAATGAATAATGCCGCTGGGAAAATATCTGCTGTAAAGAATTTTTTGTATTCTCATCCAAATTCGTAACCATTAAATGTTCAACGTAATAGCGATAACCTTTTTGACTGGGTACACGACCGCTGGAAGTATGCGTCTTTTCAATCAATCCCGCTTTCTCTAAAACTGCCATTTCATTTCGAATGGTAGCCGAAGAAACCGGAAAATCAAGAATCTGCATCAGAGTCTTCGATCCGACTGGTTCTGCACATCGCGTGAACTCTTCAACAATCGTTTTGAAAATAATTCTCTGCCGTTGTGTCAGTTCCATGGGAGACCTCCTTTCTAGCACTCTTGCTCCATGTCTGCTAACAGTATACCACAATTTTTAGCACCGTCAACTATAAAGTGCTAATAATTTTCTTTTCTTTTTTCTTTAATCTGAAGCAAAAATAAACTACAATTTAAGGTGAAAAAGGAAAGAGAATATGGACCGCATTGAACTGATTAACAGCGATGCAGCCTTTGGTGCCGTAACCTTAAAAAACAAGGACTATCCGGAATCAAACAACACGGCTTTACATGTATGTATCAGTCCGGCAGATGTGATGATCAATCGGAAAAGACTTTCCGATGAAATTCAAGTTCCGTTAGATCATTGGGTTCTTCCGTGGCAGAAACATACAGCTAATGTTTATCGGGTAACTTCTAAGGATATAGGAAAAGGAGCGTATGATGCCAATACGAGTATCATGAATACCGATGCTCTTTACACCACAGAAAAGGGATTGTTGATTGGTGTTTTTACTGCTGATTGCGTAGGTATACTTCTTGTTGATGAGAGCACACCCTGCCTATGTGTAATTCACTCGGGATGGAAAGGGACTTCCCAGGCAATTACACAAAAAACAGTAAAAAAACTGATGCAGGATAACCTGCTGCATCCAAATACCACCAAAGCGTGGTTTTCACCCAGTATTCAATACAAATCACTGGAAGTAGGAATGGAAGTTGTTGAATTGATACGGAAACTGGATTTTGATACCACTCCGTTCATCAAAACCATGCCTCACGATAAAGCGTTCATTGACAATCAGGGGCTCAATATCCAAATGCTGAAAAATCTAGGCATTTTGGAGGAAAATATTTTTCCTTCACAGCTGGATACCAAAACCGAAACAGACATCTGTTTCAGCTATCGCAACGATAAAAAAACAGGGGAACATTTTACATTTGGTATTTTAAAGTAATTGGATATTGTGAATTAATTTCAAGGAAAATTTATCGCTCTTCTACAACCGATTATGGTATGCGGTAACCCAGACATCTATTTTTTTGTTCAAAATTTTAAGGGGGAATTATGTCAAAGAAAAAGGATGCACGCCAAGTGCGTATAAGGGAAATTCTGCTTAGCGAAAGCAAGGTCAGAATTTCCGAGCTTGCGAAAAGGCTGGATGTTACACCGGAAACATTGCGAAACGACTTAAATGAAATGGAACAGCAATCTATGATCATCCGTGAACACGGATATGCAAGAATTGTGAATTCATTTTCAGAAATTCCGGTATTTATGCGTTCTCAAGAACATTCTGAAGAAAAGAAACGGGCTGCGATCCGTGCTTTTCAGGAAATCAAAGACGGCGATGTCGTTTTCATCGATTCCGGCAGTACAACTTTATATGGTTTACCTGCTTTGCAAATGAAAAAAGACATTATTATCGTTACTAACTCACTGCCATTAGCCCAACAGTGCGCACCATTGAATTTTGATATTTTATTTACCGGTGGTATGGTCTTTAATGTTGGATTAAGAACATATGGCCATTTTGCGGCACAGGTTATAGATTCTTTACAGATTGATACAGCTATTATGGGAACCGATGGATTAGTAGATGCGGAAGGCTTTACGACCATCAATGTAGATGAATTAAGCATTAAGCGTCAGGTCATCAATCATTCCAAAAATATTATCTGAATCGCTGATAAATATAAATTTGAAACCAGAGCTCCTTATACCTTCTGCAAATTCAGGGAGTTTGATACGCTGGTAACAAATAAATTAACCGATGCCCAGAGAGAAATGGTAAAAGATATTAAAAATATTATTGAAGTTTAAAAAGCTTTTCTGTATTTGTCCCTTTCCACATACAGACATCTTTATGACTGATTCTACAGAGCTCTGATATTTCAGGGCTTTTTCTTTTGTTAAAATATGTTAGAATAATTGCGTACGCAGACGTATCGAAGTGGTCATAACGAGCTCGACTCGAAATCGAGTTGTCCGAAAGGGCACGTGGGTTCGAATCCCACCGTCTGCGCCAGATACCTAAAAAAGCCCTTGTGTAAAGGGCTTTTGTTCTATAATTCCAGGCTATTTACCATGCCCGGCACACTACAAAAGCCGGCAGAGAACTATGCCTCCGCCGGCGCTTCCATCATTCCTTTTTGTATTCCGAAAACAGCAGTTCTGCGAATACTGCACACAATACAGATGCAAACAACACGATCCCGTTCTCGGGTCAACTTTACCGTTTGCATAAAAGCCAGTCGGGTATTTTCCGGCTGTCTGTATATTGAGAATGGCCCTTATAAATTATATGCAACCTGGAATGCGGCATGGGTGGCATCTGCGATTCTTTTGCCAGCCTGTTTTGCTTCACCGATGACATGAATGTTTTCAATTCCGCTGAGTTCCTCTTCCAGAGGGTTGACGGACCGAACACCAAGGGATACGACAACACTATCGCATTCTACTTCAATCTGGAAGTCTGCATTATCAGCGACGATAATGGAGTGATCCTTGATTTCTACAAGTCTGTGTCCAGGCATTGTGACGACACCGAGTCGGGCTAATGTGCCTCTTTCATCCATGATGACAGTCTGTCCACCGCCTGCACCGCAGACATCCTGCATTTCAACGATGGTCACTTCGTTTCCTGCAGTCTGAAGAGTGATTGCAGTTTCCATACCGGTGAGACCGGAACCGATGACTGCGACTTTCTGGTTTTCCAAAATGACATCTTTACGCAGGATTTCTACAGGTGTGTAGACATTGGGATTGTGGATACCTGGGATTCTGCCTGGCTTAATTGGTTCGGAACCTGTTGCGAGAATGACCGCATAGGGATTGAGTGCCTTGATTTTTTCGGCATCTGCGGCTGTACCAAGGCGTACATCCACGCCAAGGTCTTTCAATTGCTTTTCAGCATATTGAATGAAGTATCCCATCTTCTGCTTGTGTGGAGGCAGGGAAGCCAGATAAAGCTGACCGCCTAGATATGGATTCTTTTCAAACAATGTTACAGCAAAGTCTCTCTTTGCAAGAGTGATGGCAGCTTCCAGTCCACCCGGACCTGCACCAACTACGACTACTTTTCTGTGATCGCCGTCTTTCTTAAGGTCAGTGTAAATGGTTTCGTTACCCATTTCAGGATTAACTGCACACTTTGCATGACCGCCGCCGGTAACTAAAGTTTCTCCGGCTGTATCAAAGCAGTACACGCAGCTCATACATTTGCGGATATTCTCGCCATGTCCTGATAATGCCTTGTTGCCAAAATCCGGATCGCATAACCACGGTCTTCCTAAGGCCGCAAAGTCTACAATATCATTGTCAATGAGCTGTTCAGCGTAAGATGCCTCGCGGATGACACCGGTTGCCGCGACAGGAATAGAGACATGCTTGCGAATTTCAGAAGCGAAGGGAATCTTCCACCCCTGTTCGTAGGAGGTTGGTTCTACGATGGTTGCCCCGGTGAAATATGTTCCGGCGGAGATATTAAGCAGAGCGACACCTGCTTTTTCCAGTGCTATTGCGGTTTCGATCGTCTCATCAATGGTGATGCCGGATCTGATCCCTACGCTATCCAAGAATTCACTGCTGGACAGACGTACAGAGATTGGATAGTCGAGGCCGCACTTTTTCTGAATATCTGCAATGATTTCCATTAAGAATCTTCTGCGGTTTTCACGATTACCACCATATGCATCTGTTCTCTTATTGTCATTGGCACTGAGGAACTGCTGCACAAGATATCCATGTGCGCCATGGATTTCCACGCCGTCGATACCTGCCTTCTTAGCACGTAATGCCGCATCACCAAACTGGCTTATCAGTTCCCTGATTTCTTCGATAGTAAGAGCTCTTGTGGGCTGTGGGAAGGCGACAGAAGGAATCGGAGAAGATGAGACCAGCGCGTCTGTTCCTGTCAGGGCAAGGTAGGTTTCTCTACCAGGATGTTGAAGCTGAACGAAGATTCTGGAATCAAACTGATGAATGGCATCTGCCAACTTTGAAAACGATTCGATATTCTCATCTTTGGAAAGGGAGAGCTGGTCGTATTCACCGATGCCGTGACCTTCTGTGACTCTGGTTATTTCAGTAATGATCAGTCCGCAGCCGCCCTGTGCACGTCTGGCGTAGAAGGCAATAAAGTCATCCGTTGCCTTACCTTCGTGCTCGCCAAGACCGACACCCATTGCGGTCATGATCAGTCTGTTTTTAATTTCAACGTTTCCAACTTTGCAGGGACTGTTTAACGGCATACTATTCAACTCCTTTCACTAAAGCGACTTTGTCAAAACGTGTGGACATCAGCTTGGGCATGGTCTTTTGCGGATCTGGATTTGCAATGACATAAAGTTCCTTCATTTCCAGATCGTTTACACTCAAAGCTCCACCCATGTTGGCAAAGACCGGGAATGTTCCCCAGGCATCGTTTTCACTAGAGTACAGACGTATGGAAACCTTGCCCTTCTGCCAGGATTTATATGTGTACTGTGCTTCGTTGGAGAAGAGATTAACCTTTCTGTATGCGACTGTTCCTGTTTCATCCGGTTCCAGGATGGTATGGAAATAGAAACTTGTGCCGCCGGTTACTTTTCCGGGTTCCGGGTGATTGTAGATATCACCGGCAGCCGGATCATTATATTCTCCAAGTTTCAAGGATATATCCATCAGTAAGGAACCTTTGCGCCTGACGGTGCCCCGAAGAACATCTCCGTTTCTTTCAATGGAAATGTCTTCAAGATTCTCACACAGCTTTTTGGGCAGGCCTGTCTTTTCCCTGCCAAGATAGGTGGCCATTTCAGCACCCGGACCGCTGAGCAGGAAGGTTAGAGGATACATTCCGATTGTGCCGTTGACGTTGACATATACTCCGAGCATTGCCTCCCGGTAGTATTCACCAAAGGAAGGTTTTCTGATTTCGACGATGTAACCTGAAACCAGTGGAAAGGCTGGTTCCAGCGGTTCCGGCAGTACACTTGAGATGACACCAAGATCACTCATGAAGGTGAAGTAGATTCCTTCTTCATCACCCATGATCGCTGTGGGCTCAAGCAGCGCTTCTTCCGGTTTGAGTACTAATTTTGCTTTCATATCTTCTTGTCCTTTCTGTCAGGGTATCCTGACAAATATCCGTTGCAAAATGTAACGTGTTACGATATTATCGTATCAGACATCAGTGATTAGACAATAGGTCATCCCGTAACAAATTTACCTCTTATGTAACACATTGAAAAAGAGTGAATGGCGGGGATGCAGGAGGCAGAATGGATAAGAGAATAGTTGAGAATTTAAGGGTCAGAAAGGCGCTCGTAGAAGGGTATTTTGACCTGTTGAAAAAATATCAGAATGACAAGATTTCCATTTCTATGATTGCTGAACAGGCAGGTGTTTCAAGAATGGCGTATTACCGCAACTTTGACAGCAAGAATGATATCATTCAGTACTTTCTGGAGATGGTGTTTGAGGAAATCAAAAGCCAGTTATCTTCAGAATGCCGGTTCTGGTCCAGAGAATTTGGATACGTTTTTTTGAAAGTGATGGAAAAGTATCGTAAACAGTTTCTGTTACTGGATGAAGCAGGGTTTATTGGAATGGTACAGACAATGTTCAATGATGCCAACATTGAACTGGCAGGGGATGTGCCGTTTAATGCAGTAGAACGATATCAGCTCTATTTTGCAGCCGGTGCTACGCTGAATGGAACGATGGAGTGGTTTCGCAATGACTGCAGAGAATCCCTGGACGAGTTCTACCGTGTCATGCTGGACTTTCTGGGACCGAATATCTCTGAATAGGCCAAAAATCCCTCTCCTGTGATAAAACCCCTCTCCCGCAATACAATCTCCGGGAGAAGGGGTATACTATCAATTATTTACTAATCCTTTTTTCTAAGTACAGCTTCTTGGACTTTCTCTGCGCCTCCAACTACACCATAGTTCGAATGTTCGAAGATCCTTGAGATATCAAATAAATACATTCGTTTGGAGGCTCCCTTCCGTACTGATTGCCCCAAAAAACTTCGGAAAACTCTAATGAACTTTGGGCGCCCTACCATTGGACGAAGCTCCAAAATATCAAAACGGGAACAGCTGGATTCGAACCTGCGACCCTTCGGTTAACAGCCGACAGCTCTTCCACTAAAGCTATGCTCCTAAAATGGCCACCCTTTTCAGGTGGCCGGAAGCTCTGAACGGGCCTTGAACCCGCATGGATGGCTTAGAAGACCATTGCCCTCTCCATTGGACGAACGAGACATAAGCGCCTTTTACTCCCTTAGGACGTTGAACCCTTTGATGATCATAATCATCCAGAAGTTCAAGTGCTGTATTAAATCGGTCAATTACTTCCAATACCTGTTCCGTATCCAATTCTCTGGCTGAGCGCTTCATTAAGCGTATAGCCATCCCCAACTGATGAATGCGCTTATTGTTGACGGCATATCCCTGTAAAATATACTGCCTCAGAACTTGATTGGCCCCACGTCTAAATTCGATTCCTCTTTGAGACTTCACCCTGTATCCGACAGAGATAATTACATCAAGGTTGTAATACTCAACCATCTGAATTTGTGTTTTATTATCAATTGCCCCATGTCTTGTGGTAGTCGCAAATTTTGCGACTGCCACATTTTTAACACTATTAAGCTCTTCTTTTAATGCATTATTAATATGCTTCCCAATAGTTTTGACATCACGATTGGATAATTGTGCCATCTGCTTTCGACTTAACCACACTGTTCCTTCAGAAATATTGACCGGTAAAGTTATTTCCTTGTCTTCTGTTTCGAATAAAACAATTTCATTATTTTGCATAGTATTTCTCCTTCTACTTTCAAATACGACAAATTGAAACAAAAAGAAAAATCAAGCCAGGTTATCAGGCTTGATCAAATACTATATCCTATGAATTACAGGACTAAAGATTTTCTCCATCAGTGGCAATCATGGCTTTATACCAATAGAAGCTAACTTAACGATACTTCTCTAAATTCGATTCCTCTTTGAGACTTCTCCCTGTATCCGACGGAGATAATTACATCGAGATTAAAATAATCATAGGATCTTTCAACATACCTATTCCCTTCTTTCTGAACTTGTGCAAATTTTGCACAAGTTGAACCCTGGTTAAGTTCGCCTTCTTTAAAAATGTTTCGCACATGTCTTCCTATAACACTTCGATTACGCTGAAATAACTCAGCCATCTGATCAAGTGAAAGCCAAACTGTTACCTTCAAATTGAACTGTCGCAAAATTTGCGACAGTTGCCTGCACCTCTAGTTCGCCTTTTTGAACTTAGGCACCACTCCTTCTACTTTCAAATACGACAAATTGAAACAAAAAGAAAATCAAGCCCAATTAAACAGGCTTGATTGAATACTATATCTTATATAATTATAGGACTAAAGATTTTCACCATCGCTGGCAATCATGTCTTTATACCAATAGAAGCTGTCTTTACGATAACGCTCCATGGAACCGTTTCCTTCGTCATCGCGGTTTACATATACAAAGCCATAGCGCTTGCGCATTTCTCCTGTACCTGCCGATACAACATCAATGCAGCCCCACATTGTATATCCTATTAATGGTAAACCATCGATACATACTGCATCACGCATAGCTAATACATTCTTACGTAAATAGTCAATGCGGTAATCATCATGGATGCTCTTATCTTCTTCCAATACATCAGCCCATCCAATACCGTTTTCAACAATCATCATCGGCTTATGATATCGGTCATAGATCTGGTTAAGGGCAATACGCAATACCTGAGGGTCTGTCTCCCATCCCCACGCATTGGATTCTAGGTATGGATTCTTAACGGATTTTCCAACCATCATAGTAGACTTTTCAGCTAACTCATCATGTACAGTAAATGTTAAACTTCCATAACATGAGAAGCTCATAAAGTCACAAGGATACTTCTTCAATAATTCAAGATCTTCTTTGGATGCCTTTAAAGTTACGCCATCTCTTTCATATTGAGCAAGTTTTGTAACAGGATAAATACCTAACATCTGAACATCCGAATAGAATAAGTTTGTCTGCATCCATTTCAATGCTTTTAACTGATCCTGCGGATCGGCTGTAAAGCCATATCCCGGACGATAAGAGTTCATATTACCAATTAAATAATCCGGATATTTTTCATGCGCTAATTTGACCGTTAAAGCAGAAGCGATAAATTGATGTAAGGCACTGTCCGCAATAATCTGAGGATCGCTGTAACGTAAACCTGCTTCCATAAAAGGAATATCTTCATTGTGGTTGATTTCATTAAATGTCAGCCAGTATTTTACTTTTCCTTTATAACGTTCAAATACTGTCTCTACATATTTCATAAAGAAATCAATCATCTTACGGTCTGCCCAGCTGTTGTATTTGTTGATAAGATGAACCGGTACTTCAAAGTGATGCAATGTCACAACCGGTTCAATACCGTATTTAATACATTCATCCAGTACCTCATCATAGAACTTCAAACCGGCTTCATTTGGAGTATCTTCTTCTCCTGTCGGGAAAATACGCGGCCAGCTGAAAGAGAAACGATATGCTCTAAAGCCCATTTCCCCCATTAAGGCAATATCTTCCTTGTAATGATGATAAAAATCAGTCGCAAGATGACTCGGATAGTAATAGCCATCTAACATACACAGTTCGGCATCGCGTGGTATTTGGTCTCCCATACCCATCATTAACGGCGTTTCTCCGGTAGTACCGTCTGCTTTGCGCCATGTTACACGGCGTGGGATGCCATGAGCTCCGTTTGTAACAACATCGGTAGAACTTAATCCTTTTCCATCCTCAAGTCCACCTTCATACTGATTGGCTGCGGTTGCTCCGCCCCATAAAAAATCAGAAGGGAATTTCATATTCATATATTTTAGTCTCCTTTTCTTTTTTCATTATACCTAAAAATCAATATAGAATGATAGTTATCCATTATAAAAGGATGACCTTTTCAGTCATCCTCTAATAATTATTCACCGTTGTTCTTTTTCTTCATCAACAATAAACCGATTGCTGCGGCGAGTGCAATGCCACCACCAATCAGATATAAAGTGGAGTTGTTGTTGACACCGGTATTAGCGCCATTGTTGCTCTGCCAAATCGCATATAATGTAGTATCGGCATAAATATTCAACTTATCGCCCGGCTTATAAGATGCCTCTTTTGCCTTTGCATCCTTTGACCAGCCTAAGAACTTATAACCGTTTCTATATGGTCCGGTTGTCGGAATAGTAACAGAACCATCCGAAGCAGCGTTGATCGCATTTGGTGCTCCTGTTCCTCCATTGGCATTAAATGTCAACTTCGCGACTACTTTCTTACCGTTTTCAGTCCATACTGCATACAACTTGGTATCCGATGTGATTGTGATTTCCTGATTCGGTTTATAATCTGCTGTTGAAGAAGCCGGAGTTTTACCCCATCCTACAAAAGTATATCCATCTCTCTTTGGCGTGTTAGCAGGAATTTTTACAGCACCTTTTTCGTTACTTTCTACTGTATTCGGTGCTTCACTGCCACCGTTGGCATCAAACATCAGTTTATACTTTTGCGGAAGTTTTTCCCAAACAGCATATAAACGCATATCTTCGGCTGTTATCTCCTGACCCGGAGTGTATGTTACCTTACCCGATTCAGGATCTGTTGCCCAGCCTAGGAATTTATATCCATCCTTGGTTGGTGTTTCTGCAGGAATCGTGACCTTGTCACCCTTCTTGGCGTTGATGACTGACGGTCCACCGGTTCCTCCATGAGCATCAAAGCGAATCTGAATGTCTTGGGCTATCTGTTCCCATACGGCATATAAACGCATGTCTTCCGCTGTAATTTCCTGGCCCGGTGTATATGTTACCTTACCCGATTCAGGATCCGTTGCCCAGCCTAGGAATTTATATCCATCCTTTGTTGGTGTTTCTGCCGGAATAGTGACCTTGTCCCCCTTCTTGGCGTTGATTGCTTCCGGTCCGCCGGTTCCACCATGAGCATCAAAGCGAATCTGAATATCCTGGGCCACCTGTTCCCATACGGCATATAAACGCATGTCTTCCGCTGTAATTTCCTGGCCCGGTGTATATGTTACCTTACCCGATTCAGGATCCGTTGCCCAGCCTAGGAATTTATATCCATCCTTGGTTGGTGTTTCTGCCGGAATAGTGACCTTGTCCCCCTTCTTGGCGTTGATTGCTTCCGGTCCGCCGGTTCCACCATGAGCATCAAAGCGGATCTGAATATCCTGGGCTACCTGTTCCCATACGGCGTATAAACGCATGTCTTCTGCTGTGATTTCCTGGCCCGGTGTATATGTTACCTTACCCGATTCAGGATCCGTTGCCCAGCCTAGGAATTTATATCCATCCTTGGTTGGTGTTTCAGCCGGAATAGTGACTTTATCACCCT
>JAGAWH010000057.1 GCA_017941505.1 Faecalicoccus sp. | reverse complement strand
TGTGGTCAACCAGGATAAAACGCTTCTTTTCCGACTTTAATAAATGATATCGCGCAACCGATCCCATCAAATTATCTTGATATACAACCGGATAATTGGAATGACGGGTTTTTAACATTTCCTTTTCGACATCTTCAATATATTCACTGATATTAAAGCGAATGACATCTTTAGCCGGTGTCATAACTAAGGAAATCGGAATAGAGCGGTAAATCATCTGAATGATCTTCATAGTATTGAAATGGGTAGAAATTAAGGTTACACCCAACCGTTCTGCCATATCCATGATATAGTCATCCGGAATAAAGTTCTCTGCGATACAAATGGCAGCACACCCTTTTGCCATACATTTGATCATGGCATCTTCATGATCGGATAAAACCATAATGGCTCCGGATAAATCTCTTTCATTAACACGTTTATCATCAATGCGTACATAACCGGAGAATTCTCTTGTTCCCTGTAAAAGAATCCTTCCTTCTAATGTTTCGGCAATATTTTCTGCCGGTGTCTTTTTCAATAATTCACTGGTTAAATTTAAATCCTGCATCTGGATCATGGAAATCTGAGCTAAGGTTGTCATACCGACAAATTCACCGTTTTGATTGACAACATATAACGTTTTAACACCATTATCGTGACATAAATCCCATGCGGTTAATAAAGAATCATCCTGGTAAATCAATACCGGGGGATCAATGTCAATTTCCGATAAGGTACTCTTGGCGGTTGTCATGTAAAGCGGTTTTTGTACACCCAGCTTGTCAATAATAAATTGTGTTTCCGGATTCAAATGCCCGATACGTGCTGCAACGGCGTTAACGCCTAATTTCTGTTTTAATTCGGCTAAAGCCATAGCGGAGCAAATCGCATCGGTATCCGGTCTTCTATGCCCTATTATATAAATGGGAAGACTCATATTAGTACCTCCTAACTCCCGTATAGTATATATTCATTATACAATGAAACAGGAAAAATACTATAAAAAAAAGACTCTCGAAAGAGTCTTAAATACCTTACTTAACAGCGTCTTTTAACTTTTTAGCAGGTTTAAATTTAATGGAATCGGATGCTGCAATCTCGATAGTTTCATTTGTGAATGGATTGCGTCCCTGACGGGCTTCTCTATGAGAAATGGTGAATTTACCAAATCCAAATACATCAACGGTTCCCTTCTTTTCTAATGTATCAGCCATCTGATCAAAAGTGAATTGAACATATTCAGCAGCGCGGGCTTTAGTAATACCAAATTCTTCTGCCATCTTTTCAGCTAAATCTTTTTTTGTTAATACGATATCAGACATTTTTAAAAACTCCTCTCAATGGTAGAAATAATAGCACTGTGATAGTCATAATGCAAGTAAAGGACGTTGAATTTTAGACACAAAAACAGTATGCTTAAACCACGTAAAAGGAGAATCTTGTGATTGAAAAATTACCTCAACCGTTTTTGGAAAATATGAAATCGCTTTTACAGGATGAGTATTCGGATTATCTCAAAGCGATGGAAGATAAAAAATATCAGGGACTTAGAATCAATACATTAAAAGCCAATATAGATCAGCTGCAAATACACCTTCCCTATCTCACAGAAAAAGTAGAATGGACAGAAAATGGATACTATATTCCGGAAGATGTAAGACCGGGAACAGAGATATGGTATCGGTTAGGTCTTTATTATCTCCAGGAGCCCTCTGCCATGTTTCCGGCTGCTGCATTGCCGATACATCCGGGTGATTATGTGCTGGATTTATGTGCTGCCCCGGGTGGTAAAAGCACCGAGCTTGCCGCGAAACTGAAAGGACAGGGTTTGCTGATATCGAATGATATCAGTGTCTCCCGCTGTAAACCATTATTAAGAAATTTGGAATTGTTCGGTGTTGACAACATGATTGTGATGGCTGAAACACCGGAAAAGCTGGCAGAGAAATATCCGGAATTCTTCGATAAAATTTTAGTAGATGCACCATGCAGCGGTGAAGGCATGTTTCGCAAAGACCCGGCCTTAATTAACAGCTGGACACCCGACAGCAATGATCACTACGCTTCCCTGCAAAAGGAAATTTGCGATAAGGCCATCCAAATGTTGAAACCGGGTGGATATCTTGTATATTCTACCTGCACTTTTTCTAAAAAAGAAAACGAAGAGATTGTACAGCATATGATGGAACAATCAATGGAAGTAGTAGCTATTCAGGCAGAAGGTGCTGATGAAGGATTTATACCGGGTACAGTTCGTTTCTTCCCGCATCACACCAAAGGGGAGGGTCATTTTACCGCACTGCTCAAAAAGCCGGGGACCTTAACACCATACCCTTCTTCTTTAAAAGCCGTTAAAAATCCCTATGCAGAGAAAGATCCGTTTTTTTCGTTATTAAAAAAAGATTTCTATAACGGTCATTTCGAATTGAAGAAAGAAAAGCTTTATTTCTGCAGGGATATCGATACTGATTCCCTCAGAGTTCTTCGTTCCGGTTTATATTTAGGTGATTTCAAGAAAAATCGTTTTGAACCTTCTCAGGCACTTGCCATGGCTTTAAAGAAGGATGAATTCAAACAGGTCATCGACTTAGATGAACAAAGAGCTCTTAAATATCTTAAAGGTGAAACGATTGATATCCACGATATCAATACTTCTATAAAAGGCTGGGTATTAGTATGTTTAGATGGATATCCGATGGGCTTTGCGAAGGCATCCAAGGGTACACTTAAAAATAAATTGGATGCAGGATGGAGGATACAATGAGACTGGATAAGTTTTTAGCGGATATGGGTTATGGTACCCGTAATGAAATCAAAAAAATGATTCGTAAAGGCTTTGTTGAAATTGATGGTAAAGTTATCAAAAAAGCTGATACCAATGTCGATGAAAATACCATTGTCTATTTTGATGGTGAAAGAGTAGAGTATGTAGCTTGTGAATATTATCTGCTCAATAAACCGGCAGGTTATGTGACAGCTACAAAAGATAGTGCCCACCCTGTTGTGATGGAACTCATTGATCCCATCCGCAAAGATTTAGTACCTGTAGGAAGATTAGATAAAGATACTGAAGGTGTACTTCTCATAACCAATGATGGGGATTTAAATCATGCCCTATTATCACCTAGACGGCATGTAGAGAAGACTTATTATGTAGAAACCGAAAGACCGCTTCCGGATATGGCAAAACAAATCTTCTCTGAATCGATTCGCTTTGAAGACTTTACATCAAAGCCGGCCGAATATGAACAGATCAGTGATACATCTGCTTATTTAACGATTCATGAAGGTAAATATCATCAGGTAAAGAGGATGTTTGAATATATCGGATGTCCGGTAACGTATTTAAAAAGGATTCGATTTGGGAATTTGACCTTAGATGGATTAGAAACCGGTGAATACCGGCCCCTGACAGAAAAAGAAATTGATCAGCTGCATCTATTAGTTTTACAGGAGAATGAATCATGAAATATGAAGAAGCAATTCAAACCATTCCACTCGGGAAATACCGCCACTTTAAAGGAAATGAATATGAAGTGATCGGCATTGCCAAACATAGTGAAAATGAAGAAGCCATGGTAGTCTATCGTGCTTTATATGGGGATGGTATCCTCTGGATTCGCCCTGCCGATATGTGGAATGAGACAATCACAAGAGATGGCAAAACTTTCCTTCGTTTTACAAAGATCGATGAGAAGTAGTGGTTTTGGTGTGATGTCAATACTATGCGAAAATGTCTCAAAAATGAGCGATGATTAGCGGGAAATTTTCCCGCTTTTTGTGTGGCTTTTCCCCCTCGCCGGGGAGGCAGGGAAAAAGAACGGCAGGTTCTTTTTCCTTTGCACAAGGGTGATC
>JAGAWH010000056.1 GCA_017941505.1 Faecalicoccus sp. | reverse complement strand
TCAATTTAGACACCATTGCGGTAGTTGCTCCTTTAGAAGGTAAGATTTGTATGCGTTCGGATGATTTTGAAATTCAGGATATTGATATTCATGATTTTGAGATGAAGGAAGAAGAAAAAGGCACTTCCGAGGCATTGATTCGCGGCGTATTAAAGGGTTTTGTAGATAATGGGTATCAAATCGGAGGATTTGAAGCTTACGCAACAAGTGATGTGATTGTAGGAGCCGGTCTTTCCAGCTCAGCCAGCTTTGAAGTCTTGATCGGTACGATTTTATCAGGTCTCTATAATGACTCCAAAGTGGATATGGTTGAAATCGCAAAGATCAGCCAATATGCGGAAAATGTATATTTCGGCAAGCCGTGCGGCTTAATGGATCAATGTGCCTGTGCCGTGGGCGGTCTTATTACCATTGATTTTAAAGATGTGGCTGCTCCATTGGTGAAACATATCGATGTCGATTTTTCATCTTTCCATACCTCTCTCTGTATTACCGATACAAAGGGAAGCCATGCCGATTTAACGCATGAATATGCCGCTGTTCCAAAAGAAATGAAGGATGTTGCCGCCTATTTTGGCAAGACGGTCCTGCGTGATGTCGATGAATCTCTGTTTATCCGCTCTCTACCGGAACTACGTAAAACATTAGGAGATCGGCCGGTTTTACGTGCAATGCACTTCTTTGCGGAAAATGAGCGCGTTAAAGATGTGGTAGAATATTTAGAAAATCAGGATTTTGAAGGATTTAAGCAGGGAATTGAGTCATCCGGAAACTCCAGCTTTAAATATCTTCAAAATGTATATGCATCATCCGATCCGCAAAATCAGGCAGTCTCAATCAGCCTTGCCCGTTCTGAGCAGGTTTTAGGGGATAAAGGTGTATGCCGTGTTCATGGCGGCGGCTTTGCCGGAACGATTCAGGCCTTTGTCGATGATGATCATGTCGAAATCTATCGCCAGGCAATGGATGATTTATTTGGAGAAGGATCTTGCCACGTACTCAAGATTCGTAAATACGGTGGAAAGAAAGTACTGTAATGCAGAAAATTAATTTGAATGCCAATTGGAAGATTTGGAAAGATAACGATCCCTTTGAACTTGTCTTCCGTGTTCCGGATGAAGCCAAAAATATTGATCTTCCTTATGATGCCATGTGGCATGAAAAACAGGATCCAAATTCATTAAACGGAAGAAATACCGGATATATTGATGCCGGTGAATATAAATTTTATAAATCTTTTGAGGTAGATCCTTCTTTAAAAGGACAGAAGCTCTATTTATTCTTTGAAGGTATTTATCAGGATTCATTGATTTTTATTAATGGATCTAAGGTCGGAGGACATGCGTTTGGATATTCACCGTTTATGGTGGATATTACGGATTATGTATCCTTTGATCAAACAAATGATATTTTGGTTGTTGTCAAATGCGGTACGAGAAATTCACGCTGGTATACCGGAGCGGGTATCTATCGGAATGTATATCTATTATGTGGAGATACTGTATTTATTAAGGAGCAGTCGATCAAAATCACAACCTGTGATTTAGATGCAGATTTGGCAGCTGTGTTAGTTGAGGCTGAATTGGAAAATATATCTGTCAACAGCAGGGATATCTTTGTGAGCATATCCTTTGATGACCATAAAGAGAGCTATCCAATCTTTATCAAGGGATTGGAAAAGCTAAAATTCCATAAGCGCTTAACCATTAAAAATCCGAAAGCCTGGAGTGCTGAAGACCCTTATTTGTATACGGTTCAAATCGATGTTGAAGATGATCAAAAAATTTATGATACCAACATCATTTCTACCGGACTTCGTAAATTACAGATAGATAGCGTTCATGGACTTCGCGTAAACGGAAAGACCGTGAAGCTTCGCGGAGGATGTCTTCATCATGACCAGGGTATTCTAGGTGCTGCAACCTATGAGGATTATGAATTCTTCCGTATTTCCAAATTAAAGGAAGCCGGCTTTAATGCCGTAAGAAGTGCTCATAACCACGCATCAACTGCCCTGCTTAAGGCATGTGATACGTTAGGTATGTATGTCATGGATGAGCTTGTGGATGTATGGAATAAATCCAAGGTCAGCTATGATTATTCCCTTCGCTTTGATGAGAGCTGGAAAAAGGATATTAAGGCTTTAGTAGAAGCAGACTATAACCATCCAAGTGTTGTATTGTATTCTACGGGTAATGAGATCTTTGAAATCTGTACACCAAAGGGCATTGAAACCAGCCGCATGTTGTCGGATTATTTCCATGAACTCGATTCAACACGCTTTACGACCAACGGCATCAACGGAGCCTTTGCGGCCGGTGATGGACTGATGAAAATTGTCGATGATATTACCGGAGGTGTTGCCGATACAAAGAGTGGGGATGTCAATGTCTTTATGGGATATATGGAAACCAGCATGCCGCTGATTGTCCAGCATGATGTGATATCTAAGATATTGGAACAGTTAGATACCACGATGGATGTTTTAGGATATAACTATATGACATCCAGATATATTCCGGATTCACAAAAATATCCAAGCCGTGTGATGGTTGGCTCAGAAACTTACCCGAAACAAATATCCGAAAACTGGCAGACAATTATGTCGGTTGATGCGGCCATTGGTGATTTTACCTGGACTGCCTGGGATTATATGGGCGAGGTAGGCCGCCCGTATCCGCAGCTTGTATCCGAGTCCGGTGATTTATCGCTCATTGGAGTACGCCGTGCTATGTCGTATTATCGTGAGCTAGTCTATGGTTTGACTACAACGCCATGTATTGCCGTGCAGGATCCAAAACGTTATGGAACACCGCGCCAATTTGGTCCGTGGAAATATACGGACTGCGCCTTAAATTATACGTATGAAGATACAGATGTACCGATCTATATTGAAGTTTACGGTAATGGAGATTCTGTTGAATTATTCCAGAACGGTATTTCATTAGGTGTTCATGAATGTGGTCCGAAAACGGATTATGCCACTTCATATAACACGACATATAAGCCTGGTGAACTTGTCGTAAAATCGTATAAGGATGGACAGTTGATCGGTGAAAATAAGCTTTCTACTGCCGGTGCTTCAAAACAGATCAAGACAGAGATTCATGAAGGAAAAGAACTTATCTTTGTCGAGATTACCATTTTGGATGAAGATGGTAATGTGGTCTTTGAACCGGTAAACTTAAAACTGGAAACAGAATACGAAATTTTAGAATTTGGAAATGAGCATTCATCGCATATCCAAAATAAGGGCTTCTGTACAGATACGACCATGTCTTATGAAGGACATGCGCTTGCCATCTTAAAGAAAAATGATAGAGTATCATCCATTCAGGTTTCAATGATTGATTAATCATTAAATTTATGAATAAACTTTACGGTATAGATAGGATTCTATACCGTTTTTATGTCGGATTATTTGTGTGTATAATAGAAATAAGAGGAACCTCGAGAATTCCTCTTGTAATCTTTTGGCTTTCGATTAAATGATTCCATAGGATCGTTGGATAGACGGGGAAGATCCCATTCTTTTTGACTCTTATAACTTCAAGCTTGGTAAAAGAAGGGATAATCCTTTCCCTATATTTGTTCAAAAGAGCGGCAAATTCCCGGAACATTGTGATATCGGAAGCCTTAAATTTTGAATTGTATGCATATTCTTAGCATTGGCTTGCATACGATATCTTTTTCTAACTTTATTTTCTTTTGTTTAAACAATACTATTTCTATGTTTCAATCTATTTTATATCGCTTTGCTTTTATGTTTATGTTTGTATAGAGGAGTAAGAATAATGGGTAAAAAACATATCTACAAAAATCCTTATACAGGGGATATTACCGTAGAAGACTACGAAAAAGGAGAAAAAGAGACCTGGATCAAGTATGGGTCAGCCTTTACAGAGGGATATGTCAGTAACAAGGGCAATAAAATATCATGGGATAACAACCTCTTTGATAATAAGGATCAACAGACTGAAAGAAAGTCGAATACATATAATTATCTCAACGATGCCCAAAATCCCTGGTATTCAGAACCTGTCAATATTTCATCAAACGGACATGGTTATTATGATCCAAACAGCCTTCCGGAATATCCATCCAGAAAAAATCTTTATATTTACATCGGAATTATGGCCTATTTTATTTTAGCTGCTATGATCAAAGCTCTTCCCAGACCGGATATGTTGTCCCAATATATCTTGATTATCGGTTTTTTACAGTATGCCTTAGCTGCCGGATTAGACCGTGATGTGCATTTTCGGGAATATTTTTACATTGGGGGAGGATGGTGGATATTACAGATTGTCTGCCATGTTCTTATATTCGCATACCCTAGAGACAGTGCTTATTATACAGATTCCTTTTGGTCGGCTGGCTTTAAATATGCATGCTTTGCCTATGGAGTAGGAATGGTTCTTTTCATTTTTGGAAAAATTATAAAACGTTTTAAACAATAATGATCACGATTAAAATTCATGTGTGAAGTCCCTTAGGGGGCTTTTATTTTATTTGTGTTTAAAGGAAATTGATTATATAATGAAAAAGCTTTATCTTAATTAAATAAAAGTTTTAGGGAGAGTAAAATGTATGGAGAAACGAAGTAGTTTTTCAGGAAAGCTTGGATATGTTATGTCAGCTGCCGGAGCTTCGGTTGGTTTGGGTAATATCTGGCGCTTTCCGTATTTGGCCGCAAAATATGGCGGCGGTATTTTTTTGTTGGTGTATATTATATTGGCATTGACCTTTGGCTACACCATGATCATGGCTGAGACGGCCATTGGAAGAATGACCGGGAAAAGCCCGATTGGAGCATTTAAAGCCTTCACCAATAAGTCAATTTATAAAATCGGCGGCTGGCTCAATGCGATCATTCCGATATTGATTGTTCCGTATTATTCGGCCATCGGCGGCTGGGTCATCAAGTATTTATGGGAGTATCTCAAAGGCAATGTAGCCGGTGTGGCAGCCGATGGATATTTTGGATCCTTTATCTCACAGACATCACCGGAGATCTACTTTTTGATCTTTGCGGCCTTAACACTGATTGTTATATATTGCGGGGTAGAAAACGGAATAGAAAAGGTATCTAAGATCTGTATGCCGATTCTGGTCGTACTTGCCATTATCATTTCTATTTATTCCTGTACAAGACCGGGCGCAATTGAAGGTATCAAATATATGTTGATTCCGAATTTTGAGAATTTCTCAATCATGACGGTTGTACAGGCCATGGGACAGATGTTCTATTCACTTTCTATCGCAATGGGTATTTTGATTACCTTTGGTTCTTATTTAAAGAAGGATGTAGGTATTGAAGCAGCTACCATCCAGGTAGAAATATTTGATACGGCTATTGCGATTATGGCAGGACTTATGATCATTCCGGCGGTATTTGCGTTCTCCGGAGGAGATCCAAATATGTTGGGAGCAGGACCATCCTTGATGTTTATTACTTTGCCTAAGGTTTTTGCGAGCATGGCATTTGGCCGTGTATTTGCGATCATGTTCTTCTTTCTGGTATTGTTTGCAGCCCTTACAAGCTCGATTGCGCTTGCGGAATGTGCAGTATCTACATTTACGGATGAATGGCATTTATCTCGTCAAAAGGGAACGATTTTATTAGCTGTGATTATGGTGGTATTAGGAACTTTATCTACACTAGGTTACGGACCGCTTGATATGATTAAGATTCTTGGTATGCAGTTCTTAGATTTCTTTGACTTTATCACCAATTCGATTATGATGCCGATTTCTGCATTCTTTATCTGTATGTATACGGTATATGAAGTAACGGTAAAAAGAATTGCGGATGAGGTGGAACTCAATGGGGAACCGTTTAAAAGAAAAAAGATCTTCAATTTTATGGTTCGCTATGTCGCACCAATCTTCGTGCTTGTGATTCTTGCGGCATCTATATTAAGCGTTTTAGGTATCATTACAGTTTAATTATTAAAGGAAAATCGCAGCAGGGCAATCGCAAGAAACTAAATAATTAGGGATTTTTAACTGAATCCCTTTTTAATTGTCGCCTTTATATAGTATAATATACTATATAAAGGAGTAACGCCATGCCCAGAACAAAAAAATATCCTGATTGGGTCAC
>JAGAWH010000055.1 GCA_017941505.1 Faecalicoccus sp. | reverse complement strand
GTATCACTGCCAAGACAGGTTATGCAGCTTACCAGGAAACTGCTAAGCAGCAGGCTATGTTAGAAAATATTGCCGAAAGTGCAAAAGCCAAGGGTCTGAAGGGAATCGACAACAAAGTTGCTTCTGCTTATGATCAGATGAAGTCCATGCAGAAGGAAATCGATAACCTGAAAAACCAGATCTTTGCCCTGAAGGCTAAGGAATGGACAAATGATGTAAAGACATTAGGAAACGTTGATGCCTTAATTCGTAAGACCGAAGGTATGGATGCCGGTGCACTGAAAGATATCGTTTCTAACTTAAAGGCACAGAATCCAAATGTGGTATGTTTCTTTGCGAATGTAAACAACGATAAGGTTGTCTTTGTAGCCGGTGCCGGTAAGGATGCCGTGAAAAAAGGTGTACATGCCGGAAATCTGGTTAAGAAAGCTGCCCAGATCTGCCAGGGTAACGGCGGTGGAAAACCGGATATGGCCCAGGCCGGCGGTAAGGATGTATCCAAGCTCAATGAAGCTATGGATGAAATCCGTTCACAATTAACGAATATTTAAAACCATGAGCGATGAAAACATTTTATTTTTCATCGCTTTCATGTATAATAGTTTTATGTCAAGGAGGGTGATACTATGAGAGACATTACGGAAACAATGACATTTACTACCGAAGAAATTCGCCGTGAGAATATCAAGGCAATCTTAAAAGAGGTTAGCAATGCATTGGATGAAAGAGGATATAATTCGGTCAATCAGATTGCCGGATATATTATCAGCAATGATCCTGCATATATTTCTTCTCATAAGAATGCCCGTAATCTGATTCAGAGAATCGAACGTTACGAAATCATCGAAGAATTGGTTCGTGCATATTTAGAAAAATAATGCAGAATAGAATAATCGGATTAGATCTGGGCTCCAAGACCTGCGGTGTTGCGATCAGCGACCAGGGCAGACTTGTAGCCAGAGCCCTTACTACGATTCGATTTCCGTCGGATGATTACGATGACTGCTTCGACCAATTGTTGGAATTATTGGAATCGGAAAAGATCAAAGATATCGTATTGGGGCTGCCAAAACATATGAATGGAGATATCGGTGAAAGAGGTCAGTTATCGATTGATTTTGCTGATGAGCTTACTAAAGAAGGATATAACGTTACCCTGTGGGATGAGCGTCTTACAACCGTAAGTGCTACCCGCTATCTTTTAGAGGGTGATGTTTCCCGAAAAAAGCGTAAAAAAGTCATTGACCAAATGGCTGCAGTTGAAATTTTGCAGGGCTATTTAGACAAGTTAAACGGGGGAATCGGATAAATTCCCCTGTTTTTACGAAAGGATGATTATTATGATGGATTCGAATTCAATGTATGTTACTGATGAGAATGGAAACGAAAAACGAATGACAATTTTGTTTACATTCGACAATGACGAAACTAAGAAACAATATGTCGTTTATCAGGACCCTGAAGGAGATCAAAGTGAAGTAATGGCCAGTGCTTACACAGATGATGGCAGATTGATCCCTATTGAGTCTGACGAAGAATGGGATATGGTAGAAGAAGTCATCAATACATTTTTAGGAGATGAAGAGGATGCCGAGTAATACAGCCCAGCCAAGAAAAAAGCGGCCATCCTCCCAGCAGACAGCACAAAAGAAGAGAAGGCCTGCTTCCTCGGCGAATACATAAACAGCGAAGAAAAGAAAAAGACCGGCTGCGCAGCGTCCGGATTCTTTAGAAACAAGACGCGCTCAGGTCAACCAGCAGCGAAAAAGACGTCCTTCCGGTTCGAGCAGTGCTAAAAAAAGACGTCCGGAATCAAGTCAGAGTCAATCTGTAAAAAGAAAGCGTCCGGCTTCTCAATCAAGATCTTCAACTAAGAGAAGACGGCCATCGAATACGGCACAAAGACGTCCGCAAAATACAGCACCAAGACAAATGGCTGTAGCACCGGCTGCACCGGTATATGATCAGACCATTGATACCAGTCAGATCGTTCTTCGTCCTGTTGAGAAAAGAAGAAGAAAAACGCGTACAGTTCCAAAGAAAAAACAGCAGCAGAAAAAATCGAATCCATTTTTGAGATTTGTGGTGGCTTTGATTCCGATTCTGCTTGTAGGCGGTGTTTTGTTTGGATTGTATAAATACAAGACAGATTTAGAACCGGTAGGAGATGGAACAAAAGTTGTGACCATTGAAATTGAATCCGGTCAATCTTATGATTCTGTTCTTGCGATGCTGCAAAAGAAAGGCTTAATCAAAGATGCCAATACCGCGAAGCTGTATACAAAATTCTTTGGAAGCGGCCAATACTATGCAGGTACCTTTGAATTAAACAACGGTATGACCACGCAGCAGGTGTTAGCTTATATAGGAAACCAGAATAATGCGATTATCGATACCATCGTTATAACCTTCCCGGAAGGAAAATGGGCGAAGGAAACAGCGGAAATTCTGGCAGAAAACTTCCCATATAAGGCTGAAGAGTTCATTGAATTATGGAATGATCCGGAATATATTAAAGAACTTTCACAGACATACTCATTTATCAATCCGGATGATTTGAACAATGATCAATACCATGTGAAGTTAGAAGGATACTTATTCCCGGAAACATATCAGTTCTACACCAATGCATCGATTGATGAGATCACAAGAACATTCTTAACGCAGTTTAATAACGTTTATCAGGAATATCAGGATTATTTTGATAAATCGCAATATACGGTTCATGAACTTGTTACGCTTGCCAGTGTTGTTCAATTTGAGGCAGGTAACTATACCGACATGCGTAAAATTGCCGGTGTATTCTATAACCGTTTAAACCAGGATATGATGTTACAATCCAGTGTAACGGTATGTTACGCATTATATGATGAATTTGATGATCCGGAAGATTGTGAAACCAATGCGGAAATCGACTCACCATATAACACCTATATGCACACCGGATTACCGATCGGACCGATTTTGAATCCGGGTGAAGATGCACTTGTGGCGGTATTGCAGCCTGACAACAATGAATACTTATTCTTCGTAGCTGATATTTACAACCGCAAGGATGGCTTAGTTCATTATTCCAAGACTTATGAAGAACATCAGGCAATGATGGCCGAACTCGGTCTTGTGATGGATGATGGTTCCACAACAGAAGCACCTTCGGAAGAGGTGCCACAGGAAGAAACAACTGAAGAATAAATGATTGAATAATTTGTTTTTCATGTTATAATTGCGAATGCAAAAAGGAGTGTTTTCATGGCAGATACAAAAAAATATGAAATGACCCAGCAGGGTTACGATAAATTAGTTGCAGAAAGAGATAATTTGATCCATGTTGTTCGTGAACAGGTTGTTATTGAGTTACAGGAAGCCCGTGCTCAAGGTGACTTGTCCGAAAACGCGGACTATGATGCAGCACGTGATCATCAGGCTCAGGTTGAAGCTCGTATTCAAACCTTAGATGATTTGATCAAACATGCGATTATTATCCAGGAAAGCTCTAAATCCGATGTTGTGGAATTAGGTTCTACTGTTGTTCTATATGACTTTGAGGATGATCAGGAATTACGTTTCTCCATTGTGGGTTCCGTTGAAGCCAATCCATTACAGGGAAAGATTTCCAATATCACACCGCTTGCCCGTGTTATCATCGGTCATCGTGTTGGGGATGTTGTAGAAGTTACACATATTGAGCATCCTTATAAGGTTCGTATTGATGCCATCCAGGCAAACAAAGACGACTTAAATTAGTAATGAGTTAAAGAGAATGGTTTTTATCATTCTCTTTTTTCAAATTTAAAGTGAGGTAAAACGATGGGTTTATTTGATGATTTATTCGATAAAAAAGAAAAGAGCACTTTTGAAAAGGTCATGGATGAAAGCATAGAGAAAATAGTCAACAGCAATCCAATTACCAGAGAGTTCACAAAATTATTTGATGATACCGCCGAAGGCATCTCTAAATCATTTGAAACGGAAGTGCATGGGCATCCTTTAGACCATTCGGGGGACAAGCCGGCTCTTGAAAATTTTGATGAAAACAGTAAATACTGGGATAAAATGTACGACAAGGTGGTCGATAAGCAGTTAGGACAGTATAAAGAGTGTCCGAAATGCCATGAGGTTGCACCCGCTGATGCCGTTTTCTGCATGCACTGCGGTGAAAAATTACCGGAGCACACACTGGCATATAAAACATGTCCTTATTGCGGGGCACAGAGTAAGCAGTTTGATACATTCTGCAGAAATTGCGGAAAAAAATTTGAAATCGATTTGGAAAAGTGATCTTCGGATCACTTTTTTATAGTCAGTCATACTTATGAGTGTTACTATGAATACAGAAAGGATCTATTTATGACATCACCTGAATCACTGGAACAACGCGTCATAAAAGAAGCGGATGGTACGTATACATGGCACTGCCGCATCGATTATGACTATTTTAAAAAGAGCATGAAATTAGGAATCATTGCCTGTATTTTGATATCTATATCTATTCTTATAATGGGTCTTGTGTTTTCCTATATGGTAAGAGACTGGAGTTCTGTATTGCCGGTTGTACTGGCAGATGTGATCTTTATTATCATTTTTGTATCTATATTTGGCTTTGTGTTACATGTAGCAAAAGATCCATGGGAAGTATATAAAATGAGCGATGAATATGTAAAGTCAGGAAGCGGAAAATCCTCTGCCTACTTCTACTTTAATAAAGCACAAACGGTTTTAATGGGTGATCGATTTATTGAACTGAAAGGGAAATATAAACGTTTTCGCATGTATTTTCCGGCGGAGGATAAATCCTTTATCCGCGGATTTGTGACAAGACATATTCCGCTTGAAGCCTTAGTTACTTATGATGAGGAAGCCTTATAAAAAGATGTCCTGGTATACAGGGCATCTTTCATTAGAATTTGCCGGATCTTCCTTTTTTTATAGAGTCGGATCTTGTCAATTGGGCCCGGTAATACTTTCCGGCATTTGTCTGTGCTTCCCTGCATCCTTTTTCCAATATTTGATCCGACAGAATCGCAAATACGACCTTCATATCATAGTCCGGATTTTCATCCAGCCAGTCTTTTACGCTTTTTATCGCTTCTTTCCAGGCATTATCAACCGGGTATCCAAAAATACCGGATGAAATCAAAGGAAACGAAATGGAGTGACATCCATTTTTCTTAGCCAGATCCAGAGATGATTTGTAGCAGTTATATAAATGTTTCGGTTCACCGCTTTTTCCTCCGTTCCAAATCGGACCGACCGCATGAACGATAAACTTCGAAAGATTAAATCCCGGTGTGATAACGGCATTTCCGGTATCGCAATGTCCGATCTTGTTACAGGCTGCCTGCAGTTTTTCCGGTCCGGCTGCCGCAAATATATAACCGCATACACCGCTTCCGTGAAGCAGTTTTTCATTGGCTGCATTTACCACAACATCTGTCTTACAATCGGTAATACTGGTTTTCTGAATTTCTATTGTACTCATAAGAATTCCTCCTTATTTGATTCTATTTTATCAATTGTTCATCCCATTCTAAATAAGTTTTCGATTAAATTTATATTTTGACGTATTAGATATTGGTGATGGTATGAAAAAAATATTGATATCTATATGTATGTTCTTATTATTGGGACTGGCTTTTTACGGACGCTATCAGCCGGTATCTCTTGAAAGAATCAGACCGATGATCAAACAGATTGAAGTGAAAGGGGAAGTCAATGACCCGGGTATTTACGCTTTGAAATGGGAAGGGACGGTTGAAGACTGTATTGATGCGGCCGGCGGCCTTACAGAAGAGGCGGATGTGGATGCGATCTCGCTTGTCATGCAGCCCGAGCCCGATTCTGTGGTAGTGATTCCTAAAAAGAACGAAGAAGGAATTGAAAGAATCTCGATTAACACAGCAACTTTGCAGGAACTGGATACACTTCCCGGTATCGGTCCTTCCATTGCCCAGAGAATAATTGATTACAGATCAGTTACACCGTTTTCTACAATAGAACAAATCAAAGATGTAAAGGGAATAGGGGATAAGATGTTTGAAAAGATCAAGGATTTGATCTGTCTATGAGTACTTCTTTCTTTTTACTGGCTATAGGTTTTTTCCTTTTAACGGTGGTAAAAAATATCGTATGGATCAGTATTATTGCCTTCTTGTATGGATATTATCTTTTCCGTAAATTAGAAAATTACCGTATCCTTTTTCTATGGATTTTTTGTATCATCGTTTCCTTTTTTCTAATGCCGGGTAAAATTTCCAAACCGGTCAATGGGATTTATCATATTTATTCTGTAAAAGAGAATTACTGCCTGGCAAAAAACGGTGAGTATAAAGTACTTGTATATGGACTTACCGATCCAAATTTTGATGATGAATATTATCTGGATTCCTTTCAAGAAATTGATTCCATCCGCAATATCGGACAGTTTTCTTTTTCAGATTATATGGAAAAACAGGGAATTTGTTTTCAAGTGTACGGGAATGATGAAGGATTAAAAGAAAAAGGCTGGACAACTCGTTCCATACTCTATTCAAAAGTGAAAAATCATCCTTTATCCGATTTCTATAAAGGTATCTTTTTTGGGATTTATACCGATACCATGCCGGATATCTTTCGAAGGCTGTCATTGCCGTTTGTGGCATTTATTTCTATGTTAGAGAGGTTATTGAATAATATATTTGATAAAAAACATACCAATTTGATTTTATTTGTCTTCATATTTTTGTATGGATATCATCTGGTATTTACAATTTCATTATACCGTTTGCTTTTAAATCGCATGGCAAAATGTTTATTCGATGATTATAATGCCCGATTTGCGTTTTCTATGTTTCTTTTTATTTTATTATTTCCCAGTCATACCGCTGATTTTTCCTTTGTGTTTCCGCAAATTTTTCAATTCGTTCATCATTTCATCCACTCTCAGAAACAAAGGTGGATCGTTACAAAAATGTTGTTGATCATGATGGAGTTTTTGTATTTCGGACAGGTAGAAGTTATCTCTCTATTTCTGTTTTCTTTCCTTAGAAAGGCATCGGGATATTTGTTTGCGGGTGCATTTATCGGTGTGTTTCTATCACTTGATATCCTGAGTTTTTTTAATGTTCTATTGTCTCTTATTCCAAAATATACAATCTACTATTATGCAGGACTCATTTATATCTGCCTTGGATGTATGACATTGTATATTCTTCTTAAAAATGTCCATTGGATTTATAAAATGATGATTGTCTTATGTTTTGTGATATGGCCTTTTATAGG
>JAGAWH010000054.1 GCA_017941505.1 Faecalicoccus sp. | reverse complement strand
GTAAAGCGAGCGGAGCGAGCCGCGGCGGAGAACGTTTGTCAAGTCAATTTGGCAAAAAAATGGGGGTAAGACCAAAAAAGAGCAGTAAAAAAAAGAGCGTGTTTACTGCTTCTGAAGTTTCCGACAACGCTCTCATAGATTTGGAGGGTTAGTGTATGGCTATTAAAGAACGGTTAATTGACGATGAAAGAGATGATCTCACTAAAGATGTCAATGATTTGGACGCAGCCTATCTTGAACGTTTAAGAGAGGATGGAGTAGACCCTGAACTTCTTGAACAATTTAAAACACTTGCACTTGAAATAAATGTAGATAATGATGAAGCATAGGTGTCTGGATGCCCATGCTTTTTTAAACAGAAAGGAAATGGATCATGAGATTATACAATAGTTATACCCAGACAGTGGAAGAATTAAAACCGATTGAAGAAGGAAAAATCTCCATGTATGTATGCGGTCCAACGGTATATAACTATCCACATGTGGGTAATGCCCGGCCGATTGTCGTATTTGATACTTTGAAAAAGGCCCTGGAGCTTCAGGGATATGATGTTACTTATGTTTCAAACTACACTGATGTTGATGACAAGATCATCAATGCCGCAATTGAACAGAATGTAAGTGAAAAAGATATTACAGACAAATTTATTAAGGCATATAAAGATGTACGGTCTGGCTTAAATGCGGATGAACCCGATGTTACACCGCGCGTTACCGAAACCATGGATGAAATCATCGCCTTTATTGATAAGATGGTTAAAAACGGATCAGCGTATCAGGTAGATAACGATGTATATTTCCGTGTGGAAAGCGATGAACATTATGGTGAATTATCTCACCAGCATATTGAAGATTTAGTTGTCGGTGCCAGAATTGACGAAAACGAAAAGAAGGAAAATCCTTTAGACTTTACATTGTGGAAGAAAACATCTCAGGGAATCCAATGGGATTCTCCATGGGGTAAAGGAAGACCGGGATGGCATACCGAATGTGTTGTTATGATCCAGAATGTCTTTAATAAGACATTGATTGATATTCACGGCGGCGGTCTGGATTTAAAATTCCCGCATCATGAAAATGAAATCGCCCAATGCGAAGTATGCAATCATACCCGTCTTGCCAATATGTGGATCCATAACGGTATGATCAATATCAACGGAATCAAGATGTCTAAATCACTTGGCAACGTATGGTGGGCAAAGGATCTGATTGCCCAATATGGCGGTAATACCATCCGCTGGATTATGATCTGCGCACAATACAGAGCACCGTTAAATATCAGCGATGATACCATTGAAGCAGCTCAAAAAGAATTATTGAAGATTCAGACAGCTTATAAGCAGGCAGTTGTACAGATGCAGTTGAACGATGCCAGAGACTCGGATGAGGTTTGTGAGGATATGAATGATTTCATCGATGCCTTAAACGATGATTTGAATACCCCGAATGCCGTATCTGTTGTATATGAAGTCGTAAAGAAATTGAATCAGAGCTTACGTACCCGCAATGTGGATTTTGAATCTGTTGCGAAAATTGTAAACACATTAGAGAAAATGCTTTATGTATTAGGTATTAAACTCAACAAAGTAATCTTAACAGATGAAGATAAGACATTGTACAAAGAATGGCGTGCTGCAGTAAAGGCTAAAGATTTTGAAAAAGCAGACACATATCGCGCTTCTTTACAGGAAAAGGGTATTCTGTAAATGGAAATTGTCACGCACAACGCAACAAGTCTTGCCTGGATGGGTGATGCACTGATGACGCTTCGTGTTCGTGAAGCCTTATTGGAAAAAGGATATCAAAAGCCGGGTATCCTGCAGAAAAAAAGTGCCAAAATATGCTCAGCAAGGGCACAGGCTTATATCCTGGATACAATGAAAAAAGCGGATTTCTTCACCGAAGACGAAATGGAAATTCTGGCAAGAGGACGCAATGCGACGATTCATTCCAAGGCAAAGAATGCCGATGGGAAGACGTATCTGATGGCGACCGCGTTAGAAGCATTATTAGGTTATTTATATCTATACGATCATAAAGACCGCTTGGATGCATGCCTGGATAGAATTATGGAAATAGGAGAGACATTATGATTGTTTACGGTAGAAATGTGTTTACGCAGATTCAAGAGGAAGCCGATTCTATTGAAGTGATTTATATTCAAAGCGGTATTAAGGATCCGAAGATTCAAGATGCGGTAAAAAAATTAAACAAACCTGTTCGCAATGTTTCTCGTCAGCAGTTAGATAAGATTGCCGGAAACAGCCATCATCAGGGAATCGCATGTCAGGTAAAGGATATTCAAACCTACGCATTGGAAGATTTAGTACGTCATGCCAAAAACCCCGGCTTGATTGTCTGTCTGGATGAAATTCAAGATCCTCATAATGTAGGAGCAATCCTTCGAACCTGTGATTGTGTAGGAGCGGATGGTGTAATTCTTACCAAACATAACAGTGCCGGATTGACACCGGCTGCCATCAAGGCAAGTACCGGGGCAGCTTATACAGTGCCGGTATCCATTGTTACCAATCTTTCATCGACTTTAAAACAATTGAAAAAGGAAGGATATTGGATTATCGGAACCGATATGGACAATGCCAGAGATTATCGGGAAGGCATTTATGATGTTCCTGTTGCGCTTGTGATTGGAAATGAGGGCAAAGGTATTTCCTCTTTGGTCAAGAAGCAGTGCGACTACATGGTAAAGCTTCCGATGGTCGGAACCATCTCATCATTAAATGCCAGTGTGGCATGTGCTGTTGTTTTATATCAGATATTTGATCAAAGATCTAAACTGTAATATCTTTTTGCTTCAAAGGAGCAAAAAAAATGAACATAAATGAATATATATACCTTTTCTTCCAAAAGGATGAAGAGGCAATCCAATTATTAATTGATTATTTCCGTCCCATGCTGGGGGCAATCTGCACCGCAAAAGGGATTCGCGATAACACCAATATTGTGAGCAGGGCTGATATTTTCAGTGAAGCAGATGCTCTGCTGATCAAATGTCTTTATCAATATCGACCGGATATGGCAATGGGATTTAATACCTACTACCGCCATTCGGTCAGTAATCTGATCACCGATTTATTCCGTTATTGGTCTCGCCATGCGATTGACTATATGAATGATACAATCAGCCTGGATTCCCGCATCAGTGAAGCTCATGATCACTATCTGGGCGATTTTACAGAGGTGTTAGAGTATGATGTACACCATGAGGTGATGGTCAAGCTGGAGTGGGAGAGATGTTTGTCTAAAGCGGCGACATTACTTTCACCGATTGAAAGAACAATATTGGATAAGAAAATTGCCGGCTGGAGCAGTGCTGAAATCGCCGAGTCCTACGGTATTACGATGAAAAAAGTGCAGTATACGATGAGGAAAGTCAAAAAATTTCATTTGATTGATTGACTATAGAAAATATTGATGTTAAATTGAATTAGTTATGAAAGGCGTGATGGAATGGCAGATAAAATCATTTTAACGTGTTCTGAATGTCTATCAAGAAATTACGTTACAAAAAAGAACAAGAAGACAAACGCACAGCGTTTAGAAATCAAAAAATACTGCCCAAAATGCGGCAAACATACGATACACAAAGAGACAAAGTGAGGTATTTTTATGGCGAAAGAAAAAAAGGAAAAGAAAGAACGTACGTATTCCCCAAAAGGGATTATTTCGGAGATTCGCGCGGTTAAATGGCCGACCGCAAAAGAATTATTTTCCAATAGTGGAAGAGTAATTGTTTTCACGTTACTGTTTGGTCTGTATTTCTTCATTTGTGAACTGGCAGCCAGCGGATTAATCAGCTGGATCGTAGGAGCATAAGACAAATGGCAGAGTTAAAAAAAGAATGGTATGTGGTTAACACATATGCCGGACAGGAAAATCGTGTAAAAGAAAACTTAGAGCGCCGTATTAAGACCATGGGTTTAGAAGATACCTTGTTTCAGGTTGTTGTAGCGGAAGAAACAGTCGTTGAGTATAAGAACAACAAGCCTGTTGAAAAGACCCGTAATCTCTTTTCAGGATATTTATTGGTACAGATGGTCATGACCGATGAAGCATGGTATGTTGTACGTAATACCCCGGGTGTAACCGGATTTATCGGATCGAGCGGTAAGGGTGCTAAACCATTCCCTGTAGCACAAGAGGAAGTAGATGCCGTTCTTCGCCGTTTAGGACGCAGTGACATTAATGTTCAAGTTAATTATGAAGTTGGTGACCGTGTTCTTATCATGCGCAGCGATGCTTATCAGGACTTGGAAGGTGTCGTAATTGCGATGGATGATGAAAAACAGGAAGCAACTGTTCGATTGATTTTGATGGGACGCGAGATCCATACCGAATTACCTTATATTGATTTAAAGAAAGTCGACTAGACTTTCTTTTTTGCAGGTGAAATATGAAAACTTTGATACTCGATCTGGACGGTACGATGTATCGCGGTACGCAAATCATTGAAAGCGCAAAATCGTTTGTCGACTATTGCCTTTCACATAAGATTCCTTTTCTGTTTATGAGCAATAATTCCATGCGTACACCGCAGGAGAATGCAGATCATATGCTCAATATGGGATATGAAGGAATTACTCCGGACATGTTTTATAACAGCGCAATGGCCTCGGCAGAATACGTGCGACAGAATTATGAAGGAAATAAGGCGTGGTATATCGGACAAAACGGATTAGTTGAGGCATTAAAGGAAAACGGTTTTGAAATCACGGAAGATCATCCGGACTTTCTGTTTGTCGGTTTGGATAAGGATGCTAATTATATGTCTTATTCAAAGGCTTTGACCTGCTTGTTGGATGGTGCAAAGCTGATCGGAACCAATAAGGACAGGATACTGGCAAAACCGGGAGGATTTGAATTAGGAAACGGCAGCATTGTTGCCATATTTGAATATGCAGTGAATCAAAAATCGCCGGATATCGCCAAGCCGAGTCCGATTATTCTGGAATTGTGTTTAAAACACTACAGATTAAAAAAAGAAGATGTTGTCTTAATCGGTGATAATCTGGAAACAGATATATTATTAGGTGTTCGCACAGGGGTAGAAACGATCTTTGTCGAGACCGGAATCCATACCCGAAAGGATATTGAACGGATGGGTATTTATCCAAATCGGATTGTGAAAGAGTTGACAGAACTAGAAAAATGATAATTTTCTAGAATTGTAAATAATTTATGTTATAATGACATAGTCTTAGGAAGAAGTGAAAATATGAAAGATATATTAAATGTTATATTAATGTGTGTTAGCGGTATTATTATCATTTTAGTTCTGCTTCAAAGCGGTAAGTCCGATGGTTTATCAGCTGCATTTACCGGAAGCGGTGACTTGAATTTGTTTGCGGTACAAAAGGAAAGAGGACCGGAAAAGATCATCAGTCGTCTGACGTTGTTTTTTGGTATTTTATTCTTTGCGCTTGTAATCGCGTTACAGATTATTTGATAGGAAAGGCCGAAAGGCCTTTTTTTGTGGAAGGAGGTACTATGGAACAAAGATTATTAGAATTATTTCAAAAGAAAAACAAGTGGAACCAAAAAGATCTTGAAAAAGAATTACATCTTAAAAATTCAGCTGAGTTTATCGCCTTTGTGAAGGCTTTAAACGCTTTAGAGGATGAGAAAATCATCTGCAACGATCATACATCGTATTATTTAATCGATCAGAAGGAATACTTTACCGGTAAGATTAAGGATATCTCTAAATTTGAATATGCCGTGGTAAACGGAGACAGTAAAATCTATGTATCAAAAAATCATGCCAAAGATGCCTTTGATGGCGATGAGGTATTGGTGCATGTAGATCCAAAGAAAAATGAAGTGATTCATATTTATCGCAGAGGAATCCGTAAGATTGCCGGTACCTTCTATAAGCGAAGAAAAGAGTTTATCTTTTACAGCGATGTCGATCTGCATCGTTCATTCCATATCAAAAACATAGATAAGTATACGATTCATAATCAGGACCGAGCTGTACTTTCCATTATCAAGTATTCCAATCCGATGGAATGTAAAATTGAAAAGATATTGGGAAGTGAAGAAGAACCGGGCATGGATATCACATCGATTTTGTATGCCAAGGATGTACGTACGGAATTTTCAAATCGTGTAAGAAAAGAAGTCAAAGATATTGATCAGGTAGTAACCGATAAGGACCGCCAAAATCGTAAGGATCTTCGTGATTTATTTACGATTACGATTGATGGTGATGATGCCAGAGACTTTGATGATGCGATTTCGATCGAGAAGACCAAAGATGGATATATCCTTTATGTTCATATTGCGGATGTATCTCATTATGTAGAGGAAGGCTCTTCCATTGACAAGGAAGCCTATGCCAGAGCCACCAGCATCTATTTATGCGACAGGGTGATTCCGATGCTGCCTTTTGAACTTTCCAACGGAATCTGCTCTTTAAATCCAAATGTGGAGCGCTGTACGATAACCTGTAAGATGAACATCAATTCCAAAGGTGAGATTAAAACCTTTGATGTATTCCCATCTTTGATAGAATCCAACAGACGCTGTACCTATCAAAAGGTAAATGCGCTCTTTGATGGAGAAAGTGAAGAATATGAAGATATTCAAGATGCACTTCTTATGATGAAAGAACTTGCGCTGCGATTAAAGGAACAGTCTGTAGAAAGAGGAAATATTGATTTTGAATCACCCGAAGCGCGGATTGAATTGGATGACAGGGGTAAACCAATCGATGTGTATGTAAAGACAAGAGGCTTTGCCGAAGAGATGATCGAGCAGTTTATGATCTCTGCCAACGTCTGTGTTGCTCATCTTTTAAACAGCGAAAAAATACCGGGCATGTATCGTATTCACCAGAAACCGGACCCGGACCGTATTGAATCTTTGATGCGCATGGCCTATTTAATGCATATTATCTGGGATTTTGATCCGGAAAATATAACATCCAAAGAACTTCAGGAATTTTTGGATTCTATAGAAGATCCATATACCCGTGAAGTGATGTCGATGATGACACTTCGTGCGATGCAGAAGGCGGTATATTCGGAAAAATGCCAGGGACATTTTGGGTTAGGATTGGAAGAGTACTGTCATTTTACTTCACCGATTCGCCGCTATCCGGATTTGATCGTTCATAGAATGCTGAGACGATATGTTTTTGAAAAAAGCGATAAAAACCGTGATTTTGAAGTATCAAAAATTGAAAAACAGGCTTTACATGCATCGGCTAAGGAAAGAGATGCGATTACTGTGGAAAGAGCTGTAGATGACTACAAAAAGGCACAATATATGGAAGACCATATCGGTGAAGTATTTGAAGGTGTAATCACCGGTGTCGCAAAATTCGGTTTCTTTGTGATGTTGGAAAATACCGTGGAAGGTTTGGTTCCGGCAAGGATGCTGCAGGATGATTTTTATGTATATGATGACCTTCATATGCGTTTAATTGGCGAAAATAACGGAAAAGAATATACCATCGGTAAACGTGTTAAGGTGGCATGTGTAGAAGCAGTGAAAGAAAAAGGCCAGGTAACATTCGAAGTTATTGGTTCCAAATATCGTTAATTTTATAGGACGGGTGGATTGATTGGTACAGTATCTGTCCAACTTGGTACTTGATTTGCAGAAATAAGAGGTTTTTATATAATTAGTCATGTCGAAGGGAGTGGTAGACATGACAAACGTTTTCACTGTTACAAACGAAAATAAATGTGTCGGCTCCTTTCATGCCGATTAAGCTGGGGTACGAGGCTGTATTCCGGCTTTTATGTTATTTCGATCAAAATAATAAGGAGGAAATAATATGGATCAAAATTTCAATAAGGTATTTTGGGATGCCTGTGCAAACGGCGACTTTCCGATGGTATGCGGACAGATTGCAGCCGGCGCTGACGTGAACTATCAAAATGGTGATGGACGTACCGCATTGATGCGTGCTGCTAAGCGCAACCGCAAAGATGTAGTTCAGGTATTGATTGACAATGGCGCTGATGTAAATGCGGTTGACAACAAGAACAAAACTGCATTGATGGGAGCAGCTAAAAAAGGTAACAGAACAATTTGTAAAGCTTTGATTAACTCCGGTGCAGATGTAAATGCGAAAGATGATAATGGACGTACTGCCCTGATGCGTGCTGCCCTGTTAGGACAGGATCGCTGTGTACAGCTTTTGCTGGATGCCGGTGCTGATATCAACGCTCAGGATGAAGTAGGACGTACTGCTTTAATGGAAGCCTGCATCGCATTTAAGCGTGATACAATTTCACTGCTTTTGGAAAGAAACGCCAACGTCAACTTATTCGATAATAATGGCTGCACTGCATTAATGAGAGCAGCTTACGGCGGATATCCAAGTTTAGTAGAAAAATTACTTGCTTATGGAGCTGATAAAGATATGGTTGATAAGCAGGGACATGTCGCATTGGATTACGTGCGCGAACATTGCCGCGCTCAATTAGAGCCAATTTTAAAATAATACAGGAGGGAATTAACTATGCGAGATTATTTAAGTTCAGAGGTACGCAACGTATCGGTCATCGGGCATAGCGGTGCAGGTAAAACATCTGTGCTTGAGGCTATGCTGTATTATACAAAAGCTACAGACCGCTTCGGTAGAACAAGTGATGGAAGCTCATTAATCGACTTCGATCAGGAAGAAATCCGCCGTGGTTTATCTGTATATACTTCTATCGTTCCAATTGAATGGAATGACTGCAAAATCAACTTTATCGACACACCGGGTTATCTGGATTTCGTAGGCGAAAAGCAGGCCGGCTTTGCGGTTAGTGAAAGCTGCCTTATCGTTGCCAATGCGAAAAACGTTTTGGAATCCGGTACAAAGTTAGCTTATAAGCAGGCTCGTGAAGCCGGCAAGCCGACAATCTTCTTTATTAACAAATTAGATGAAGAACATACCAGCTTTGCAGATGCTTATGGCAAATTACACGAAGAATTCGGTAAGAGCATTATTCCGTTTGAAGTACCAATCGTTGAAAACGGCGAATGCATCGGTTCTGTAAATATCTTATCCAACAAGGCTTGGTATTATAAAGGCCCTAAGGCTAACAGTGAAACTCCACAGCCGGTTCCTGAAGATATGCAGGATGATGTTGCTCTGTATAAAGATCAGATTGCTGAAGCAGTTGCGATGAGTGATGATGATCTGATGGAAAAGTTCTTCGAAGGTGAAGAATTTACTGATGCTGAACTGACTAAGGGTGTAAGAATCGGCGTTAGAAGCGGTGAAATCTGCCCGGTATTCTCCGGAAGTGCTATCCAGTCTATCGGTATTCAGCGTTTAATGTCATTAATCGTTAACTACTTCCCAACATATTCTGAAAAGGGTATGTATACGGCAACTACACCGAAGGGTGAAAAAGTAGAACTCTTAACAAATGAAAACGAAGTATTGACAGCTCAGGTATTCAAGACTATTGCTGACCAGTTCGGTAAGATTTCCTACATCAAGGTTCTTAGCGGTGTTTTAAGCTCTGATTCTGTAATCGTGAATGCCAACAACGGAAAACCGGAAAAGATTTCCGACGTTTATACCATCCGCGGTAAACATCAGACAAAGTGCGGTAAGTTATTTACCGGCGATATCGGCGCTTTGATCAAGCTCGCTAATACCGGAACTAATGATACATTATGCGAAAAAGGTAAGCTTGTTATGGCTGATAAGATCGTATTCGACGAACCGATGTACGGTCAGGCTGTAATGCCAAAATCTAAGAACGATGAAGATAAGATGTCTAACGGTCTTGCCCGCTTAGCAGAAGAAGATCCTACATTCAAGATTGTTGTAAATCCGGAAACAAGAGAAACCGTTATCTATGGTATCGGTGACCAGCATCTGGATGTTATTCTGTCAAAATTAAAGAATAAATATAAAGCTGAAGTTCTTACTCAGGATCCGAAGATCATGTATCGTGAGACAATCACTAAGAAGGTTCTTGTAGAAGGTCGTCATAAGAAACAGTCCGGTGGACATGGTCAGTTCGGTCATGTATTTGTTGAATTCGAACCAAATCCGGGTGTTGAAGAGATGGAATTCGATGAACGCGTATTCGGTGGTGCTGTACCTAAACAGTACTTCCCAGCTGTTGAAGCCGGATTAAGAGAATGCTGCAACGAAGGTTACCTTGCAGGCTATAAGATGGTTAATATCAAGGCTACTTTGACCGATGGTAAATATCATGATGTAGACTCTTCCGAAATGGCATTTAAACTTGCTGCAAGACTGGCATTTAAGGCCGGTATGGAAAAAGCACATCCGATTTTATTAGAGCCGATCATGGATATTACTGTTGTAGTACCGGATGAATATACCGGAACTGTTATCGGTGATTTGAACAAGCGCCGTGGTGCTATCATGGGTATGACTCCAAGCGAAGGCAACCAGATCATTGAAGCACAGGTACCGATGGCTGAAATCGCCCGCTACTCCATTGAATTACGTTCTATGGCTCAAGGTTTAGGAACTTATTCCATTAAGATGAACCGTTATGATCCGGTACCGGAACCAAACGCAAGCCGTGTAATCGCTGCATCTAAAAAAGCTGATTAATTCAATCAAGGGAATCCTTTAAAAGCAGGATTCCTTTTTTTATAATGATATAAGAAGAATAAAAACAGGAGGAAGAAATATGAATTCTAAACGGTTTCCGGAAGGATTTTTATGGGGAGGCGCAACCGCGGACTTCCAGTTTGAAGGTGGTTTTGGAGAAGGCGGCCGTGGTATTAACAGCCAGGACTTTGTGACCGACGGAAGTGTTGACAGAGCCCGTCAGATCACACTAAGAATGCCTGATGGCACGAAGGGATATGTTAATTCATTAGATTCAATTCCTCAAGGAGCTGTACCGGAAATATTTGATGATGAATATTATCCAAGTCATAAAGCGGTTGACTTTTATCACCATTATAAAGAAGATATCGCCCTGATGGGTGAGCTGGGCTTTAAGGTATTCCGTTTCGGTGTAACCTGGTCAAGAATCTATCCGACCGGTGATGAAGAAATGCCAAATGAAGAAGGATTACGTTTTTATGAGGATGTGTTAACAGAGTTAGAGAAATATAATATTGCACCGCTCATCACGATTTGTCACGATGAAATGCCAAATTATCTGGCAGAAAAATACGATGGCTGGAATTCCCGTCATCTGATCGATGCCTATGTAAAATACGCACGCACCTTATTGGAACGCTTTAAGGGTCGCTGTAAATTATGGCTGACTTTTAACGAACTCAACGCGATTTACGGATATTCTAAGATCGGTGTACATACCATGGATGGTCAGACATATTACCAGGCTAACCATAATATGGCGGTTGCTTCTTCAATGGCTATCAAAATTGCTCATGAAATCGATCCGGAAAATAAGATGGGTGCTATGTTTGCCTTATCGGAAATGTATCCGGCACCTGTGATCCAAGAGATGTCTTTGCCGCCTATTCCAAACGCCGTGAAAATTTATATTTTGCGGATGTTATGGCGCGTGGTAAATATCCAAACTTCTCAAGGGAAATCTGGGAGCGCAAGGGTGTTACCGACATTAAAATGGAACCGGGTGATTTAGACTATATTGAAAAATATACATTGGATTATGTTTCCTTCAGCTACTACCGCTCTACAACGATAGCGCATGATAAACCGTTTAAAACCAATTCTGTGGTTGCCTTAATGGGTGGCGAATCCAATCCGTATCTGGAATCTACACCTTGGGGATGGCCAATTGATCCATTAGGATTGCGTTATTGTTTAAATGAGCTCTATGACCGCTATCAAAAACCGTTGTTTGTGATTGAAAACGGATTGGGCGCTGTGGATGTCGTTGAAGAAGATGGCTCCATTCATGACCCGTACCGCATGAAATATTTAAAAGATCACTTTGAACAGATGCGTGATGCGATTTTGATTGACGGTGTAGATTGTTTCGGATATACGATGTGGGGAAGCACCGATCTGGTATCCCTGTCTACCGGTGAGATGAAAAAGCGCTATGGATTTATCTATGTTGATATGGATGATAAAGGAAACGGTACTCTGAAACGCTCTAAGAAAGATTCTTTTGAATGGATGAAAAAGGTCATTGCCACCAATGGCGAAGACATGGAAATTCTTTAAGATCATAAAAACAGATTGAGAATTTTTTCACTATTGAAAAATGGATTTGTTTCAATTATAATGCATCTGTGCTGGGATATAGATCGATTCGACTATAATCCTATAAGGCATTTCTAGATTTATTTACGTCGTATTCGTTAGAAACGACAGTAGGAGGAAACGTAAAAATGAACAAATCCAGAAACCAGATTCATGATTTGACAATGATGGCATTATTTCTGGCCATTGAAATTGTCTTGTTTGTGACTCCGTTTGGCTATTTGCGCTTTGGTCCGTTGAGTGCAACATTGATGCACATCCCGGTGATTGTATGCGCAAGTGTGATGTCTACCCAATATGGAGCATTTCTCGGTCTCGTATTTGGAATCAGCAGTGTGATCAATGCCACAATGACACCGACCGTAACCAGCTTTGTGTTTAGTCCGTTTGTGACAGTAGCCGGCATGTCCGGTGGTTTCCAGAGTTTGATTATTGCGATTGTTCCGCGTGTATTATTAGGTGTGATTGCCGGAACTATTTATCATAAGATGCTGGAAAAAGGAAAGGGAAAGGTGACTAGTGCTGCCACAGCTGCACTTGTTGCGACCTTATGCCATACCTTCATGGTGTTAGGCTTAATTGTTTTATTCTATGGAGCTCAATATTCCGAAGCATTAGGAATTGCGCAATCCGCTTTAATGGGCTTTATGGGAACGGTTATCTTGACAAACTGCCTGCCGGAAACCGCATTAGCTGTAGCGGTTAACAGTGCACTCGCAAAGGCATTACCGAATCAATAATGATATGCAGAAGTGCAAAAGCTTCTGCATTTTTTATTATAAGCCGGAATCAGCGAAAAATAGTTAATCATTATTGACAAAACAGAGTTATAAAGTTCAAAGTGTCTATAAGGAAAGAAAAGAACAATATGACAGATACATTAAAAACATTTGAGGATATTCTTGCACGCGACGGAAAGCTTGTTTATAAAACGCGGGGTGTCAGCATGGAGCCGATGCTGAGGCAGAACAGAGACTTAGTTGTGATAGAGGTTCCTAAGGGAAGGCTTAAAAGATTTGATGTTGCCTTATATAAAAGAAAAGGGAGCTATGTGCTTCATCGTGTGATCCATGTGCGTGAAAGGGATTATTTGATTCGCGGTGACAATACCTATTATTTTGAAGAAGTGCCGGATGAAACTGTTATAGGTGTTCTGGCAGGATTTCAGCGGAAGGGAAAATATTACGATATCACTAATAAAAATTATCAAAGATATGTTCATTTCTGGAACGCAATTTATCCATTAAGGGCATTGCGTTTCCACACACGGAGATCAATGATTCGCACAGCTCGGAAATGGGGCATATTACCGATTTTGAAAAAAATAGCCGGGAGATAAAGCTTATTGAAGTCTGTTTTCCCCTTTTTTTCTTATATAGACAAATAAAAAACTTGGTGTACAATGAATATGATTTTATCATAAATTATGAGAGGTTATTTATGAAGATTATTATTATCGGAAATGGTAAAGTTGGTTTTGCGATTGCGAAACAACTTGAAAAAGAAGGACATGATATTACTATCATCGAAAATAAACCACAGGTTCTGGAATCTACGATGAATATTCTGGATGCAGAAGGTATTAATGGAAACGGAGCCAATTATGAGGTCCTAATGCAGGCAAAGGCGGATCAGGCAGATCTTGTGATCGCCGTTACCTCAAGCGATGAAATTAATATTATCGCCTGTCTCATTGCGAAAAAAATCGGAACAGAACATACGATTGCTCGAATCCGCAATCCGGAGTATGTACAGAGCTTGAATATGATGAAGGATGATTTAGGGCTCAGTTTAAAAATCAATCCGGAACATACAGCTGCCAGAGAAATCACCCGTACACTAAGCTTTCCTACAGAGATTAAGGTAAGCTCCTTTTCAAACGGTAGAATTGAAGTGGCTGAAATCAAGATTACTGAATCCAGTCCGCTGGCAGGTAAACCCATTCATCAGATTGCTTCTCGATTAAAAGCACAGGTTCAATTTCTGGCGCTGCTTCGAAATAATGAACCGCATATCCCGGGAGGCAATACCGTGATCGAAGTCGGTGATAGAGTATCCGTGACCGGACCGACTATTGAACTTGAAAAGTTCTTGATTGAGATTGGCATTTTGAAAAAGCGTATTATCCACAACATCATGATTGTTGGCGGAGGAAAAATTACCCGCTATCTCATTCCGATGCTGTTAGATCATCGTATGGATGTAACCGTGATTGAACAGTCTCGTGACAAATGTTTGACACTTTTGGAAGAATTCCCGGAAGTTACCGTTATTCAGGGAGATGGAACCGACCATGAACTTTTACGTTCTGAAGCACTGGAGAAAATGGATGCCTTTATTGCGCTAACCGATAATGATGAAGAAAATGTCATTATCTCTATGTATGCTTCCAATCACGGTGTTGAAAAGGTACTCCCAAAAGTAAACCGTGTATCTTTGGGATTCCTGTTAGAAAAGCTTGGTCTGGAAAGTACGATCACACCAAAGAACATGGCTGCTAACCAGATTGTTCAATACGTTCGTGCTATGCAGAACAGTGTGGGTTCCAATGTGGAAACATTGATCAAAATTATGAATGATAAGTTTGAAATCTTAGAATTCAAAGTAAAACCAAACTGCCGCTTGATCGGTAAGCCGATCAAGACGCTAAAATTAAAGCCGGGCACATTAATTAGTTATATCACTCACGACAATGAATCAAAAATTGCGGTTGGTGATTCCGTCATTCAAGAGGGGGATACGGTAGCGATTATTACCCGCCTAGAGGGATTGAGGGAAATTAACGATGTTCTCGCTTAAGAAAGGTTTGCTCAGCTTAAACTGGCGAATTATTGGCAATATTGTCGGATATATCGCAATCGCATCCGGATGTTTAATGGTGCTGCCTCTGATTGTGTGCTTTATATATGGTGAACATGTTGCCATGCCTTTTATCATTTCTATTGTGATATCCCTTGCGGTCGGATTACCTTTATCCCGACTAAAGGTAAAACATACCTCGTATTATGCCAAAGAGGGTATGATTGCGGTTGGACTGGCTTGGATTGTGGTCTCCTTTTTAGGAGGACTCCCGTTCTATTTCACCAATGAAATACCCAGTCTTGTCGACTGTTTCTTTGAAACGGTATCCGGCTTTACTACTACGGGATCTACGATTCTAACAGATGTTGAGGCGCTGTCCAAAGCTTCATTATTTTGGCGAAGTTTGACGCACTGGGTCGGCGGTATGGGAGTGCTTGTCTTTGTATTGGCTTTTTTACCACGGACCAATGCCCGTACGATGTTTCTTGCCCGTGCGGAAATGCCGGGTCCAACCATTGGAAAACTGGTTCCCCGTATGCGCCAGACAGCAGTTATATTGTATGAATTATATATGGGCTTGACCGTGTTGGAGATTATTTTCCTTCTGATTGGCGGAATGCCTTTATATGATACTTTAATTCATACGTTCGGTACTGCCGGAACCGGAGGTTTCTCGTGCTGGGGAGCTTCTGTCGGTTACTACAACAACCCATATTTTGATTATGTGATCGGCATCTTTATGGTGCTTTTCGGTGTTAACTTTAACTTATATTATTTCTTGATGATCAAGGATTTTAAAAGTGTATATAAAAACCAGGAGCTTCATGCCTACCTTGCGATTGTGCTTGGTGCCTCAGTGCTCATCGCATGGAACACCTTAACGGTTTATCACAACTTTACGGATTCCTTTAGATATGCCTTTTTCCAGGTGGCTTCCATCATCACAACTACCGGGTATGCGACCTATGATTATAATTCCTGGCCGATGTTTTCTAAGACACTGCTTATTTTGTTGACGCTTCTTGGTGCCTGTGCAGGGTCTACCGGAGGCGGTATTAAGGTTAGTCGTATGCTGGTTTTATTAAAGAAGATGAAACTGGATGTACAGCGCTTAATTCACCCACAGAAAGTGGATGCGATCACCATGGATGGCAAAGTCGTGGATGATAAGACCGTCAACAGCATTTTGATATATTTCGCGATCTTGATGATGTTGATTGCCGGTGCCTTTATTGTTGTCTCACTGGATAATTTTGATTTTGAGTCCACTTTGACGGCAGTATTTACCTGCATTTCCAATGTAGGACCGGGTCTTGGTTTAGTGGGACCGGCCGGTAACTTTGCGGCTTTCTCCGATCTTTCAAAGATCGTATTATCGTTTTGCATGTTGATCGGACGTTTAGAGATTTATCCAATCCTTGTATTTTTGTTCCCTGTATTCCAGGCAACTGAAATTCATAAGAAAAAGTTTAGACGTTAATTATAAAGTATGGCCCTGCCATACTTTTTTTGTCATTCATTGAGAGAAATACTATAGGGCCTTAAATTAAACATTAACATAACAGTTTTACTTGAAATTTAATGGGCAAATATTTTTATTAATGTACTGTATTTTTCATATCGCTCGTTGTAAAAAATGGGAATAAGTGTTACAATTTTACCAACTGAAAGCGTTATCACGCACATAATATTTAGGAGGAAAAAATCATGTTAAAAGGAATTGCAGCAAGTTCTGGTGTATGCGTAGCTAAGGTTTATAGACTTGTTTCACCTAAAGTTGTAATCGAAAAGAAAACAAATGTTGTTGCAGCTGATGAAGTTGCGAAATTTGAAGCTGCTCTTGAAAAGACAATCAAGGATATCGAAGGCGTTAAGGAAAGAGCTGCTAAGCGCTTGAAAGCCGAAGAACTTGCAGTATTTGATGCTCACTTAATGATGGCAGGCGACCCTGAATTAGCTGGTCAGATTAAAAGCAAGATCGAAAACGAAGGCGTAAATGCTGAATATGCAACTGACGAAGTAGCAAATATGATGGTTGCTATGTTCGAATCCATGGATAATGACTATTTCCGTGAAAGAGCTGCTGACGTTAAGGACGTTACTTTCCGTTTAAAATGTAATTTATTAGGTTTAGTAATTCCTGATTTAACAGCAATCGCTGAAGATTCAATCATCGTTGCTTATGACTTAACTCCAAGTGACACTGCACAGTTGAATGAATATGTAAAAGGTTTCTGTACTGAAATCGGTGGTAAGACTTCTCACTCAGCTATCATGGCTAACTCTTTGGAAATCGCTGCTGTTGTTGGATGCCCAGGTATCTTAGACGCATGTGAAACTGGCGACATGATCGCATTAGATGCACTTGATGGTGAAGTAGTAATCAACCCGGATGCTGAAACAATCGCTGCTTACGAAAAGAAAGCTGCTGCTTACGAAAAAGAAAAAGAAGAATTAAAAGTTCTTGTTAACCAGAAATCTGAAACTCCTGACGGACGCGAAGTTGACATCGCCGGTAATATCGGTGGCTTCAAGGACGTTGAAGGCGTATTAAAGAACGGTGGAGAAGGCGTTGGTTTATTCCGTACTGAATTCTTATACATGGATTCTGACCACTTCCCAACAGAAGAAGAACAGTTCCAGGCTTACAAGCAGGTATTAGAAGGAATGCAGGGTAAGCGTGTTGTTGTACGTACACTGGATATCGGTGGCGACAAGAAGTTAAAATACTATGAATTCCCGAAAGAAATGAACCCATTCTTAGGTTACCGTGCTATTCGTCTATGCTTAAGAGAAACTGATATCTTCCGTACTCAGTTAAGAGCATTATTACGTGCTTCTGTATACGGCAAATTAGCTATCATGTTCCCAATGATCGCTACAATCAACGAATTCCGTTCCGCTAAGGCTATCTTCGAAGAAGAAAAGGCTAACTTAACTGCTGAAGGCGTTAAGGTTGCTGATGATATCGAAGTAGGTATGATGGTTGAAATCCCTGCAGCTGCAGCATTGTCTGACAAGTTCTCTAAATATGCAGATTTCTTCTCAATCGGAACTAACGACTTAATCCAGTACTCTATGGCAGCTGACCGTATGTCTGAACCGGTAGCTTATCTGTATCAGCCGTTGAACCCAAGTATCCTTCGTCTGATCAAGAAGACTATCGAAGGTGCTCACGCTAACGGAAGCTGGGTAGGTATGTGTGGAGCTATGGCCGGCGACGCTATGGCAGCCCCTGTATTATTAGGTCTTGGACTTGATGAATTCTCTATGTCTGCAACTCAGATCCTGCAGGCTCGTAAGATCATCAACAACATGAAGTATTCTGATGCACAGGCTCTTGCAGCTAAGTGTGTTGATCAGGAAACTATGGAAGAAGTTCAGGCTATCATTAAAGAAGCTTTAGCTTAATCTGATTGTTTGCATAAGGAGCTATCTAAAGCTCCTTTTTTTTTGGAGGAAAGATGATACGAAAAGCGAATATCAATGATGTCGATTTGTTTTATGAATTAAATGTTGATATGGAGAATCAAACCTTTGATTACAAGCTGTTTCATTCCATCTATGAAAGCTTACTCAATGATCCTGAGCATATATTCTTAGTAGGAGAAGTAGATGAAAAAGGTGTTGCTGGACTTCATATGCGAATGGAAATGCAGCTTCATCATTGCGCAAAGGTTGCGGAAATGATTGAGCTTACGGTAATGCCTGAGTACCGTTCTATGGGAATTGGCTCTCAGCTTACAGAATATGCCGTAAAGCTTGCCAAAAAGGAAAACTGTTCGGTGATTGAACTTAGAAGCAATGCTAAAAGAGAGCGCGCTCACCGCCTGTACGAAAAACTGGGTTTTGTGAAAACGCATGTTTCGATGATGATGAATCTGGAAGAAAATTAGTTCTTGCGTTTTTATAGAATTTTTAATAAACTGGTAACATACATGCGATGAACAGAAGGAGTAGTTCTGTTAAGCTTTAAGAGAGCTTTTGGTTGGTGCAAAAAAGCAGTGAAGCAGAATGAAGGTAGTCTGGGAGCAAAGCTTTGAACTAATAGTAGGAGTCTTCGCGGTCACGGCGTTATGTGTTGAGGCATATTCTTTGAGTATGTAAATTAAGGTGGTACCACGTCAAGCACGTCCTTTGGATGTGCTTTTTTTATGAAGGAGGAAAAGTGATGGAAAACACGAAAATGGCAGGAAAATACGATCATCTGTCGGTGGAAAAAGATCGTTATCAAGAGTGGCTGGATCACAGCTATTTTACAGCAGGAGATGTTTCTAAACATCCGTATTGTATCGTTATTCCTCCACCAAATGTAACAGGTAAACTGCATTTAGGACATGCCTGGGATACGACATTACAGGATATTATCTGCCGCTATAAGAGAATGCAGGGATACGATGTATTATGGCTTTCCGGTATGGATCATGCCGGTATCGCAACGCAGGCAAAGGTTGATGCCCGCTTAAAAGATGAAGGAATCTCACGTTATGATATCGGACGTGAAAAATT